>NZ_FNKU01000001.1:4162500-4467500 GCF_900100365.1 Pseudomonas cannabina | reverse complement strand
GTATGCTAGCATACGCCCCCCGTGAATCGTGCCCAGCGCCGATCCGGCCACCCCCTGCCATTTTCTCCGGGACACAGGTTTAAGCAGATGAGCAAGACTTCCCTCGACAAGAGCAAGATCAAGTTCCTTCTTCTCGAAGGCGTTCATCAGTCCGCTGTCGACGTCCTCAAGGCAGCCGGCTACACCAGCATCGAGTACCACACCAAGTCTCTGCCGGAAGCCGAACTGAAGGAAAAGATCGCCGACGCTCATTTCATTGGCATCCGTTCCCGCACCCAGTTGACCGAAGAGCTGTTCGACAGCGCCAAAAAGCTGGTCGCGGTCGGCTGCTTCTGCATCGGCACCAATCAGGTTGATCTGAACGCAGCGCGCGAGCGCGGTATCGCGGTGTTCAATGCGCCGTACTCCAACACCCGTTCGGTCGCCGAACTGGTGCTGGCCGAAGCGATCCTGCTGCTGCGCGGTATCCCCGAGAAGAACGCTTCCTGCCACCGTGGCGGCTGGATCAAAAGCGCGGCCAATTCCTTCGAGATCCGTGGCAAGAAGCTCGGCATCATCGGCTACGGCTCGATTGGTACGCAATTGTCGGTTCTGGCTGAAGGCTTGGGCATGCAGGTGTACTTCTACGACACGCTGACCAAACTGCCGCTGGGCAACGCCACCCAGGTTTCCAGCCTGAACGAGCTGCTGGGCATGTCTGACATCGTCACCCTGCACGTTCCGGAAACCACCGAAACCCAGTGGATGATCGGCGAAAAAGAAATCCGTGCGATGAGAAAGGGCAGCATCCTGATCAACGCCGCTCGCGGTACGGTTGTCGAGCTGGACGCCCTGGCTGACGCGATCAAGGACAAGCACCTGATCGGCGCCGCCATCGACGTGTTCCCGGTCGAGCCTCGCTCGAATGACGATATCTTCGAAAGCCCGCTGCGTGGCCTGGACAACGTGATCCTGACCCCGCACATCGGTGGTTCCACTGCCGAGGCGCAGGCCAATATTGGCCTGGAAGTGGCAGAAAAGCTGGTCAAGTACAGCGACAACGGTACGTCGGTGTCCTCGGTCAACTTCCCGGAAGTGGCGCTGCCTGCGCACCCAGGCAAACACCGCCTGCTGCACATCCACGAAAACATCCCGGGCGTACTCAGCGAGATCAACAAGGTCTTCGCCGAAAACGGCATCAACATCTCCGGTCAGTTCCTGCAGACCAACGAGAAGGTCGGCTACGTGGTCATCGACGTCGACGCCGAATACTCGGATTTGGCCCAGGCCAAGCTGCAGCACATCAAAGGCACTATCCGCAGCCGCGTGTTGTTCTGATCTGACCGCGCAGAGCGTCCAGAACGGCATGCCGACGCGGGGCGTCGCACGATAATTGACTGAGTCTGCTTCTGATTCTGCCCAAAGGGCGTGGAAGCGGACCGTGCGACATGTAGGAGCGGACTTGTCCGCGAAGACGGTGCGTCAGACGATGCATCTTCTTCGACTACATGGGCCCCTTCGCGAACAAGTTCGCTCCCACGGCCTTCGGCCAGAATCAAAAGCAGACTTGTGCATAACGATGAGCGCTCCAGCGTGGGAACGCCTTGCGTGACGCTCCGCGTCAAACCCCGGCACGTGAAATCAAATACCTACTTCACATTGATCGTGATCTTCTTCGACTCGACCGATGGGTTCAGCGGCATGTGGCCTTTGTCGCCCATCAGCAGTTGCAGGGTGTGCTGGCCTGGCGGCAGGTTGATTTCGGTTTCGGTCTGGCCTTTGCCGAAGTGGCGGATGTGGTCGCTGACCGGCAACGGCATATTCGCAGCGGGCTGGTCTTTCACATCAATCAGCAGGTGATGGTGACCGGTCTCGGGAACGTCCACACCGGCTGGCGCAACACCCATACCTTTAAGGCCGAATTGAACCTTGAACGGCGACGTCACCGTCTCACCATCACTGGGCGAAATGATGTACACCTCAGCCCCTTCGGGCGATGCGGTGCGCGGCATGTCGTCGGCGCTGACCAGCATGGATGCGCTCAGCAACAGGCCAGCCACCACCGCTCCAGAAAATAAGGATTTCATTGATTGCTCCAGATCCAGATTCAATTGACATAAGTCCGACCGGCACTAGAACTCCCGGTTCATGGATTCTCACGATAGCCCGCTGGCAGGCGCAATAGCGGGCTTCGTTCATGAAACAGTTTTCATGAGACGGACGGGCATATCACTGAAACAGATCGTTGCCACGACGCCGGAACCAGCCGGTCAACGAGAGCCGATCGCGGGTCGCGGGCATGACTTCGTGGGGGATATCACCGGAAAGGAAAACCACCAGACACCCGCCTGTGGGCTGGACGTCATACGCCAAGTCATCCTTGAGGTACATGCGCAATTGACCGCCATGCTCCGGCAACCAGGCATTATTGAGGTAGAGCACCGCTGACACCATGCGCTTGTCGTCGTCGCGAAAGCGGTCCACGTGCCGAAGATAGAAAGCCCCCGGCGGGTAAAGCGCAAAGTGGCTTTCATAATCATCGAGCCCCAGAAACAGGCCGCGATTGAGTGCCTCGCGCAAGCTGTCCATCAGTTCCAGATAGCTGTCGCAGCACTGCACCTGCCCCGCTTCCAGCCACTGAATGCGATCACCCCTAATGCCCTCGCGGACTTCCAGTGCCGGCCCTCTGCCAACACCCGCAGGCTCAAGTTCGCCCTCGGCAGCGCGTTTGCGGCATTCCTGTTCCAGCTCCAGGGTCAGAGCTTCGGGCAGGAAAATATTCTGCTGCGACCAGCCATTGGCGGCTAGGTCGTCGACGATTCGCAGCAGTAATGGGTGGTCAGAGGGTATGCGCATGGCGTGCATAGTATCCATAAGCCCTGAAATCCGACAGCGGCTTGCATGCACAGCGTCATCTGCGCGAGATTTCATTCGTGGAGGACAGTCATAACTCGACAAATCCACGCTAACACCGGGAGAATAGCTGTCTGCCGACAGGAGTCCCCAATGCGTCGTTTGTTTGTTTTGCTGTTGATATTCTGCACCATGCCTGCCTGGGCAGACGGCTACGACCAGTTGTACAAGGCCGCAGGCTGGCCGGAACAACGCGCGCATTTCAACGATGCCCTCAAGGCTGCCCAGCAACGCTACAGCAGCAACCTGCCGCCTGCGGTTTATCAGGCGCTGGTCAGCAACAGCAATCAGCGCTTCGCCCCCCAAGCCATGGATCAACGCGCAGCAAAGCGTCTGCGCGACAGCCTAAAAGACCCTGCTCCGGCGCTGCAGTTCTTCCAGTCGCCGCTCGGCCGCAAGATCGTCAACGCCGAGCTGACTGCCACACGCGCCGATCAACTGGCCAAGCACGCCCAAGGCATCCCGCACATGGAAGCGGATGCAACACGCCAGTTGCTGATCGGTCACCTGGCCCAGGCGCTTCCTGCCAAAGAGGCCGGTGCCGAGGTCAGCCTGGCCATTGCAGGCGTTGCGGCCGACAGCCTGAGTCAGATGATTCCCGGGCTGCTGGGCGGCGGTCAGGCGCAGGGCATGCTCGAAGGCCAGCGCGAACGCCTCATGGCGCAGATCAGCGCCGACCTGAACAACACGTTGCTGTACGTCTACCGCGACCTGTCCGACCCGGAGCTTGAAGAGTTCTCGACCTTCGCCGAGTCGCCGGAAGGCAAAGCCTATTATCAAGCCGCACTGGCCGCGATTCGTGCGGGGCTGGCAGTCGGACAAAGTGCGTCGAGTTTGAACCCGGGGCAGTAAAACCCCTTCAGGCTACAAAGCGCCGGAGTTCAAAAGAATGGACACTATCGTATGAAAGACTCTATCGCCCTGCTCGCCACCGCGGTCGCCATGGCTTTCTTCGCCTGGCTGTTCTGGAGTTCTCTGGGCCAGGATGCCTTCGCCGTCCTCGGCACGCTGATGGTGGTGGTGGTGCTGACCGTCGATAACTTTCGCCTGCGCCGACAGGTCAAGGCGTTGCAGGCTGGCAAGGTCTGAGACCTTAACGCATTCGTGCGGAAAGAAAGTCCAGATAGCGCTCGCGCATTTCCGGCGATTCATTCGCCAGGTGATGGCGAGCATGGCCCAGCATGAGGATTTGCGGCTGGCTGAATTTGTCTTTCAAGACCGTCAGGTTATGCGACCAGTCGACCGTCATGTCGGCTTCTCCCTGAACGATGATCGGGCTGCGCTGGCTGCGGGGCGCGCCTTCAATACGCCTGACCCACTTTTCCAGCGCTCCCACCCACGCGGTTGGCAGACGATTGGGCTGTAAGGGGTCTGCCAGCAGAAAAGGCAGGAACGCCGGGGCATTGGAGTTTTCTGTGAAACGACGGGCGATGCCGTTCACGAATGGCCGAAGCAGGTGATAACTGACACGCGACCAGCCCCAGGCTCTTGGCCTGACCAGTGGCGCCAGCAGGATCACTTCACCTTGCGCCGGCGTGTCAGTACCGTGATAAAGCAGATGATCCGTGACGATCGCACCGCCCATGCTCTGCCCGCAAAGGTGCCAGGGATGCGGCAATCCAAGCCCTTCGGCTTCGTGCAGCAGGCGTTGCAACACCACCTGATACTCGGCGAAATCATTGATACTGGCCCGATTGCCGCTGGACAGCCCATGCCCCGGCAGGTCGCAGGCGATGACCGCAAACCCTTGGTCCAGCGCCCACTCGATCACATGCCGGTACAGCCCCATGTGGTCGTAAAAACCGTGAAACAAGAACAGCGTGGCAACCGGGCTGTCGGGCAGCCACACCTGGCCCACAATCTCGTAGCCCGCGACGTCGAGACGCCCCAGCCAACTGCGTATGACGCTTTCGCCGCCCAGTCCGGCAAGACCATAGAAGCGCTGATAGGCCAGCCCGTCCATGGAAAGCGGATCGGTGATATTCAGCGGCAGCAGGCTGGCGCGCAGTTTATCGGGGTCGAACGTGGCGGACATGTGGCTTCCAGATTCCGGCAAACGGTGAGTAAAATTGTGTAACGATATTCTTCTGTATGCTCCGGCATGGCAAGCTGCGCCGCCGCAATTGCACACTTGAGTCATGAATGAGTCTGTCGGCACGGGCCCGTGCGGCAACTAACACGATCTTCATGTTGGCTCTGTACTCAATCGCGGTAGGCTTTTGCGCTGTATTGCCCGAGCGTCGCGCCAGTCCGTTGCCGTATTGCACAACCATAGCCTGCACCCATGCCTCACGCCATTCACCACGTTACACACAGAGAAATCGCATGAAACGCAGCCTCGTCATTCTTGCCATCATTCTCGCCATTCTTGCCGGCGGCGCTGGCTGGTACATCAACAGCAAGCAGCCAGTACGTGATGGCGAGATCTCGATGAGCCGTCTTCAGGCGCCGGTCACCCTGCGTTACGACGACCGCGGCGTCCCGCACATACGGGCTGAAAACGAAGCGGACCTGTATCGGGCGCTGGGTTACGCCCACGCTCAGGACCGGCTGTTCCAGATGGAAATGCTGCGCCGTCTGGCGCGCGGCGAGCTTGCCGAAATCCTTGGTCCGAATCTGATCGAGACCGACACCCTGTTTCGCAGCCTGCGCATTCGTGAGCACGCTGATGCCTATGTCGCCCGTCAGGACAAAAACTCTCCCACCTGGAAAGCGCTGGAAGCCTACATCGATGGCATCAACCAGTATCAGGACACCCACGCCAAACCCATCGAATTCGACGTGCTGGGCATCCCGAGACGGCGCTTCACTGCCGAGGACACGCTCAGCGTCGGCGGCTATCTGGCATACAGCTTTGCGGCAGCCTTCAGGACTGAACCGCTGCTGACCTACGTGCGCGATCAGTTGGGTCCGCAGTATTTGCAGGTATTTGATCTGGACTGGCACCCGGACGGCGTGCTCGACTCGAAACCGGCACTGGTCAGCGCTGACTGGAAAAGCCTGAATCAGTTGGCACAGTTGAGCCACAAGGCGCTTGAAGACGCCGGCCTGCCGCAATTCGAGGGCAGCAATGCCTGGGTGATTTCCGGCAGCCGGACGCAAAGCGGCAAACCGATCCTCGCCGGTGATCCGCATATCCGCTTCTCGGTACCGTCGGTGTGGTACGAAGCCCAATTATCCGCGCCGGGTTTCGAGCTGTACGGGCACTTTCCGGCGCTCAACCCGTTCGCATTCCTGGGCCACAACATGGATTTCGGCTGGAGCCTGACCATGTTCCAGAATGACGACGTGGACCTGATCGCCGAAAAGACCAATCCCGAGAATCCGAATCAGGTCTGGTATCACGGCCAATGGGTGGACATGACCCGAACCGAGCAGCAGATCGCGGTGAAAGGCCAGGCCCCGATCAGCCTTACGCTGCTTGAATCACCGCACGGCCCGATCGTCAACAACGTGGTGGGCAAGAACGCCGGTAAGGCACCCATCGCGATGTGGTGGTCATTCCTGATGTCCGCCAACCCGGTGCTCGATGGTCTCTACGAGGCCAATCGCGCCGACACGCTGGGCAAGATGCGCAGCGCTGCCGAAAAGATTCAGTCGCCGGGCGTTAATATTGTCTGGGCCAACGCCAACGGCGACATTGGCTGGTGGGCAGCGGCGCAGTTGCCGATCCGCCCGGAAGGCGTCAACCCGGCCTTCATTCTGGATGGCAGCACGGCGCAGGCCGATAAGCTCGGCTTCTATCCGTTCAGCGCCAACCCGCACGAAGAAAACCCGGCGCGGGGTTACATTGTGTCCGCCAACTTCCAGCCAGAATCGCCGACCGGCATGCCGATTCCGGGCTACTACAACCCGGCCGAACGTGGCCAGGAACTGTACCGCCAGTTGAGCGATTCAACGGTGAAATGGGACCTGAACGCCAATAAAGCCTTGCAGCTGGAAACCCGGACCGATTACGCACCGAGCATTCTCAAACCGTTGATACCGGTGCTGCGCAGCGTCGTCAGCGACCCGGACGAGCAAGCGCTGGTCGAGCGACTGGCCAACTGGAAAGGCGATTACCCGGTCGATTCGGTCGGTGCCACGTTGTTCACCCAGTTCCTGTTCGATTTGACTGAAGAGACCTTTCACGACGAGCTGGGCGATGCCTTTTTCGAAACCCTGCTGTCATCACGTGTCCTGGACTCTGCCTTGCCGCGCCTGGCCGCCGATGCCGATTCGCCGTGGTGGAACAACCGCAACTCGCCGCACGAAGAGAGCCGCGCCAACACCGTCAAGGTCGCCTGGCGGGCCAGCGTTTCGCACCTCAAGTCGCTGTACGGCAACAACCCGGATGAATGGGTCTGGGGCAGGGCTCACACCCTCACCCAAAGCCACCCGATGGGCTCACAGCCGCCACTGGGTAAAATCTTCAACGTCGGCCCTTACGCGGCGCCGGGCACCCATGAAGTGCCGAACAACCTGTCCTCCAGCATCCGCCCTGCCCCATGGCCTGTTGGCTACGGCCCCTCGACCCGCCGCCTGATTGACTTCGCCGACCCGGCCCACAGCCTGGGCATTAACCCGGTCGGCCAGAGCGGCGTAGCGTTCGACAAGCATTACTCGGATCAGGCCAAGGCGTTCGTGAAAGGCGAGTACCTGCCGCAGCGCTTTAGCGAAAAGGATGTAGCGGAGCATACGGAAGGGGTTTTGCGGTTGGTGCCGGGGGAGTAGCGATCACCACAATTCCTTGTGGGAGCGGACTTGTCCGCGAACTGCCGGGGACCGGCAGCAAAACCTGCTAACCAGGTTGCATCTGATTGAACACGCGCACTGACCTTGCTGCCGGTCCCCGGCAGTTCGCGAGCAAGCGAAGCGTCGCCCGGCCCGCTCCCACGCCCTGCGGGCAGAATCAAGAGCGGACTTGCGTATCACGCACGAAGGTCCTCACGCTGCTGGCGCACGCCTTGGGTCGGGCTGCTTCCAGCCGTCTGCGGCGCTTTCTTCGATGGCTTGCTGGATCGCGCGTTTGCGGTTGTTTTCCGCGCGGCGGGTAAAGAACCAGACCAGGAAGGTTGCCAGTGACACGGCCAGCAGGATCAGGCTCGCGACGGCGTTGATTTCAGGCTTCACGCCCAGGCGCACGGCGGAGAACACTTCCATCGGCAAGGTTGTCGAGCCCGGCCCGGAAACGAAACTGGCGAGCACCAGGTCGTCCAGCGACAGCGCAAACGACATCATGCCCCCGGCTGCCAGCGACGGTGCAATCATCGGAATGGTGATCAGCAGGAACACCTTCCACGGACGCGCGCCCAGGTCCATTGCGGCTTCTTCGATCGACAGGTCCAGCTCGCGCAGGCGCGCCGATACCACCACCGCCACGTAGGCCGCGCAAAACGTCGTGTGGGCGATCCAGATGGTCATGATGCCGCGTTCCTGCGGCCAGCCGATCATCTGCGCCATGGCTACGAACAGCAGCAACAGCGACAGACCGGTGATCACTTCCGGCATCACCAGCGGCGCCGTGACCAGCCCGCCAAAGAACGTCCGGCCCTTGAAGCGGCTGATGCGGGTCAGGACAAACGCTGCCATCGTGCCCAGTGCCACCGCCGCGACGGCGGTGTAACAGGCGATTTCCAGCGAGCGCATCACTGAGCCCATCAGTTGCGAGTTGTCCAGCAGGCCGACATACCACTTGACCGACCAGCCACCCCAGACCGTTACCAGTTGCGAGGCGTTGAACGAGTAGATGACCAGAATCACCATCGGCGCGTAGATGAACAGCAAACCCAGGACCAGCATCAGGTTCGAGAATCGAAAGCGGTTCATGCCTTGCCCTCCAGTTCTTTAGCCTGACTGCGGTTGAACAGGATAATGGGCACGATCAGCACCAGCAGCATAATGACCGCCAGCGCCGAAGCCACGGGCCAGTCACGGTTATTGAAGAATTCCTGCCACAGCACTCGGCCGATCATCAGGGTTTCCGGGCCACCGAGCAGCTCGGGAATCACGAATTCACCGACCACCGGGATGAACACCAGCATGCAGCCAGCGATCACGCCGTTCTTGGACAGCGGCACGGTGATTTTCCAGAAGCTGTTGAAGGTGCTGGAGCCCAGGTCGGACGCGGCTTCCAGCAGGCTGGTATCGTGCTTCACGAGGTTGGCGTACAGCGGCAGGATCATGAACGGCAGGTAGGAATAGACCACGCCGATGTACACCGCCAGGTTGGTATTGAGGATCTGCAATGGCGCGTCGATCAGGCCCAGCCACATCAGGAAGGCATTGAGCAGGCCGTTATTGCTGAGAATGCCCATCCACGCATAGACGCGGATCAGGATCGCGGTCCAGGTCGGCATCATGATCAGCAGCAACAACACGGTTTGCAGGTCTTTGCGGGCGCTAGCGATGGCGTAGGCCATCGGATAACCGATCAACAGGCACAGCAAGGTGCTGATGAAGGCCATTTTCAGCGAGCCCAGATACGCCGAAACGTACAGGTCATCGCCGCTGAGCAAGGTGTAGTTGGCGAAATTCAGGGCCATCTGCAGCTTTTCGTCGGCGTAGCTGAAGATCTCGGTGTACGGCGGGATCGCGACGTCGGCTTCGGCGAAGCTGATCTTGAGCAC
Source organism: Pseudomonas cannabina (assembly GCF_900100365.1). Lineage (NCBI taxonomy): Bacteria > Pseudomonadati > Pseudomonadota > Gammaproteobacteria > Pseudomonadales > Pseudomonadaceae > Pseudomonas > Pseudomonas cannabina. The sequence continues at coordinate 4,458,000 of NZ_FNKU01000001.1, read as the reverse complement.
AATCAAAAACGGCAAGGCAAAGAACAGGAACAGCCAGAGGAACGGCACGCCGATGACCATCTGCCGCCCGGTGGGCTTTATGCGCTCGAACGCGCGCTTGATCTTGCGTATTTTCATGAGCGCAGTACCACGCCGCTGTCGTCTTCCCACCAGACGTAGACTTCATCGCCCCAGGTAGGTCGCGCGCCCTGACGCTCGGCGTTCGCAACGAACGACTGCACCAGTTTGCCGCCCGGCAACTCGACGTAGAACACCGAATGGCCGCCCAGATAAGCAATGTCGTGGACCTTGCCGCGTGACCAATTGTATTCGAAGGCCGGCTGCTCGGTGGTGACCAGCAGCTTTTCCGGGCGCAGGGCGTAGGTGATGTGCTTGTCTTCCACTGACGTACTGACGCCGTGGCCGACATAGATGTTGCGCTCCAGCTCCGGGCTGCGGATCAGCGCATGGCCTTCCATGTCCTCGATCACTTCGCCCTCGAACAGGTTGACGCTGCCGATGAACTCGCAGACCAGACGGCTGGTCGGGGTTTCGTAGATGTCGATCGGGCTGCCAATCTGCGCGATCCAGCCCAGGTGCATGATCGCGATGCGCTCGGCCATGGTCATGGCCTCTTCCTGATCGTGAGTCACCATCACGCAGGTCACGCCAACGCGCTCGATGATCTCCACCAGCTCCAGTTGCATCTGCGAGCGCAGTTTCTTGTCCAGCGCGCCCATCGGTTCATCGAGCAGCAGCAGCTTGGGTTTCTTGGCCAGGGAGCGAGCTAGGGCCACACGCTGGCGTTGACCACCGGAAAGCTGATGCGGCTTGCGCTTGGCGTACTGGGTCATCTGCACCAGCTTGAGCATTTCCGCCACGCGCGCTTCGATTTCCGACTTGGCGAGTTTGTCCTGCTTGAGACCGAAGGCGATGTTGTCGGCCACGGTCATGTGCGGAAACAGTGCGTAGGACTGGAACATCATGTTGATCGGACGTTCGTACGGCGGCATGTCAGTGATGTCGACGCCGTCGAGGTAGATACGCCCCTCGGTCGGACGCTCGAAACCGGCCAGCATGCGCAGCAGCGTCGACTTGCCGGAGCCCGAGCCGCCGAGCAGGGCAAAAATCTCACCCTTGTTGATTTGCAGGGACACGTCGTCCACCGCAATCGTCTCGTCGAACTTCTTGGTGACCCGATCGATCCTGACCAGCACCTCTTTGGGTTGCTGACCGCCTTCGATGGCTTTCTTGTAGGCGCCGGAGGCAACTGCCATGGGTGAAACTCCCAACAGGTAGGCAACCCGGCCAAAACGACCGGGTGCTGAAAAGTTATTTGCCCGACTTGACCTTGGTCCAGCTGCGGGTCATGAGACGTTGCACCTTGGGTGGCAACTCGCTGTTCACGAACAGCCGGTCCAGCACTTCCTGTGGCGGGTAGACGGCCTGGTCGGTACGGATGCTTTGATCCATGAACTCGCCGGAGGCGGGATTGGGGTTGGCATAGCCGACTTCATCGCTGACCTTGGCGATCACCTTGGGGTCAAGCATGTAGTTGATGAAGGCGCTGGCTTCCTTTATGTTTTTCGAATCAGCCGGAATGGCCAGCATGTCGAACCACAGGTTACCGCCCTCTTTCGGAATGCTGTACGCGAGCTTCACGCCTTTGCCTGCTTCTTCGGCGCGGGACTTGGCCTGGAACACGTCACCCGAAAAACCCGCCGCAACGCAGATGTCGCCGTTGGCCAGATCAGTGATGTATTTGGACGAGTGGAAATAGGTCACGTAAGGACGAATCGCCATGAGTTTGGCTTCGGCCTTCTTGTAATCGGCTTCCTTGGTGCTGTTGGGGTCCAGCCCGAGGTAGTTGAGCATGGCTGGCAGCATTTCATCGGCGGAATCAAGGAACGCTACGCCGCAACTCGACAGCTTCTTGATGTTCTCGGGTTCGAACAGCACCGACCAGGAGTCGATCTTGTCGACGCCCAATACGGCTTTGACCTTGTCGACGTTGTAACCGATGCCGTTGGTGCCCCACAGGTACGGCACGGCGTACTGGTTGCCCGGATCGTTTTTCTCCAGACGCTTGAGCAGCGCAGGGTCGAGGTTTTTGTAGTTGGGCAGCAGCGATTTGTCGAGCTTCTGGAACGCGCCCGCCTTGATCTGCTTGCCGAGGAAGTGGTTGGACGGCACGACCACGTCGTAACCGGTGCGCCCGGCCAGCAACTTGGCTTCCAGGGTTTCGTTGGAGTCGAACACGTCGTACATCGGCTTGATGCCGGTGGTGGCTTCGAAGTCCGCCAGGGTGGTCTTGCCGATGTAATCGGACCAGTTATAAATATGCACAGTGGATTCAGCCTGAGCACTGAGGGTCAGTGTCAGCCCGGCAGCCGCCAGCAAGGCTTTGGAAAGAATAGAAATAGACAAAGAATGAGTCCTTTTAACAGAGGGGCCTGAGCGCCGGAGGGCGTCCGGAAAACCAAACCGGCGCGCAACTTACCGCCTATGAGTGCAACCAGCAAAGGTTTAGGCAATATTCCTGTCTGCCGGAGGCTGCGCGGCCAAGGCTACGCAGCATCCACAGGTTTCATGACAGGCTTATTTACCTGACTTAATCTTGGTCCAGCTACGGGTCATGATCCGCTGGGTCGCCGCCGGCAAGTCCGCAATGGCATACAGTTTGGACTGAACGTCGGCAGGCGGGTAAACGCCCGGGTCACTGGTGATTTCCTTGTCGACCAGCGCTGTCGCTGCCGCGTTACCATTCGGGAAACGCACGGCGTTGGTGATTTCAGCCATGATTTCCGGCTTCATCAGGAAGGTCATGAACTTGTAGGCACCCTCGACGTTTTCGGCATCCTTGGGGATGGCGACCATGTCGTAGAAGCTGCCAGCCCCTTCTTTCGGAATGTTGTAAGCGACTTTGACCTTGCCACCGGCCTCTGAGGCGCGCGACTTGGCCTGGTAGATATCACCCGAATAGCCGACCGCGACACAGATGTTGCCGTTGGCCAGGTCCGAGATGTACTTGGACGAGTGGAAATAGCCAATCGACGGACGAATCTTCAGGAACAGCGCTTCCGCTTCGGCGAGCTGCTTCTTGTCCTGAGAGTCGGTCGGGTAGCCCAGGTAATGCAACGCAATCGGCAGCATTTCCGTTGGCGAATCAAGGAAGCTGATGCCGCACGACTTCAGCTTGGCAGCGTTCTCCGGCTTGAACAGCAAGTCCCACGAGTTGACCGGCGTATCCGCACCCAGCGCGGCCTTGACCTTGTCCGGGTTGATGCCGATACCGATCGAGCCCCACATGTACGGGAAAGCGTGCTTGTTGTCCGGGTCGCTGACCGATACGGCCTTGAGCAGCGATTCGTTCAGGTTCTTCCAGTCCGGCAGTTTGGACTTGTCCAGCTCCTGATAAACACCGGCCTTGATCTGCTTGGCGAGAAAGTTGTTGGACGGTACGACGATGTCATAACCGGACTTGCCGGCCAGCAATTTGGCTTCCAGCGTCTCGTTGCTGTCGAAAACGTCGTAAACCACCTTGATGCCCGATTCTTTCTCGAATTTGGCAACGGTGTCCGGCGCGATGTAATCGGACCAGTTGTAGACGTGCAGCACTTTGTCATCGGCCTGCGCAGCGGTAGCCACGACGCCCATCAGGGACAGCGCGAGAAGGGTCTTGCCAAATTTTTTCATGCGTAGCTCCACTGTATTTTTATCACTGACCGTCGGTTAGCGGCTTGTAGCCATTAGTCTGGCAAGTTCCAGGGCAGGCTTTCAAGCTACCCCTTGTTAAACAACGCACATCCCCACACTTTCTACAGATTCAGCCCTGCAAGGCCGCCAGCGTCAGATCGAGGCACTTGCGGGCTTTATCCACCAGCTCATCGATTTCCGCAAAACTGATCACCAGTGGCGGCGCAATGATCATCGTGTCGCCCACGGCGCGCATGATCAGGCCATTGTCGAAGCAGAAGGTTCGACAGATCATGCCCGCGCCCTTGTCGGTGTAGCGCTCGCGGGTGACTTTGTCTTTTACCAGCTCGATGGCCCCCAGTAACCCGACGCCACGTACTTCGCCCACCAGCGGATGATCGTCCAGTTCACGCAAATGCTTCTGCAAATACGGTGCCGTTTCCGACTTGACCCGTTCGACGATCTTTTCTTCGCGCAGGATACGAATATTTTCCAGCGCCACAGCGGCGGCTACCGGATGCCCTGAATAGGTGAATCCATGGTTGAAATCGCCGCCCTCGTTAAGCACCGCGACGATTTCATCACGCACCAGCAGGCCGCCCATCGGCACGTAACCGGAGGTAAGCCCTTTGGCGATGGTCATCATGTGCGGTTTGAGACCATAGAAATCGCTACCGAACCACTCACTGGTGCGCCCGAAACCACAGATCACCTCATCGGCGACGAACAGAATGTCGTAGCGGGCCAGGATCTCCTTGATCTTCGGCCAGTAAGAATCGGGCGGAACAATCACACCGCCAGCGCCCTGAATCGGTTCGGCGATGAAAGCACCGACGTTCTCGACGCCCAGTTCGAGGATTTTCTGTTCCAGTTGCTCGGCAGCCCACACGCCGAATTCGTCGGGCGTCATGTCGCCGCCCTCACCAAACCAATAGGGCTGCGCAATGTGAACAATGCCCGGAATCGGCAGATCACCCTGCTCGTGCATATACGTCATGCCGCCCAGGCTGGCACCGGCAACTGTGGAGCCGTGATAGCCGTTGACGCGGCTGATGATGGTTTTCTTGTCCGGCTGGCCTTTCAGTGCCCAGTAATGGCGAACCATGCGCAGCATCGTGTCGTTGCCTTCAGAGCCAGAACCCGTGAAGAACACATGGTTCATGCCCGGCGGAGCGATCTCGGAAATGGCCTTGGCCAGCTCCAGCACCGGCGGATGGGCGGTCTGGAAGAACAGGTTGTAATACGGCAGCTCGCGCATCTGTCTGCTGGCCGCATCGGCCAGCTCTTCGCGCCCATAACCAATGGCCACGCACCACAGACCGGACATGCCATCGAGGATTTTATGGCCTTCGCTGTCCCACAGATAAACGCCCTCGGCGCGGGTAATGATGCGCGGGCCTTTTTCTTTCAGTTGTTTGTAGTCGCTGAACGGTGCCAGGTGGTGCTCGCTGCTCAGGGTCTGCCATTCGAGGGTTTGCGGGTTGTTGTTGGCACTCATGCAGCACTTCCTTTGTTTCAGGTCAGTAATCAGAGCGCCGCGCTGAGGTTCGGCGGCGCTCTGCGGAATCAGACGGCGAAGAGCAGGAATTCCCGCTCCCACGAGCTGATCACACGCTTGAAGTTTTCATGCTCGGCGCGCTTGACCGCGACGTAGCCGATGATGAATTTCTTGCCCAGGTACTTCTCGATGGTCTTGCTGTTTTCCATGCGCTCCAGTGCGTCTTCGATGGTCAACGGCAAACGCAGATTGCGACGCTCGTAGCCGCGCCCGACCACCGGCGCACTCGGGTTGATGCCTTCGACCATGCCGATGAAGCCACACAGCAGGCTGGCGGCGATGGCCAGATACGGGTTGGCATCGGCACCCGGCAGGCGGTTTTCAACGCGCCGGTTCTGCGGCCCGGCGTCCGGCACCCGCAGGCCGACGGTGCGGTTTTCTTCGCCCCATTCGACGTTTACCGGTGCCGAGGTGTCGGGCAGGAAGCGGCGGAACGAGTTGACGTTGGGCGCGAACAGCGGCAACAGCTCGGGGATGAATTTCTGCAAACCGCCGACGTGGTTGAGAAACAGCTCGCTCATGGTCCCGTCTTCATTGGAGAAGATGTTCTTGCCGGTCTCGATGTCGATGATGCTCTGGTGCAAATGCATTGCGCTGCCAGGCTCGCCGGTCATGGGCTTGGCCATGAAGGTCGCCGCAACGTTGTGCTTGAGCGCGGCCTCACGCATGGTGCGCTTGAACACCAGAATCTGGTCCGCCAGCGACAGGGCATCGCCGTGACGGAAGTTGATCTCCATCTGCGCCGTGCCGTCTTCGTGAATCAGCGTGTCCAGATCCAGATTCTGCAGCTCGCACCAGTCGTAGACGTCTTCGAACAGCGGATCGAATTCATTGGCGGCTTCAATCGAGAACGACTGACGCCCGGTCTCAGGACGCCCGGAACGGCCGATAGGCGGCTGCAACGGGTAATCCGGGTCGTCGCTGCGCTTGGTCAGGTAAAACTCCATCTCCGGCGCCACAATGGGCTGCCAGCCTTGATCGGCGTAGAGCTTGAGGACCTTCTTCAGCACATTGCGCGGCGACAGCTCGATGGGGTTGCCTTGCTTGTCGTAGGTGTCGTGGATCACCTGCGCGGTAGGCTCTACGGCCCAGGGCACCAGATACACCGCGTTCTGGTCGGGGCGGCAGATCATGTCGATGTCCGCCGGGTCCAGCAACTCGTAGTAGATCTCGTCCTCCACGTAGTCGCCGGTAACCGTTTGCAACAAAACGCTTTCGGGCAGACGCATGCCCTTTTCAGCAATGAATTTGTTGGTCGGCGAGATCTTGCCGCGAGTGATCCCGGTGAGGTCGGACATCATGCATTCGACTTCGGTAATCTTGTGTTCTTTCAACCAATCGGTGAGCTGGTCGAGGTTGGTACTCATAAATACCTCAGGGTTTTCATGTCCTGATCGCGATCAGGCGTTTTCTAGACGCATCGGCGTCATGGTGTACAACTCGTTTCGGCAGGAGCCGATTAGGGGTAAAGTGGCACTTGTCGGCTCGACATTCCAGACAGCCACCGTCACACAGACATGGCCGCTATAGTGATAGTGTCGAGGAGTGAGCGTAGAACAGGCGAGCCCCGCTGGCCGCTCGGGGAATGGTGCAATGTGCGTCAAAACACCACGAGCACTGATATCACAGGCATGATGAGCGCTGTACGGGCTGGATATCTGCGTGCCGATCGGCGGACGGTGAAACATCGAACACCCGCTGTTGTTGCGCCATGGGTTGCGATCGAGCTTAGCCTCGTTCATTTTTTTATACAACAACCCGTTAAAGATAGAAGACAGGCTGTGGCAGCGCGCATTTAACGCCGGCCAAAAACAGGAAAAAACGCCCTAAATAGCAGCAAAAAAGGCCAAATGGCGCAGTTTTAGGGCAAAAAAGGCTCTATTGACTTCATCATGGCTTTCGGATTGACTGAGATCCGCAATCATTGATGATTGATATTTTTAACAACAAAGGTGTTGCATCATGTCGGTACCCCCGCGTGCCGTTCAGCTTAACGAAGCGAACGCGTTCCTTAAGGAACATCCTGAGGTTCTGTACGTTGACCTTCTGATTGCAGATATGAATGGTGTGGTGCGTGGCAAACGCATCGAACGCACCAGCCTCCATAAGGTTTACGAGAAGGGCATCAACCTGCCTGCCTCTTTATTTGCTCTGGATATCAATGGCTCCACGGTGGAAAGCACTGGCTTGGGCCTGGACATCGGCGATGCTGACCGAATCTGTTATCCCATTCCTGACACCCTGTGCAACGAGCCTTGGCAGAAGCGCCCTACCGCGCAATTGCTGATGACCATGCACGAGCTCGAAGGCGATCCGTTTTTCGCTGACCCGCGTGAAGTATTGCGCCAGGTCGTCGCCAAGTTCGATGAAATGGGGCTGACCATCTGCGCCGCGTTCGAGCTGGAGTTCTACCTGATCGATCAGGAGAACGTGAACGGTCGTCCGCAGCCGCCGCGCTCGCCGATCTCCGGCAAACGCCCGCACTCGACTCAGGTTTACCTGATCGACGATCTCGACGAATATGTCGACTGCCTGCAGGACATCCTCGAAGGTGCGAAGGAGCAAGGCATTCCTGCCGACGCCATCGTCAAGGAAAGCGCCCCGGCGCAGTTCGAGGTGAACCTGCACCACGTTGCCGATGCGATCAAGGCGTGCGATTACGCCGTTCTGCTCAAGCGCCTGATCAAGAACATCGCCTACGACCACGAAATGGACACGACCTTCATGGCCAAGCCCTATCCGGGCCAGGCGGGTAATGGTCTGCACGTCCACATCTCGATTCTCGATCGCGATGGCAAGAACATCTTCACCAGCGAGGATCCCGAGCAGAACGCCGCATTGCGTCACGCGATCGGCGGTGTGCTCGAGACCCTACCTGCGCAGATGGCGTTCCTGTGCCCGAACGTCAATTCGTACCGGCGCTTTGGTGCGCAGTTCTATGTGCCCAATTCGCCGACCTGGGGCCTGGACAACCGTACTGTCGCGGTCCGCGTGCCCACCGGTTCGGCGGATGCCGTGCGTATCGAACACCGCGTTGCCGGCGCCGATGCCAACCCGTATCTGGTGATGGCTTCGGTACTGGCGGGCGTGCATCACGGTCTGGTCAACAAGATCGAACCGGGCGCTCCGGTAGAAGGCAACTCGTACGAACAGCACGAGCAAAGCCTGCCCAATAACCTGCGCGACGCCCTGCGCGAGCTGGACGACAACCCGGTCATGGCCAAGTACATCGATCCGAAATACATCGATATCTTCGTGGCGTGTAAGGAAAGCGAGCTGGAAGAGTTCGAACACTCCATCTCCGACCTGGAATACAACTGGTATCTGCATACGGTCTGATTGAGGCTGAGCAATACACAACGCCGCAAAGCCTGAAGCTTTGCGGCGTTTTTGTATGCGGATAGCCCGAAAACGCGGTTTCTGCCCGGAGGGCGTGGGAGCGGACTTGTCCGCGATGGGCTGCGAAGCGGCCCCAAAGTCTGTGACCTCGGTTTTACCTGATGTACCGTGTGCACCGGCTTTGCTGCCGGTTCCCGGCAGATCGCGGACAAGTCCGCTCCCACGGCCTCCGGCCAGAATCTGAAGTAGACGTGCATATAGCTCTGCGCGAGAACGATCAAGATTCGCTCCATCAGAATCCCTTACAATGCCGCCAGCCCAATCAAGAGCCACGCCCATGACACGCGCCGCCACTCCCCGCAAACCGCAAGCACGCAGCCAGGCCAGAATCGATTCGATTCTCGAAGCCGCGCGCACGTTGCTTGCCGAGCAAGGGGTGGCCAGCCTGTCGATCTACAGTGTTGCCGAGCGCGCCGGTATTCCACCTTCGTCGGTGTACCATTTCTTCGCCAGCGTTCCGGCGCTGCTTGAAGCACTGACCGCCGACATCCACGCCGCTTTCCGCGCATCGCTGCAAGCGCCCATCGATCATGAACAGCTCACCACCTGGCGCGACCTGTCACGCATCGTCGAACTGCGCATGCTCGCCATTTACAACGCCGACGCCGCCGCCCGCCAACTGATCCTCGCCCAGCACGGCCTGACCGAAATCAACCAGGCCGACCGCCAGCACGACATCGAACTGGGGCAGTTGATGCTCGAGGTGTTTGATCGCCACTTCCAGTTGCCTGCGCTACCGGATGACGTGGACGTGTTTGCGCTGGCAATGGAACTGGGGGATCGGGTGTATGCGCGGTCGATTCAGTTGCATGATGAAATTACACCGCGCATGGCCGAGGAAGGCATGCGGGTGTTTGATGCTTATTTGGGGTTGTATTTGCCGGTGTTTTTGGGGAAGAGACTGATCATAGCCAAAGCGTGATCTATCGTACTTATGTAGCTGACCCCAAAGTAGGTGGATCAGGGTTTCGTATGAAATGGGGATGCTTGATATAAAAAGCTTTGCTGTAATCTTTTAACTCAAGCTTCTCGCGCTTTAAAACGTCTTTGAAGAACTTAAAATAATCAACATCAGAACCGCGGTAATATTCTTTCATCTTTTTAGCATCCGCCACCCTGTTCTGACGAATTGTTAAAGTATTTTTTGCAGTATGCTCACTGTCAGACATACCATCGGCCAACCTATAGCTTAGCCTAGGGAGGCGCTGATTTATTCGATTTTTCGTCCCTGCAACGCTCTGGAGGCCTTGATTTATCTGGGGGCAACAGCTGGGTTTTAGAATAAATCAGCGTCTCCCTAGCCCGAGTATTCTTCAATTCCTGTTCGGACAATGACGCTCCCCTTGGAGAGCTTGCGCCCGCGCTGTAATTTGAGGTTGAAGCAATTGGAGAGTCAGGGCCTGCTGAGGTATGTGCTGTTATCGCTGCCAGCTCATTTACTAATGGGCTTGGCGTATTTCGATTGAGCGCCTTGACGTTGCGCCTGATCGGACGGTCCCAAGCTCTGTAAAGCCTAATGCTTTCTTCACGAGCCACCGTAGCATTGCGCATCGCGCGCCTTGGTAGGTTATTCCAGGATTTTTTAAACGGCATATGCCCCGTCTCATCCACAAACCCAACCGGATCCCCACCCACATATCCATACGCATTCAACCCGCCCTCATCAAACGGGCTCAAACTGTCCGGGCTATTGAACCGCATCAGCACCGGGTTATAAGCCCGATACCCATTCCCCAACAGATAATGCCCGGTCACCGGATCGCGTCGCTCGCCATTGAACCCCAGCAAACTGGTCAAGCCGCTTTCAGTCGGATGGTGACCGTAGGGACTGTAAGCAATAGGCTCAGTGCCAGCCTTGTCCACAAGCTGCAAGACAGAACGCTGCTGATCGGTCGCCAACAGTGTGGTTTCCAGCGCACCGTCAACACGCCGTTGCTGGGCCAATAACAGGTCTTCATGCTGAAAGACCGTACGCCGTAGCGCGCCCTGTATCTCGGTCGCCAAACGGTTCTTCTGATAGAAGCGCTGAATACCCGCCTGGCCATTCGGCATGCTGGAAGCCAGACGGTCCAGCGGGTCATAACTGTAGCGGCATAACACTGTTTGATTTGAAGAAGTCATGGCCAGATGCTTCAGAGGGAATCAGCCTTCAGCATCCAGCAAAACCGTTACACCGCCTACCTCGCAAAACTACTAGGTAAACAGCAAAAACCCCGGAGGGTCGGGACCGTCCGGGGTGTTTTTTACTCATCGTTTACAGCTTGGCGATGGAGACTTCGGTCGATTTCACGAAGGCAATCACTTCGCTGCCTACGACCAGTTCCAGCTCTTTTACCGAGCGGGTGGTGATGACCGAGGTCACGACGCCCGAGGCGGTTTGTACGTCGATTTCCGACAATACGTCGCCGTGGACGATTTCCTTGATGGTGCCTTTGAACTGGTTGCGAACATTGATGGCTTTGATAGTCATGGCGTGTCTTCCTTTGAGGATCAGGGTTAATTTGCCCAGCGCAGTTGCGTGGGCAGTGGCGAAAATGGTTCGGGGTCGGGTGGCGAGCCAGGGATGGCCAATACGCGGTTGAGCACTTCGGCTTCCAGCGCCGCAAGACGATGCGAGCCGCGGGCGCGTGGACGAGGCAGATCGACCAACAGGTCCAGGCCTATCTGGCCTTCTTCGATCAGGATCACGCGGTCGGCAATCGCAACGGCCTCGCTGACATCGTGGGTGACCAGCAGCACGGTGAAGCCGTACTGGCCCCACAGCTTTTCGATCAGTTGCTGCATTTCGATTCGTGTCAGCGCATCCAGCGCGCCCAGTGGTTCATCGAGCAGCAACAGGCGCGGCTTGTGAATCAGCGCGCGAGCCAGTGCAACGCGTTGCTTCTGGCCGCCGGACAATGCCGCTGGCCACTCGTTGGCGCGTTCAGCGAGCCCGACGGCCTCAAGCGCTTCGAGTGCCTGCGGTCGCCAGTTGCCACTGAGGCCCAGGCCGACGTTGTCGATAATTTTCTTCCAGGGCAGCAAGCGTGCCTCCTGGAACATCAAGCGCGTGTCTTCGCGGGCATCGTCCAACGGCGCAGAGCCTGCGAGCAACTGGCCCTCGGTTGGTTTGTCGAGACCGGCAAGCAGGCGCAGCAAGGTGCTTTTGCCGCAGCCACTGCGACCGACAATGGCGACGAACTGACCGGCCGGAATGTGCAGGTCGATGTCCTTGAGCACTTCGCGGGTACCAAAAGCCTTTTTCAGGTTTTGTACCGCCAGCGGAATACCGCGCAGCAAGTGCGGGGGTTGTTGTTTCAGACTGGTCATGCGGCACCGCCTTTGCTCGTTTGATAGGCCGGATGCCAGCGCAGGCAGACACGTTCAAGGCCACGCGCCGCCAGATCGGCCAGCTTGCCGAGGACGGCGTACAACACGATGGCCAGTACCACGATGTCGGTTTGCATGAATTCCCGCGCATTCATCGCCAGATAGCCGATACCCGAGCTGGCCGAAATGGTTTCCGCTACGATCAGCGTCAACCACATGAAGCCCAGCGCAAAGCGCACGCCGACCAGAATCGAGGGCATGGCACCCGGCAGGATCACGTGCCGAAACAGACTGAAGCCTGACAGGCCATAGCTGCGCGACATTTCTACCAGCGCCGGATCGATATTGCGGATGCCGTGATAGGTGTTCAGGTAAATAGGAAACAGGGTGCCCAGCGCGACCAGAAATATCTTGGCGGTTTCGTCGATGCCGAACCACAGGATGACCAGTGGAATCAGCGCCAGGTGCGGCACGTTGCGGATCATCTGTACCGAGCTGTCCAGCAGGCGCTCGCCCCATTTGCTCAGGCCAGTGATGAAGCCGAGCGCCAGCCCGATGCCGCCGCCGATGGCAAAGCCGATCCCGGCGCGCCAGCCGCTGATTGCCAGGTGTGTCCAGATTTCACCACTGGCCACCAGGTTGACGCCTGCCTCGATGACGGCGCTGGGTGCGGGAAGTATGCGTGTGGACAGCCAGCCGGCGCTGACCGACAGTTGCCACACCGCCAGCAGCAGAACCGGAAGTGCCCAAGGTGCCAGCCGATGAACGATGCGTTGTGAAGCGCTGAGGCTCATGGAGTTTTCTCCTCGAAGGGCCTGTTGATCACTGTGCCTGGGCCACAGCAGCAGGTGGCGTCCAGACCACATCAGCAATGCTGAGCGGCTTGGGAATCAGTTTGAGCTGGTAGAACGTGTCAGCGATTTTCTGCTGCGCTGCCACGACCGGCGGTGTCATGAACAGCGCACCGTAGCCCTGGCGTTTAACCGAGGTCAGGGTGATGTCAGCTGGCAGGCCCAGCAACGGCGCGACTTGTTTGGTCACTTCTTCCGGGTGAGCCTTGGACCACTCGCCAACCGCGCGGACTTCTTCGATCAGCGCCTGAATCACTTTCGGATTCTTCTGTGCGTAAGGTTTGGTCGCCAGATAGAACTGATGGTTATCGACGATGCCGGTGCCGTCTTTCAACGTGCGCGCCTGTAATTGCTGTTCAGCCGCAGCCTGGTACGGGTCCCAGATAACCCAGGCGTCCACACTGCCCCGCTCGAAAGCGGCACGCGCATCGGCTGGCGGCAGGAACACGGTCTGGATATCGGTGTATTTGAGGCCTGCGTCTTGCAGCGCTTTCACCAGCAGGTAGTGAACGTTCGAGCCTTTGTTAAGGACGACCTTTTTGCCTTTCAGGTCCTTGACCGAGGTGATCGGTGAATCTTTGGGCACCAGAATCGCTTCGCTGGTCGGGGCTGGCGGCTCGTAGGCGACATACAGCAGATCAGCGCCCGCTGCCTGAGCGAAAACCGGCGGTGTTTCACCCGTTACACCAAAATCGATCGAGCCTACGTTCAGGCCTTCAAGCAGCTGCGGGCCGCCCGGGAATTCGGTCCACTGCACGTTGACGCCCTGCTCGGCGAGGCGCTTTTCCAGCGAACCCTTGGCTTTGAGCAAGACCAGCGTGCCGTATTTCTGATAACCGATGCGCAGGTCTTCGGCCTGAGCCTGCGTGACCGCCCCAAGAGCGACTGCAGCCGCAAACAGCGCAACAAGGCCTCGACGCAAGATGACAGTGCGCATATGCGCTCCTTTACCGGGTATTGGGTAGTGCCTGCTCAGCCAGTCATAGGCGAACGAGACGGGAATATGGATGACCTTAACAGCTGTTTTTTATATCCATAAATCTTATTTATTCATTTAGTTATTCCATAAATGAATATAAGAATGATCGCTCTCACGCTTTGCATCCGGTCTTGAACTGGCGATAGGCACAGATTTGCTCTGCGGTCGGTCATGAGATAAGTGGTGTGCGGGAGTGGACCGGGGCGGCAATCCGCATTGCTCACGAAGATACTGGTCCAGACGCCCTGTTTCTGGGGGCTGCCCCGGCCTCTTCGCGAGCAAGCTCGCTCCCACAGGGACAATCTCGACTATCGTGCGACGCTCCGCGTCGGCATGCCGTTCTGGACGCTCTGCGTCCGATCCTGGTAGCCATGCGCTGAAGTGAACAAAAGATGTTCGACAGTTCATAAAAAAGGGCCGATAAATCGGCCCGAATAACCCCACACTTGGTAAACCGGAGATCAGCGGTTTGGCTGTGGCGTCAGGCGCAGGTAAGGCGTGACGGCCTTGTAGCCTTTGGGGAAGCGTTCTTTGATCTCGGCTTCGTCCTTGATCGACGGCACGATCACGACATCATCGCCATCTACCCAGTTGGCAGGCGTGGCAACTTTGTAGTTGTCGGTCAGTTGCAAGGAGTCGATGACGCGCAGAATTTCGTGAAAATTACGCCCGGTACTGGCCGGATAGGTAATGGTCAGGCGCACTTTCTTGTTCGGATCGATGACGAACAGCGAGCGAACAGTCAGCGTGTCATTGGCATTGGGATGAATCAGGTCGTACAGGTCGGAAACCTTGCGATCCGCGTCGGCCAGAATGGGAAAGTTGACCTGGGTGTTTTGAGTGCTGTTGATGTCTTCGATCCACTTGATGTGCGAATCGACCGGATCTACCGACAACGCAATCGCCTTGACGCCGCGCTTGGCAAACTCGTCTTTCAATTTGGCAGTGAAGCCCAACTCGGTGGTGCAAACAGGCGTGAAGTCTGCCGGGTGGGAAAACAATACGCCCCAGCTGTTGCCGAGCCACTCATGGAAACGGATACGACCTTCGCTGGATTCCTGCTCGAAGTCCGGGGCGATGTCGCCAAGTCGCAGTGTCATGGTGTTGCTCCTGGTCATGTTCGGGATGTCGTGCTCTAACCTCACTGTGCGCTTGAAAGCGGAAAATCAAAAAGAATAAATAATCATCGCCCTATACCCATCGGGCATATCAAAAAAAAGACAAAAGAAACCCCGCGCGGGGCGGGGTTCCTTTGAACATCAATACACTTACATGAAGTTGTAGGTGTAGTTGAAGATCAGACGGGTTTGATCGGTGTTGGTCGAGTTGTTCAGGTCGCCATCGGCGCGGTAGGTACCGTGACGCAAGGTAGTACCGAAGCCCTTCATTGGACCACTCTGGATGACGTAGTCAACGCGCATGTCGGTTTCCCACTCGGAGTACTCTTCGTTACCGGTAGTACGGTCACGAATGTCGTCTGCGTGCAGGTAGGCAACAGCTGCTTTCAGGCCTGGAACGCCCAGTTTGGCGAAGTCATACGAGTATTGACCGAAGGTGGTGTTCTCACCGGCGCGGTTGAAGCCGTTGATCATCGAGTCAGTGAACAGGTAGAAGCTCGAACCGCCGTTGCCTTCAAGGCCAGTGCGGGTGGTGCCGTCTTTGGTGACGTTACCCTGGTTCAGGAAAACCATACCGCCGTCATCGCCAATCTGCTGATGACCAACCATGAACGCATGACCGCCCAAGGCGTAAGTGAACATGGCAGACCAGGTGGAGTTATCCACTTCGCCAGCGTTCTTGGCATAACCGTTGTTGTTGAAACGGTAGCCAGTCGCGGCGTCGCTGTTTTTGCCGTCAGAGCTGCTGTTGAAATAACGCAGGTCAGTCTTGAAAGACTGGTTGTCGCTGATCGGGTAAACATGAACCAGACCCAGGAAGTGCTGCTTGTAGAAGTCTTCCAGGTTGGCGTAGTAGTACTGCAAGGTCAGGTCTTTGGTAACTTTCCAGTCGGCACCGGCGAAGCGGAACTGATCGCTGGTCTGCGAAGCGCCGGCAATGGACAGGTCAGTCCAGTTGCTCGAGGCACGGCCGATGGATTTGTCCAGTTGGCCAGCAGTGAAGGTCACGTTGTCCAGATCTTTGGAAGTCAGGATGCCGCCCTGGAAAGCCTGAGACAGAAGACGACCGTCGTTGCTGACCAGAATCGGCAGGTTCGGCGCCAGTGCGTTACCGACTTTCAGCTCGGTTTTCGAGAAGCGCACTTTACCGTTGGCGCCCAGACGGCTCCGCTCGTTGACAGCAGAACCGTCGCTGTCGGTAGGCAGAATGCCACCATTGAGTGCAGCAGAATGGTTGCCACGACCACCATCAAGATGAACACCGACCAGACCTTGCAGGTCCAGACCAAAGCCGACAGTGCCTTGGGTGAAGCCCGACAGGTAGTCGAATTTCAGGCCAGTGGCTGTCTCACGGTTGTTGTGAGTGGTGCCTTCGCGGAAATCATTGTCAAAATACAGGGTACGAGAACTGACGGACGCTTTACTGTCTTCCAGGAAACCAGCTGCGCTGGCCTGCTGAGCCAATACACCGACAGTGACGGCCAAAGCCAGGGTGGACTTCTTCATTACTACGCTCCTCGTGAATCTAATTTTTTATATCCATGGTGCCGGGCTTTGCCCTGACCCACGGATTAGCGATAGGCGACAGTCCCGATCCGAGATCAATGGATTCTGTTGACCCTGACTTTTGACTAGACCGCGTTTGTCGGTGGCAACACGTTGACGAACTACCTTTATGCACTGAAGAAATCGCCTCAAGAGTCTTGAGAACTTTCAGTCATATGTCACAACTCGTGTCAGCACCAACGTCACGGAGTGTATCGACCTAATTACCCATTTCCCAAAATATATTTTGGTACCGTTCGTCAGATCTCTTGTTTTTTTGTGCTCGACCGCAAAAATGCAGCCGATCCGGTCACGATTTTCACAGCAGGCACAATAGTGGCCAACCGATGAAAGCCTTGCAGTCCGGGCACTTCTGGGAGACTAGCCAGTTAATGTGACAGTTGTCATCACTTCAGCGATGCACCTTCTCGTAGCACAAAAAAAAATATTCACATTGGTTTTTTGGGCCATTTCCAAGGCTTTTTGGCGCTAAAAACCCGTATCTCACTGTAGCTCAGATGAACAAAAAGGCAATTTCAGTGTCGTGCAGCACCGTGAAGCCAGTTGGCAGATGCGCAATGCGGCATTTATGTGCAGGAGAACACCAGGCTGAGCGCTGGGCTCAAACAAGCAAGTGCATCAGGATGGGTTGATGCGCTGCTCTGGTGCGCAAATTGAGTGCGGCTCTGAAAGCAGGCAGGCTCGGGAGAGGGTGATCTTAAAAAAGATCGAAGCTTTTTGGCGGACAACCATGCACGGCGACGGATGCGCCAAGGCACATAAAAAACAATTAATTCAAATAGTTATGAATTCATAAAAGATACGGAGACTGAAAAGGCACAGCCTGAGCCCGCCGATAAGAGCATTTCCGAGGGCTAATTGATGAAAACTGGCACGCCCTCTGCATTAGCTTATACATAACCAGTTTTGGGGACCTTGGTACAGGCAGGCCGGGGATTCCCCTCTTTTATTCCTCCCGGAGACTGACCTCCAGTCTCCAGCGCCCGTCCACCTTCTCAGTGCGCCAGTCGCCATGAAGTGGACGGGCCGCCAGGAGCGTCAGCACCAAGCCCTTCTCTCCTCGCTCCACCTTCCAGCGCGCCACCTTGTTGTCGAATCTCAGTTGGCCCGTCCATGGCCGCCCTGACGCGTCGACGTTGAGCACCACAGCGCCATCCACCGTCGTGCCCCGATACTTCGGCTCTTCGTTGAACCAGAGCGCCAGGCCCGCCGGCAATTCCTCGATCTGCTCCAGTTCGACAGGGTCTGGCTGCTGCAGGCGACCGATAATTGTGCCCACAGTGAAACCGACAATCGCCATCGAACCCAGAACACGCGGCCATAGCTTCGGTCTCGGGTCCTCTTCGGGGGTAGAATGCATCCCGTCCTTTCGTTCGGAGCCGTGCATGTTTCACGTCATCCTTTTTCAACCAGAAATTCCGCCGAATACCGGCAACGTCATCAGGCTATGCGCCAACAGCGGCTGCACCCTGCATTTGATCGAACCCTTGGGTTTCGAACTGGACGACAAGCGCCTGCGGCGTGCCGGTCTCGACTATCACGAGTATGCCACGCTACAGACCCACGCTGACCTGGCCAGTTGCCTGGAAAAAATCGGCAACCCACGCTTGTTCGCCTTCACCACCAAGGGCTCGCGACCTTTTCACGATGCGAGCTTCGAGCCGGGCGACGCTTTTCTGTTCGGCCCGGAAAGCCGAGGGCTGCCCGCCGACATTCTCGATTCACTGGACAGCGATCATCGTCTGCGACTGCCCATGCGCGAAGGCTGCCGCAGCCTCAACCTGTCCAATACCGTCGCTGTGGCTGTCTATGAAGCCTGGCGTCAGCACGGGTTTGCGTAGCGCCATCGACCGCACACAAAAAAGCGCCCCGAAAGGCGCTTTTTGCGTGCAGCGGTAACGCTTACTGAACAGTTGGCGTTTCGCCAGCTTCCTGCATGCGTTGCAGCTCTTGCGCGTACAGCGCGTCGAAGTTCACCGGGGCCAGCATCAGCGCAGGGAACGAGCCGCGGACGACCAGATTGTCGATGGCTTCGCGAGCGTATGGGAACAGGATGTTCGGGCAGAACGCGCCGAGCGTGTGGCTCATTGCGCCGTCGTCCAGGCCCTTGATCAGGAAGATGCCGGCCTGCTGCACTTCAACGATGAAGGCCACTTCGTCGCCGTTGTTGACGGTCACGGACAAGGTCAGCACGACTTCGTAGAAATCACCTTCCAGTTGCTTCTGGCGGGTGTTCAGGTCGAGGCTGACGGTTGGCGTCCATTCCTGACGGAAGATCGCCGGGCTTTTTGGCGCTTCGAACGACAGGTCGCGAACGTAGATACGCTGCAGGGAAAATTGTGGGCCGTTTTCTTCGTTTTCAACAGCGCCAGTGTTCGGTTGATCGGTCATCTCGGATCCTTGTCAGATAGGGCTGAAAGATTAAAGGGAATCAGGCCAGCAGCGCATCGAGCTTGCCGGCACGCTCCAGCGCGAACAGATCATCGCAGCCGCCCACATGGGTCGGGCCGATCCAGATCTGCGGTACAGAAGTGCGACCGGCTTTTTTCGTCATCTCGGCGCGGAGCTGCGGCTTGCCGTCCACACGGATTTCCTCGAAAGCCACGCTTTTGCTCTGCAACAACTGTTTGGCACGTATGCAATACGGGCAGTAGTCGCTGGAATAAACGATGACTTGAGCCATTTTCACTTCACCAGAGGGAGGTTATCGCCGCGCCAGCTGGAAATACCACCGGACAGCTTGGCCGCCTTGAAGCCGGATTTGAGCAGTTCACGGGCGGTGCTGCCCGCATGCTGCCCCATTGCATCGACTATGATCAACGTCTTGTCCTTGTATTTCTGCAGTTCGGCGGTGCGGGTCAGCACCTTGTCCTGCGGAAAGTTCAGGGAACCGACGATGTGGCCTGCTGTGAAATCCTTTTTCGAGCGTACGTCGATGACCACCGCCTCATCGCGATTGACCATCGCAGTCAGCTCGCGGGTGCTCAGGCTGGCGCCGCCTTTGCTCAGTTCGTAAGCGATCAGCAGTGCCAGCAGAATGACGAAGGCACTGGTGATCAAATAGTGGTTAGTGGCGAATTCAAGCAGGTGAGCAACCATCAGTAGGTTCCAGGGCGTTAAAATGTCGGCCAGTATACACAGCAGCCAAGGTCGGCCAAAGTCCGTACGGCAGTGACGCCGTTTGAACTTGTCCTTAAAATGCCGTTCCCTTGTACTTTATCCAACCAGCATCGAGTGGGTTCTATGACTGCCACGCCAAAACCTCTGGTCCTTATCATCCTGGATGGCTTCGGACACAGCGAAAGCCACAAGGGCAATGCCATTCTGGCCGCCAAGATGCCAGTCATGGATCGTCTCTACGAAACCATGCCCAATGGCCTGATTTCCGGATCGGGCATGGATGTCGGTCTGCCGGATGGACAGATGGGTAACTCCGAAGTCGGGCACATGAACCTCGGTGCCGGTCGTGTGGTGTATCAGGACTTCACTCGCGTGACCAAAGCGATTCGGGACGGCGAGTTCTTCGAGAACCCGACCATCTGTGCTGCGGTGGATAAAGCAGTGAGCGCAGGCAAGGCCGTGCATATCATGGGCCTGCTGTCCGATGGCGGCGTTCACAGCCACCAGGATCATCTGGTCGCCATGGCCGAACTGGCCGTCAGGCGCGGCGCCGACAAAATTTACCTTCACGCATTCCTCGACGGTCGCGACACACCACCGCGCAGCGCGAAGAAATCCCTGGAATTGATGGACCAGACCTTCGCTCGCCTGGGCAAGGGCCGCATCGCCACGATCATCGGCCGTTATTTCGCCATGGACCGTGACAACCGCTGGGACCGGGTTGCATCTGCCTACAACCTGATCGTTGACAGCACCGCGGAATTTCACGCTGAATCAGGCGTTGCCGGGCTTGAAGCGGCCTATGCACGCGACGAGAACGACGAGTTCGTCAAAGCCACACGCATCGGCGAACCCGCACGGGTGGAAGACGGCGACGCAGTGGTGTTCATGAACTTCCGCGCCGACCGCGCCCGTGAACTGACCCGCGTATTCGTGGAAGGCGATTTCAAGGACTTCGAGCGCGCCCGCCAGCCGAAGGTCAACTATGTGATGCTGACTCAGTACGCGGCCAGCATCCCGGCACCGTCCGCTTTTGCTGCGGGCAGCCTGAAGAACGTGCTGGGCGAGTACCTGGCAGCCAACGGCAAGACCCAGTTGCGCATCGCCGAGACGGAAAAATACGCACACGTCACCTTCTTCTTCTCCGGCGGACGTGAAGAACCGTTTCCCGGCGAGGAGCGCATCCTGATTCCATCGCCGAAAGTCGCGACCTACGACCTTCAACCGGAAATGAGCGCGCCGGAAGTGACCGACAGAATCGTCGATGCCATCGAGCATCAGCGTTATGACGTGATCATCGTCAACTATGCCAATGGCGACATGGTCGGCCATAGCGGCATCATGGAGGCGGCGATCAAAGCGGTTGAATGCCTGGACGTCTGCGTCGGGCGCATCACCCAAGCGCTGGAAAAAGTCGGCGGCGAAGCGTTGATCACGGCCGACCACGGCAACGTCGAACAGATGACCGATGACTCCACCGGCCAGGCGCATACTGCGCACACTTCGGAACCGGTGCCGTTCGTGTACGTAGGCAAACGCCCGCTGAACGTTCGCGAAGGCGGCGTTCTGGCTGACGTGGCGCCGACCATGCTGCATCTGCTGGGCATGGAGAGACCACCGGAAATGACCGGCCATTCGATCCTCGTGAACGAATGAACCGCTGAAAACCGGCCCTTAGCCATTAGGCAGGGCCGTTTTTTTATGCTCAAGGCCTCAAAGCAGTGGCTTCGAGGCGTTTTTTTTGCAGCGCATGGCGGGCATACTAGGCCTGACATTTTTTCTCACAATTCCTCGGTATCGCCCACCCACATGCTCCGCGCCTTGATTGCCCTTGCTTTGATCTGCCTGCTCAATCCGGCGTTTGCCGAAGACGAGCGTGTGCAAACCCAAAAACAGATAGATGCTGCGCGTCAGGACGTGACGGAGCTGCAGCAAGCCCTGAGCAAACTTCAGGAAGAACGTGCAGGCGTCCAGAAGGATCTGCGCACCACTGAAACCGACATGGGGAAGTTGGAAAAGCAGGTCGAGGTCCTGCAAAAGGAACTAAAAAAGACCGAAGCCGAGCTGCAAAAGCTCGACAGTGAGAAAAAAAAACTCAACGCCGCTCGCGTTGAACAGCAACGCCTGATTGCCATCCAGGCTCGCGCCGCCTACCAGAGCGGTCGCCAGGAATACCTCAAACTGCTGCTCAACCAGCAGCACCCCGAGAAGTTCGCTCGCACCCTTACCTATTACGATTACCTGAGCAAGGCGCGCCTAGAGCAATTGCGCAGCTTCAATGAAACGCTGCGCCAGCTGGCCGGCGTCGAAAAAGATATCGATCAGCAACAGGCGCAATTGCTGGTGCAGAAAAGCAACCTGGAAAACCAGACCGAAGAACTGGCCAAGGTTCGCCAGGAACGCCGACAGGCGCTGGCCAGGCTGAATCAGGACTACAAGGCCCGCGATCAGAAATTGCAGGCCCGCCAGCAGGATCAGGCCGATCTGGCCAAGGTTCTCAAGACCATCGAAGAAACCCTG
Organism: Pseudomonas cannabina; assembly: GCF_900100365.1. Lineage (NCBI taxonomy): Bacteria > Pseudomonadati > Pseudomonadota > Gammaproteobacteria > Pseudomonadales > Pseudomonadaceae > Pseudomonas > Pseudomonas cannabina. Next base: position 4,435,905 of record NZ_FNKU01000001.1, on the reverse strand, counting down.
GCCCGTCAGGCCCGTGAAGCCGAAGAGGCTCGTCAGAAGGCGCTGGTTGCCGCTCGCGAAGCCGAAGAGAAGCGTCAGCGCGAAGCTGAGGCCGTGGCCCGCAACAACGATAGCACCAGCAGCAAGGCCGACGATGAACCAGCACCGCGTCGCCCGGTCAAAGCCCCCGGCGCAGTCGTTTCCAGTGCCGGTGTTTCTTACGGCGGACCATTTGCCGAGGCCCGGGGAAAACTTCCATGGCCCGTGAATGGTCGACTGCTTGCGCGTTTCGGTGAGGCCCGCGGTGATGACGAACGGACCAAATGGGACGGCGTCATGATCAGCGCGGCAGCCGGAAGTCAGGTGCATGCGGTGCACGGCGGACGAGTGGTGTTCGCAGACTGGTTGCGCGGTGCCGGGCTTCTGGTCATTCTCGACCATGGCAATGGCTATTTGACCCTATATGGGCACAACCAGAGCCTGCTCAAGTCGGCAGGTGACATTGTAAAAGCCGGTGAAGCGATTTCCACGGTCGGCAATAGTGGCGGTCAGGACACGGCAGCGCTGTACTTTGCTATTCGTCAGCAGGGTCGCCCGAGCGATCCGGCCCAATGGTGCCGCACTCAAGGATAAGCCGGCACCAATATCTGTAGGAGTTCGTTAGACATGCTGCATTTGTCCCGCCTCACCTCGCTGGCCCTGGCAATTGCCATCGTTATCGGCGCGCCGCTGGCGCAAGCTGCCGAAAAGACCGCGCCAGCCGCTCCTGCAGCAGCTGCGCCTGCCAATGCCAATGCAAAACCGCCGCTGCCTCTGGACGAGCTGCGTACGTTTGCCGAGGTCATGGATCGGGTCAAGGCCGCCTATGTCGAGCCAGTGGACGACAAAACGCTGCTCGAGAACGCCATCAAGGGCATGCTCAGCAATCTTGACCCGCACTCCGCCTACCTCGGCCCGGAAGATTTCCAGGAGTTGCAGGAAAGCACCAGCGGCGAGTTCGGCGGTCTGGGCATCGAAGTGGGCGTCGAAGACGGTTTCGTCAAAGTGGTTTCGCCCATCGACGACACACCGGCGTCCAAGGCTGGCATCGAGGCAGGTGACCTGATCGTGAAGATCAACGGCACGCCGACCCAAGGTCAGAACATGCAGGAAGCGGTCGACAAGATGCGCGGCAAGATCGGCGAGAAGATCACCCTGACGCTGGTGCGCGACGGCGGTACACCGTTTGATGTGACACTGGCGCGGGCGACCATTCAGGTCAAGAGCGTGAAGGCGCAGATGCTGGAGAACGGCTACGGCTATATCCGCATTACCCAGTTCCAGGTCAAGACCGGTGATGAAGTCGGCAAGGCGCTGGCCCAGTTCCGCAAGGAAAACGGCAAGAAAATGAGCGGGCTGATTCTCGACCTGCGCAACAACCCGGGTGGCGTGCTGCAATCGGCGGTGCAGGTGGCGGATCACTTCCTGACCAAAGGCCTGATCGTGTACACCAAGGGCCGCATTGCCAACTCCGAACTACGCTTCTCGGCAGACCCGGCAGACGCCAGCGAAGGCGTTCCGCTGGTGGTGTTGATCAACGGTGGCAGCGCCTCGGCATCGGAAATTGTCGCCGGTGCCCTGCAAGACCAGAAACGCGGCATCCTGATGGGCACCGACACGTTTGGTAAAGGCTCGGTGCAAACCGTGCTGCCGCTGAACAACGACCGGGCGCTGAAAATCACCACGGCGCTGTACTACACGCCGAACGGCCGTTCCATTCAGGCGCAGGGCATCAACCCGGACATCGTGGTTCGTCGGGCCAAGGTCACCAGCGAAGCAGACGGCGAGAACTATAAGGAAGCCGATCTGCTGGGCCACTTGGGCAATGGCAACGGTGGCGCGGACAAGCCGACCGTCAAAGGTGGCGCTGCGGCCAAGGCGCGTCCACAGGATGATGACTTCCAGCTCAGCCAGGCGCTCAGTCTGCTGAAGGGGCTGAGCATCACCCGCGGCAACTGACGGATGCGTTTTCTCGGTTCGTTGCTGCTGGCACTCTCGATCACTGGCGCTGCGCATGCAGCGTCAGCCGAGCATGCTGAAAAACCTGCGAAGGCCTACCTCAGCCTGATCATCGACGACCTGGGGCAAAATCCGGAGCGCGACAGCCGCACGCTGGCGTTACCGGGCCCGGTCACGCTGGCGATCATGCCCGACACCCCGCACGCCACCGATTTCGCCCGCCAGGCTCATCGCGCCGGTAAAACGGTGATGCTGCACATGCCGATGGACCCGGCGACCGGCCCTTACGCCTGGCACCCTGAACTGCCCCTGGCGGAACTGGAAAGCCGCCTCAATGCCGCGCTGCTGAAAGTGCCGTATGCCGCCGGTATCAATAACCACATGGGCAGCAGGATGACGGCCGAACCTGTGGCCATGGCCTGGCTGATGGCGGAATTGCAGCGACGTCACCTGTTTTTCGTCGACAGCCGCACCAGCGCGAAAACCGTGGCCGCCGCCGAGGCGCAACGCTCGGGTCTGGCCAGCGTCTCGCGCGATGTGTTTCTGGACGACGAGCGCACTGCCGAAGCCATCACCCGGCAATTGCAGACGGCAATCAAACTGGCCAAAAAGCAGGGTTCGGCCGCGGTCATCGGTCACCCCTACCCGGTCACGCTGGACGTGCTGGAACGCGAGCTGCCCAAGCTCAAGGCTCAAGGTGTCGAATGGATCGACCTGCGCAGCATGATCAGCGAACGCGGTAATCAGGCGAGTGCGGCGCATGGCAAGAACGGGCTGTATCGCTGATTCTGCAAGCGACAAACGCACCTATCAGTTCTGCTAGTAATCTTTTGCCAAGAGCCGACTCATACTGCGCTGAACTGGTTTGGACATGGCGGTAACAGCGCGGTAGGCAGCATCCTGTTGCACCCGTCCCCCCCCCTTTTGTTGTACCAGACGATTGTAGGCGCGAGCGCACGGTGTCTCACCCGCGATGCTTACCCTACCCGACTGTTTTTCCTGGATACAACGTATTCGGGGCAGCAAGAGGTAATGATTCAATGGGACGACTTTACGACAGTCAATGCAGGAGCAAAGGGTGCGCAAGAATTTATCTGCGGCACCGACATTTCATACCCTGAAGAGCAATCAACGCGTGCAATTTCAATTGTCGCAACCAGCATAGCGGCCATTTCAGATGATCAGGTCGAGGTTATCGTCGGCGTCAGCGGAGCGCCTGGGGCGAGAGTTGAGGCGTTCAGAGCGGACGGCATCTGGGCCTCTATCGGCTCGGTGGTCGGGGGTCAGCTTCCCTCATCCACGGTCGGTGCTTATTCAACCGCTGCAATCTGCCGCAGCAGAGCAGGCGGCGATGTCTTGGCGATTAAGGTGGGCCGATTATCAGCCAACAGGATATTTTGCGCCGGCGGGAACAGACGTTGAGCTATGGATATCGGGCAATACTGAGAACTTGACCGTGCTGGTCGGCACACAAGGCATGGCGGACCGAAACAACCCGTTCAGGCAATCCGAAAACATGCGGGAGACACCGCTATTCCGAGGAAAGAACATTATTCGAGATCCCTTGGGAGGCGCGGTTCACATCCGTAAATTAATCGGAAACACGTCCGGCGCAGCTCGGATTGTGTTTATGCGTGGGGCGATACCGATGCCCTACTATGTCAGTGGTGCCACTGCCCAACTACAATGGCTATTAATGCTGCTGCTGACAGAAGCGCCCGAAGTGGAGTTGGTGGGTGCACGCATAGTCGTTGCGGCGCTTAAAGAGACGGCGCTCAAGTTCTCGAATGTCGACGCTCAAGCGGTGATGCACTCTCATGAAGAAGTGATGCGACTGGAAGCAGAGGTCAGCGGGCTGGATGGCTCTGCCCCTATTCATACCAGGCCTGCTTTGTTGATCTATGCAGTGGAAGGTTCAGGCACTGCAAACCCCCATGCAACCACAGGTTGCATCGCCCTGCCCCACACGGACCATATCAGCCAGTATAACGAGTCCCTACTTGGGGGGCTGGCAGCCGAGCGATGGGTTACATTGCACGAATATGGCCATCATTATCAGACCTCTTACAACTCGTACGGTCCTTTTGGCGAAGTCACCGTCAATTTATATGCCCTTGCAGTCGGTCTGCACTACATAAACGAATACACATACGTCTTCCCTGATCGCTGGCCTGGCACTGTGAACTGGCTGTCATTACCACGCACCGCAAAAATATACGGCGCGCCTGAGTCGGACCCGCTAGCCATGCTTGGCCAACTTCGCAAAGGACTTGGCGAAGGCTTTATGCCTGCATGGCATCGTTACATCAGAGAAAATCCTGGCGAAAAACGAGACCTTAAATATTTCGTGCTCTCGGCGTGTATTGCGGCCAAGCGCAACCTCACGGAGTTTTTTGCCGACTGGGGTCTGCTTAAAATCAAGGACACCGAAGTGTGGGTCGCTGTGAACGCACTCGGCTTCCCCTACCCTTCACAACGCTTGAGCGCCATCCGGCCTTACGTTAACTAAGCGGGCAGTGATCGGGCAAGGTTCGGCCGCCTCTATAACGCAGCCTGAACCCTGTCCGGAAGCGAAACCGCCTGTTCTGCGTAAGCACTTTCCAAAAAAGAAGTAAGCAAAATCTGCTTTTATTGCCCATCACCGTTTCAGTCTTGATAACCCTGTCAATTCCGGCTTAAAGGATAAGGCCTCTACAACGGAGGCCAAGACACGATTATCAAGGACGATAATGATGAAGCTGCTTACAACCACCGGGGCATTCTGCGTCGTTGCACTGATGCCCTTTTCTGCGCACGCCACCGATCTGGGCGAGGGAATGCTTTCCCTTGCCCCGTCCAGAGTTTTGCTCAACGCCGATAGCTCACGCGACCACTGGAACGGTATCGGCCGCATCCAGAGCAAGGGCGGGTCGAGCTGTACCGCGTCACTGATCGACACGCGCAGCGCGGACAGCCCGCCGACGCTCCGGCCTATGTGCTCACCAGCGGCCATTGCATCAGTCGGCAGAACGGCGTGATCATCACCGACAGCGCGATTGAAGGCAGCGTCCAGTTCAACTTCTTCACTGACAGCACGGCACGCAGCTACCCGCTGAAACGCGTCAACTGGAGCAGCATGCAGGGTGTGGACCTGGCCATTGTCGAACTGCAGCCAACGCTCAAATCGCTGATCGACGACGGCATTCAGCCGCTCAAACTGGCCAGCGAGATGCCGGAGCAGGACCGCGAAATTCTATGGGTAGGAGCTCCGCTCAACAAAGACACGGGCCATCTGCGCATGGCCGCGTGTGTTCATCAGACGTCGGAGGTGATCATGGAGCAGCCTTGGGTCTGGCGTCACACGGTTCGCAATCAATGCAGGGATGTCGATACCGGGGCCTCCGGCAGCCCGCTTCTGACCCGGAAAAACAACGAGATTTATGCGGTCCTGAACCTCACCAACCAAGCCTCGTCGGCTGACGCCACTGAAGACTTCAGTGATGAAATACCCGGCTTTCCACCCATGGTCGCCGACAGTAACTATGGCAACCCTGTCACGCTGCTGAAAAAATGCTTTGGCGGCGGCACGTTGAGTACGGATCCGGCAATCTGTGACCTATTTCCAACGTTCTCGGTCGACTTTGATATGCTGGGCAGGCAGCCGGCGCGGCTTGCAAGGGTGCAACTGGATGCCGAAGGCAGAAATGTCTATCCATCCTGGGACCTGAGGTTTCTGATCGACACGCCGCTGTACCGCTACAAGAAAGTCGACTCTGCCATGCAATGCGAAGACCCGGTGGGTTACAGCCACACCATCAGCTCACAGGATGCGGCCATTGATGATCCTGTGGATAGGCAGATCGGAATCAACTGGCTGTGCATGATCGGCGTGTCTTCGGCGCAACACCTACCCACTGTCGGTCTGATGCGCAATGCACTGACACTCGCCATCGAGCTGCAACCGGCGGGACCAACGCCTGAGGCACAGGTGATTATTGGCAAAAACCGCTTTGGCGCATCAACGGTCAGTTGGTCATACGAACATCGCCTGATCGACCATTACACGGTCAAGATGGGCCCGCCGAACACTACTGACTGTGCCGACCCGCAAGGTTTCAAAACTCTGTTCCGCGATTTGACACTGCGTGCCAAGTCGCTGCCGTTGAAGATCTGCACCTATGCCCATGACATCAATGGGCAGCCCTCCGCCGTACGCGAGGATATCGTTCCCGCAGCAGGCTCAGCAGTTACTGATAGCGCGCCTTGACGGCGTCGACCCAGCCTTCGGCGCGCATTGCGTCGAGGGCTTTTTGCAAGCGATTGACGATCTCGTCGGGCGTGCTTTTGTTGATGGCCAAGTACAACTCGGCGCTGTTGAAACGCAACGCCGTCTTCAGCCCGGTGACGCCTTCCAGCTTCGCCAGATAGCGCCCTACCGGGTCACCTACCGCCCACAGATCGATCTGCCCGTTGACCAGCTTTTTAACGTTGTCCCGATCACGCAACATCAGGATCGGATTGAGCCCCATAGTGTTCAGGCGCTCGCCAATGGCGTCGCCTTTATAGGCACCCACTCTGTAATTCCGGACCTGCTCCAGCGAAGTCAGGGTGATGGGACTGTCGCCACGCGCAAGCATGATCCAGTCATAAGAACCTACCGGGCCAACCCATTTGAAAAGATTCTCGCGTTCGGGCAAACGTGTGGTGGAGAACACGCCGTAGCCGGGCTTTTCAAGGGCAAGCTTGTAAACGCGGTCCCAAGGGAAGCGCAGGGTCATGCTGTAGCCGATATTGGCGCGTTTGAACATCTCGCGCACGACTTCGGCGGAAATGCCGTCAATGTTGTTTTCCTGAGCGAAGTTCTTGCCATCGACCGCCATATTGAACGGCGGGAAATTCTCGGTCAGCAGCACCATGGAATAGGGCGGTGAGTTGCTGGCACGAGCTCCATCACTCAACAGGACGCCGACCCCGATCAGGGCAAAAAGCAGACGTTTGAACATTGTTCCGGCACTCGATCGTGGACGACGCATGCAGAGTGCCGGTAACCCGGAGCACTGTCTAGCCCGGTACTCTGCGATGTCGCATACAGACAATAAACCGTGACGAAGGGCCTGAAACGAAAACGAGCACCGCCTGTTTCAAGCTCATAGTCTGAAACAGGCGACGCTCGCTTTTTTGCAGCACGATTTAACGCACCACAATACCGCGACTGGCCATGTAAGCCTTGGCCTCGGGAACGGTGTATTCGCCAAAGTGGAAAATACTCGCCGCCAGCACGGCACTGGCGTGGCCTTCGATCACGCCGGCAGCCAGGTGCTCAAGGTTGCCGACGCCGCCCGAAGCGATCACCGGAATGCCCAGCGCATCGCTGATGGCGCGAGTAACGCCCAGGTCGAAGCCGTTTTTCATGCCGTCCTGATCCATGCTGGTCAGGAGGATTTCGCCAGCGCCCAGGTCTTCCATCTTTTTCGCCCAGAGCACCGCATCCAGCCCGGTAGGCTTGCGTCCACCGTGGGTGAAGATTTCCCAGCGCGGGGTTTCGCCGGGGCCGGAGACCTTCTTGGCATCGATAGCGACCACGATGCACTGCGAGCCGAAACGGGCAGCCGCTTCACCGACAAACTCCGGGTTGAACACGGCGGCGGTGTTGATCGAGACCTTGTCGGCGCCGGCGTTGAGCAGGTTGCGGATGTCTTGCACGGTCCGCACGCCACCGCCCACGGTCAGCGGAATGAACACCTGACTGGCCATGCGTTCGACGGTATGCAGCGTGGTGTCACGGCCATCCACGCTGGCCGTGATGTCGAGAAAAGTGATTTCGTCGGCGCCCTGCTCATCGTAACGACGCGCAATTTCAACCGGATCGCCAGCATCGCGAATGTTCTCGAACTTTACGCCCTTGACCACTCGACCGTTGTCGACGTCCAGGCAAGGAATGATGCGTTTGGCTAGGGCCACAGAGTCAGTCTCCAGCTATTCAGCGTTGTTCGCGGTCGCAGAGCGCCTGCGCTTCAGCCACATCCAGCGTGCCTTCGTAGATCGCACGGCCGGTGATTGCGCCGATGATGCCCGGAGCCTTTGCGTTCAACAGCGCCTGAATGTCACCCAGGTTATGAATGCCGCCCGACGCGATCACCGGGATCCGCGTGGCGGCCGCCAATGCTGCGGTGAACGGGATGTTGCAGCCCTGCATCATGCCGTCTTTGGCGATGTCGGTGTACACGATGGCCGACACGCCGTCGGCTTCAAAGCGCTTGGCCAGATCGATGACCTGCACGCTGCTCACCTCAGCCCAGCCGTCGGTGGCGACAAAACCGTCCTTGGCGTCCAGACCGACGATCACTTTGCCGGGGAACGCACGGCAGGCTTCGGCCACGAACTCCGGCTCTTTGACCGCCTTGGTGCCAATGATGACGTAGCTCACACCCGCCTTGACGTAGTGCTCGATGGTTTCCAGCGAACGAATGCCGCCACCGATCTGAATCGGCAGGTTCGGGTAGCGTCTGGCGATGGCCGTAACCACGTCACCGTTGACCGGCTGACCTTCGAACGCACCGTTCAGGTCAACCAGATGCAGACGGCGGCAGCCACCGTCGACCCACTTGGCAGCCATGGCTACCGGGTCATCGGAGAACACCGTGGAATCTTCCATCCGGCCCTGACGCAGACGTACGCAGGCGCCGTCCTTGAGATCGATAGCGGGGATAATCAGCATGCTTATTCCTTCGTCAAAAGAGCGGCAAGCTGCAAGCGATTAGCTGCAAATATGCGTACTCACCAATTCTTGCAGCCTGAAGCTCAACGCTTGAAGCTGCTTTATCTAATTCTTTTCGAGTGACCACAAATCACTTTCGATGCTCTCGAACCGCTCTTTGAGGTGCTGCTGAACATCGAAAATGGCGCGATTGTAGTAATGCGGGGCGATTTCGCGCGTGAACAGCTCTAGCACTTCCGCCACTTCAAATGTTCCCAATTCCAGCTCGAAGCGATCTGCAAACAGGCGCTTGAGCTTGTCAATCGCCTGCTGCTCGTGCTCGGGCGAAAGGGTCAGAATGGGTGGCTTGCCTTTGGCTTTGCTCATGCGCTTACCAGCGACCATCCCAGGCGGCGAAGTTCTGTAGCAATTGCAGACCGTGGGTGTGGCTCTTCTCCGGGTGGAACTGCACGGCGAAACGCGAACCGTCGGCCAGTGCGGCAGCGAAGTCGAGGCCGTAGTGACCACGCCCGACCACCTGACGCTGGTTGGCGGCATCGATGTAGAAGCTGTGCACGAAGTAGAAGCGCGCCAGGTCTGGAATGTCATGCCACAGCGGATGATCGACCGCCTGAGTTACCTGATTCCAGCCCATGTGCGGCACTTTCAGGTGCTCGCCTTCTTCATGCAGGTCCTTGCCGAAAAACTTCACCTGACCGGAAAACAAGCCGATGCAGTCTACGCCGCCGCTTTCTTCGCTTCTGTCGAGCAATGCCTGCATGCCGACGCAGATGCCCAGAAACGGACGATCCTGACTGACTTCCTTGACCAGCGAATCGAATTCCAGACGGCGGATTTCAGCCATGCAGTCGCGAATTGCGCCCACACCCGGAAACACCACACGGTCGGCTTCACGAATCACCTTGGCGTCACTGGTAATCAGTACACGGCCTGCGCCCACATGCTCCAGCGCCTTGGCGACCGAGTGCAGGTTGCCCATGCCGTAATCGATGACCGCAACCGTCTGCATCAGAGCACACCCTTGGTGGATGGCATCTGCCCGGCCATACGCTCATCCAGCTCGACCGCCATGCGCAGCGCACGACCGAACGCCTTGAACACGGTTTCGATCTGGTGGTGAGTGTTGGTGCCACGCAGGTTGTCGATGTGCAGTGTCACGTTCGCGTGGTTGACGAAGCCCTGAAAGAACTCCTGAAACAGGTCCACATCAAAGCCGCCAACGGTGGCGCGGGTGTACGGCACATGCATCTGCAAACCCGGGCGACCCGAGAAATCGATGACCACACGCGACAGCGCTTCGTCGAGCGGCACATAGGCGTGGCCATAACGACGAATACCCTTCTTGTCACCGATGGCCTGGCTGAACGCCTGACCCACCGTGATCCCGACGTCTTCGACGGTATGGTGATCGTCGATTGCCAGATCACCTTTGCACTCGATGTCCAGGTCGATCAACCCGTGCCGGGCGATCTGGTCGAGCATGTGCTCAAGGAAAGGCACGCCGATATCGAATCGGGCCTTTCCGGTGCCATCCAGGTTGATCGAGGCTTTGATCTGGGTTTCCAGAGTATTGCGCTCGACGTACGCCTTACGTTCGGCCATCACCAGCTCCGCAAAATCATTGGGCGAAAAAAGGCGAGCATTATAGGCTCAGAAGCGCTCGCCATGAAGCAAACAGACGACCAGCAGGGCATTTAGTGCGTGAACAGGCTCGCGATTGCGTCACACACCTTGTCGATATTCCCTTCGTTCAGACCTGCCATGCACACCCGGCCGCTGCGAAGCATATAAATACCGTGGACGTCTTTCAGCTCGTCAACCTGCTGCGGCGTCAGCCCGGTGTAGCTGAACATACCGCTTTGCCTGAGTATAAAGCTGAAATCCCGTCCGGGGACTTTCTGCGTCAGCACCGAAACCAGACGCTTGCGCATGTCGATGATACGCAAGCGCATGGCTTCGACTTCGCTCAGCCACTGATCACGCAGGTGCGGTGTGTTGAGCACATTCGACACCAGAAACGCGCCATGCGCAGGCGGGCTGGAATAGTTGCGACGCACAGTGGCTTTGAGCTGGCCGAATACGTTGGCGGCCGATGCGGTGTCTTCGCAAACCACCGACAGCCCGCCGACCCGCTCGCCATACAGTGAGAAGATTTTCGAGAACGAGTTGCTGACCAGCGTGGTGATGCCCGCGTCGGCCATCGCACGGATGGCGTAGGCGTCTTCGTCGATGCCTTTGCCGAAGCCCTGATAGGCGATATCCAGAAACGCGATGAGCTGGCGATCCTTGATCACTTCGATCAAGCGGTCCCACTGCTCGACGGACAAATCCGCGCCAGTCGGGTTGTGGCAGCACGGGTGCAGCAAAAGGATGCTTTGCGCCGGCAGACCCTGCACGGTGTCGAGCATGGCCTCGAACCTGACGCCGCCAGTCTGGGCATCGAAGTAAGGGTAGGTATTGACCTTGAAGCCCGCCCCGCCGAACAGCGCAAGGTGGTTTTCCCAGGTCGGATCACTGACCCACACTTGAGAATCAGGGAATGCATATTTAAGGAAGTCGGCACCCACCTTCAGCGCGCCCGAACCGCCCACGGTCTGGATAGTCGCCACGCGACCGGCCTGCACCAGCGGATGGTCGGCACCGAACAGCAGGGTTTGCACCGCCTGCCGGTAAGCCGCCAAGCCTTCCATCGGCAGGTACACAGAAGCAGCCTGCTCGCCTTCAGCCAATTGTTTTTGCGCTGTGGCGACGCATGCCAGCTGCGGGATACGGCCTTCAGCGTCGTAATACAGACCGATGCTCAGATTGACCTTGTCTGCACGTGAATCCTTGCCAAAGGTTTCCATGAGCGAAAGGATCGGATCACCGGCGTACGACTCCACGTGGGCTAGCATGCAAACAACTCCTTCAGGCAATAAACACAGGGGTTGCTAATGTAGCAGCGTCTGCAGGGAAACGGGCGGTGCATCGAGCCAACCGACTCATTCAACGGCAACGTGTTGAGTCTGTGGGCAAAAAAAAGCGCCTGCACCGAGGTGCAAGCGCTTTTAGCTATCTACAGGCTTTTAGTGAAACAGCACTGCGGTCTTTTGCAGGGTGATCCAGACGCCCCACGCCAGCGGGATGCCGACCGCCAGCCAGGCCGCGATGACCATCGGCTTGCTGCTGGCGGATGCTTTCCACTCCAGCGAAGTGGTGGCATTGGCGCCCTTGTCGTGGCCGATGGCTTGTTCAGCGGCCAGTTCGGCGTCAGTCATGAAGTACTTGTCGGCAACCGGACGAATCAGCAGGTTGCAGATAAAACCCAGCACCAACAGACCGGCGAGGATGTACAGGGTGATGTTGTAGGCATCGGCACGCGCAACACCATGGCTGAGTTGATACTCGCGCAGGTAGTTGACCAATACCGGACCCAGAACACCTGCCGCAGCCCACGCAGTCAGCAGACGACCGTGGATCGCGCCGACCATCTGTGTACCGAACAGGTCGGCCAGATACGCCGGAACCGTCGCGAAACCGCCACCGTACATCGACAGCACGACGCAGAATGCGGCCACGAACAGCGCGATGCTGCCCATGTGCCCGAGGGTCGGAACCGACGCGTAAAGCAGGAAGCCCAGCGCGAAGAACACGAAGTACGTTGCTTTACGACCGATGTAGTCCGAGCACGACGCCCAGAAGAATCGACCACCGATGTTGAACAGGCTCAACAGCCCCGTGAAACCGGCAGCGATTGCAGCAATGGCTTTCAGTTGATCGGCATTCAGCTCGCCGAAGGTCAGATCGTTGCCCAGCAGCTTGCCGGCGAACACTTCCTGCAACAGTGGCGAAGCCATGCCCAGGATGCCGATACCGGCCGACACGTTGAGGCACAGCACCAGCCAGACCAGACGGAACTGCGGTGTCTTCCAGGCCACGCTGACATGCACGTGACGGTTGGTGATCATCGAGTTCTTGGCCTTGGCAGCCGGAGCGGTCCAGCCTTCGGGTTTCCAGCCGGTTGGCGGAACACGGTAGCCCAAGGCGCCGCCGATCATGAAGACGAAGTAAATCACCGCCATCACCACGAAGCTCTGCCAGACGCCCACGCCTTCAGCCGAAGCGAAATGGCCCATCAGCGCAGTAGCCAGCGGTGCGCCCACCATCGCGCCGCCACCAAAGCCCATGATCGCCATGCCGGTCGCCATGCCGCGTTTGTCCGGGAACCACTTGATCAGGGTCGACACCGGGGAGATATAGCCCAACCCCAGACCGATACCGCCGATCACCCCCGAGCCCAGCCACATCAGCCAGATCTGGTGCGTGTAAATACCCAGCGCGGAAATCAGCAGACCACCACACCAGCACAGTGCCGAAACGACACCGGCCTTGCGCGGACCCGCGTGCTCCAGCCAGCCACCCCAAATGGCAGCCGAGCAACCCAGGAAGATGAAGAACAGCGTGTAGATCCAGCCCAGCATGGATATCTGCCAGTCACAGGTCGACGCGAACATCTGCGCGAAGAAACCCATGTCCGGTGTACAAGCGACAGGTGCGGTAACACCGATAGCCTTCGACAGCGGCAACCAGAACACCGAAAAGCCATAAGCCATGCCGATGCAAAGATGGATTGCCAGTGCTGCTGGTGGAACAAGCCAACGGTTGAAACCGGGCTTGGCGATAATGCGCTCTTTGGACAAGAACGCAGGCTGAACGGCTTCGCCGCCCAAGGCTGTGCTTGTGCTCATTATAATTACCCCAATGTGTGAAGCTCGCAGATGGTCCGCTGGCCCGCCACAGACTCGATGCCATGCGGCCATGTCTGTTTTATCGGCAGGGTATTCAGATACGTGACAAAAAGACGCACCTTAGCCAGCAAAAACGGAGACTACCACTGTCTGATGGCAAATAAGCATCTTGTTACAGCCTTTTTATTATCAGAATCCGCGCGTCAATCCACGCCATCTATTAGCCCATAGAGGCAACCGATTAATCACCCGATAAAACAGCGTTTCTGTTTATTCATAGCCAACAAACTTGTTATAGAAATGACGCTGTAACAAACCCGAAAGCTATATCGTGCGGCGCTGAAAAGCGCACTTTCACCTGCTGCCAATGCCGCGCAGATGATCAGAAAAATCCGCTCATCCCTGACCTTTACCCGCCAGCGGTACCGAGCATTCGAAGACGGCCGAACCCGCAAAAAAGGATTCGCTCGGCAATAACGGTATCCACAGCCCGAGACACGCGCAGGGGCGGTATACTCGTGGGCTATTTTTGAACATCGACACAAGGACTCGCCCATGAAAGCGTTCGGCAAAATCCTGGGGCTGTTTATTCTCGGGTTGTTGCTGATCATCGTGGCTCTCGGCTTTGCCCTGACCCACCTGTTTGATCCCAACGACTATAAAGACGAGATTCGACAGTTGGCCCGTGAAAAAGCCAACGTCGAGCTGACGCTCAATGGCGATATCGGCTGGAGCCTGTTCCCATGGCTCGGCCTGGAATTGCACGACACCCACGTCGCCACCCTGACGGCCCCGGACCAGCCCTTCGCCGATGTGCAGATGCTCGGCCTGTCCGTTCGAGTCCTGCCGCTGCTGCGCCGCCAGGTGCAGATGAGCGACATCCGCGTCGAAGGCCTCAACCTGACACTGCACCGTGACGAAAACGGTCATGGCAATTGGGAAGATATCGGCAAGCCGGCTGTTTCATCGACCGGAACGCCTGAAACAACCCCGCCTCCTTCGCCCGAAGCACCAAAGCCGGATCGTCCCTCGCAACCCCTCAGGCTGGACATCGACAGCCTTACCGTCAACAACGCCCGCGTGGACTACAGCGATGCCAGAAAAGGCCGCACCTTCATGGCCGAAAGCATCCAGTTGAGCACCGGCCCGATCCGCGAAGCGTCGGATATTCCGATCAAACTGACGGCTTTCCTCAGCACCAATCAGCCAGTGGTTCGCGCCAAGACCGAGCTGGTCGGCCAGTTGCGCATGGATCGTGTGCTCAAGCGCTATCAGTTCGAAGACATGCGCCTGTCCGGTGAAATCGCAGGTGAACCGTTGCAAGGCAAGACCGTGACCTTCTCGGCTCAGGGTCAGTTGCTGGTGGACCTGGCCGCCAATATCGCCGAATGGAACAGCCTGAAGTTTTCCGCCAACCAGTTGCGCGCGCTGGGCGAACTGCGTGCCCGCGATTTGGATAAAACGCCGCAAATCAGTGGCGGCCTGTCCATAGCCCAGCTCGATCTGCGCACGTTCCTGGAAAACATTGGCCATCCGCTGCCAGCCATGGCCGAAGGCGCATTAAGCAAAGTCGAGATGGTCACCCGCCTCAATGGCACGCCCACCAGCCTGGCGCTGGAAGGCCTGAGCGTGAAAGTCGACGAGAGCACCTTCACCGGTCGTATTGCCGTAGAAGATTTCACCAGACAGGCGCTGCGTGTGCAGCTCAAAGGCGACACCTTCGACGCCGACCGCTACCGCCCTGCCGAAAGCGAAGAGAGCAAAGGCGCCAAGGCTGCGCGGCAGTCAGAAGTGCAGAGTGGCGAAGCCGCTGCCGTCGCAGGTGACTCGCCGCTGCCCGAGCAACCGACCAAAGCCGCGTGGAGCACCGCTAAACTGCTGCCACTGGAGCGCTTGCGCACGCTGGACGTCGAGGCTGACCTGAGTTTCGGCAAGCTGACCCTGGAAAAACTGCCGATCAACAACGCCTCCCTCAAAACCCAGGCCAACGCTGGCGTGATCAGGCTCGATACGTTGAGCGGCGACCTTTATAACGGCAACTTCGACGTCAAAGGTAACCTGGACACTCGTCCTGATGTACCGGTGGTCAGCGTACAGACGCGCATTGCCAGAGTGCCGATCGAGCGCATTCTTGAAAGCCAGGGCCAGAATCCGCCGGTGCGCGGCATGTTGACCCTCAACAGCGACCTGTCAGGCAAAGGCAACAGTGAAAAAGCCCTGATCGATGGCCTGAACGGCACGGCCAGTTTCGCCGTCGATAATGGCGTGCTGGTCAACGCCAACCTCGAACAGCAACTGTGCAAAGGGATTTCGATCCTGAACCGCAAAACCCTCAGCGGCGAACCGCGCGCCAAGGACACGCCGTTCCAGCAGCTCAACGGTAATCTGGTGGTGCGCAACGGCGTGGCCAGCAACCCGGACCTCAAAGTGCGCACGCCGGGCATGGCCGTCAACGGCAACGGCGATGTCGATCTGCGCGTATTGGGCATGAATTACCGTGTCGGTATCATCGTCGAAGGCGACAAGAGCGACATGCCGGACCCGGCCTGCGAGATCAACCCGCGCTTTGTCGGTATCGAATGGCCGGTGCAGTGCCGTGGCCCGCTGGAACTGGGCGCCAAAGCCTGTCGCCTGGACAAGGAAGGCGTCGGCCAGATCGCTGCAAAAATGGCCGGCGACCGGATCAGCGAGAAGCTTGAGGACAAGCTGAACGAGAAACTGGGCGACAAAGTGAGTCCCGAGTTCAAGGACGCCCTCAAGGGGCTGTTCAAACGCTAGCGTACCGCTCAGGAGCGTCGATGAAGGCGCTCCGTGACGCTTCACCGCCAAAGACCTTACACCCCGACGACGAGAACCCTCCCGGCCATGCAACCTGAACAATTCTCCAGCGCCGTGCTGGACTGGTACGACCGTCATGGCCGACACGATCTGCCCTGGCAACAGGGCATCACGCCCTATCGGGTCTGGGTATCGGAAATCATGCTGCAGCAGACGCAGGTCAGCACCGTCCTGAATTACTTCGACCGCTTCATGGAAGCCTTGCCGACCGTGCAGGCGCTCGCCGAAGCCCCCGAAGACGAAGTGCTGCACCTGTGGACCGGGCTGGGCTACTACACCCGCGCCCGCAACCTGCAAAAAACCGCAAAAATCGTGGTTGCCGATCACGACGGCGAGTTTCCCCGCGACATCGAAAAACTGATCCTGCTGCCGGGCATTGGCCTCTCCACCGCCGGGGCCATTGCCAGTCTGAGCATGGGCCTGCGCGCGCCGATTCTCGATGGCAACGTCAAACGGGTGCTGGCGCGCTTCACGGCGCAGGAAGGCTACCCCGGCGAACCCAAGGTCGCCAAACAGCTGTGGGCCACCGCCGAACGCTTCACACCGTACAGCCGGGTCAACAACTATACCCAGGCGATGATGGACCTCGGCGCCACGCTCTGCACCCGCAGCAAACCCAGTTGCCTGCTCTGCCCGCTTGAACGCGGCTGTCAGGCGCACCTGCTGGGCCTGGAAACCCGCTACCCGATCCCCAAGCCACGCAAAACGGTTCCGCAGAAGCGCACACTCATGCCAATGCTTGCCAACCGCGAGGGCGCGATTCTGCTTTATCGTCGCCCCTCCAGCGGCTTGTGGGGCGGCCTGTGGAGCCTGCCGGAACTGGACGACTTCGAAGACCTGAAACATCTGGCCACCCAACACGCACTGGAACTGGGCGAGCACCATGAGCTGCCGGGCCTGATACACACCTTCAGCCATTTCCAGTTGAGCATCGAACCCTGGCTGATCGAAGTTCAGGAGTCCGCCCATCACGTGGCCGAGGCCGACTGGCTCTGGTATAACCTCGCCACCCCGCCACGCCTGGGCCTTGCCGCCCCGGTGAAAAAGCTGCTCAAACGCGCAGCCGACGTATTGAACGCAGGAGAGTCGTCATGACCCGCACCGTAATGTGCCGCAAATACAAAGAAGAACTGCCCGGCCTGGAGCGCGCCCCATACCCTGGCGCCAAAGGCGAAGACATCTTCAACCACGTTTCACAGAAAGCATGGGCCGACTGGCAGAAACACCAGACCTTGCTGATCAACGAACGTCGCCTGAACATGATGAACGCCGAAGACCGCAAATTTCTCCAGACCGAGATGGACAAGTTCCTCTCCGGCGAAGAATACGCCCAGGCCGAAGGCTACGTTCCCCCCGAAAAATAAAGCGTTTCACGCAGTGAAGGTCGTAAGCGTCGGTAATAATTCAAATTTTTGAAAAAACACGCTTGACGACCTCCTGAAAAACACGTCTAATGCGCCCCGTTGCCCAGATAGCTCAGTCGGTAGAGCAGGGGATTGAAAATCCCCGTGTCGGCGGTTCGATTCCGTCTCTGGGCACCACCTTTCGTTTTCAGGTGATGCCAAGCACACCTGAAAGCACACAAGAAGCCCGCCTCGTGCGGGCTTTTTGTTGTCTGATTTTTTGGATTACAGACGTGTCTGCACCCTGTCCGCGCAGAAGAGACCTATCGAATCAGACTACTGCACGTGTCGCCTCTTCCTGCGCTGCACGTCGGCCGCCATCCTGCTTATTCGCTTGCCTGCATTTCGCGGCGCGTGACAAGGTAGCCAAGCCTCGGCAAACCACAACCCGCTAATTTCGAAGGCTCAAAGCGCGCTGCCCCAGGCGGAAAATAATCATTATTTACGACGCAAGGACGACACCCTACTATGGTGTCACCTATAAGGATTATAGGCAGTATGAAAAACAGGCAGCCCTTATGGAGCAAGCAGCAGCTTGAGGATCTTGTTCATGTCCTGGCAAGAGACTCCTCCAAAGTCGTCTTTCGCGAGCACTGCCTGGAGCGCCTCTTTGAGCGCGGCATAACCGCCACCGAGGCCCTGAGATGCCTGCGTCGAGGAGCAATCATCCGAGGGCCTACGTACAGCGAGAAGCACGGCAACTTCGAGTTCAGGATGAGCGAGCTAGCGCCGAGGGATGTTGTCTGCATGGTAGTAGCCGTCAATCCAAGTCCTGAGCCTGACGAGCTTTTCGCAATTACGGTGTGGGAGGTATGAAAATGTACAAATATAAAGGCAGTGGACTGGACGGCATCTTCTTGAAAAATGGATATACGATCGTTGAAACGCCGTACGGCGAGGGTGTGAAGATCGAAGATATCGACGGACTTCATCGGGCGATAGCTGTGGATATCATTGGCCAGAAAACGCCAATGACCGGGCGTCAGTTTCGCTTTTTGAGAAAGGAGCAGGATCTCATTCAGGAGGAGGCTGCAGCCATTTTCCGGGTCGATGTGCAGACCATTGCCAACTGGGAAAAGCGCGAATCTCAAGAAATACCAGGACCAGCTGACGTTGCCATGAGGGCTTTTTACGCTGCCTACATCCATGCCAATTTTGGTCCGATCATCTTCGAACGAAACGCTCAACCCCACGAAGGAGCCGCGTTCGAATTGGACGGAACACAGTGGAAAGAGTCCGAGCTGAAAGTCGCTTGACCCACAGGGTGACTAGTCTCGCGGCATGTAAAGCTGCTGTTCAAAGCAACACTTGAGAAGATCACAGCAGCCTTCTGCTACTCATACCAGCCTTCCAGAACCCTGCCACCTCCATCCCATTGAACTAACTCCCCCCACTCGCCCTCGAAGCCGTACATTTGCTATCCGAAGGAAAATCACGTGCTCAAGTTTACTGCCTCTGCCCTCATCATCGCCGCCACCCTGGGTCTGGCTGCCTGCGACAGCAAGTCCGAGCAGAAAGCACAGGATGCTCAGGCTCACCAGGAAAAATCCCAAGAGAAGATGGAGTCTGCTCAGGACAAGGTGAACGAGGCTGCCAAAGAGAACACTGAAGCGGCGAAGGATAAAGCGGCGTCCAAAGAAGCTGCTGCCGAAGAGTCGAAGACCTTTGTGCCGACGTCCGAAGTGACCAACACGATTCAGCCAGAAAAAAAGTGAAAACTCTTCACAAACTTTTCACAGTCGGCACGGCATTGTAGAGCTGCTCCCAAGTGTGAATCCTTAAGCCCGCTCCCCCATCGCGGGCTTTTCTTTGTCTGCTGTTTGGCCAGATAGCCCATCTGGCAGTCAGCGCCTGCTTTCACCGCCAGGCATCCGCACAACGACTTCTCCGACAAGCTCCCATCCAAACGCATGTCCATATTTTGACGCTGAAAACGGGTCAGAATCCGTCTGTCTGTTTTGCTGTCCGACAAATTAATGTCGCCGTCATTCACGTCGATAGCCTGATCACAATCCGTCCGTAAAAACACTAGGGGCACGTTATGTTCGGAAACAAGAGCAAGGCTGAACTGACCGCCATGAAGGCTGAGGTAGATGGACTCAAAGGATTGATGAACGCGCTGGAAAGGTCGATGGCTGTCGTTGAGATGGACGTCGATGGCAAGATCCTTCGCGCAAACGAGAACTTTCTGACGACGATGGGCTATCGGTCGGAAGAGCTTGCCAGCAAGACGCACCGTGATTTCTGCGAGCCCGAGATGGTCCGCAGCCGCGAGTACGCTGATCTTTGGGCGTCTCTGCGGGCCGGGAAATTTATCTCGGGGAAATTCAAACGCATCAACAAGAGCGGCAGCAATGTCTGGCTGGAGGCCAGTTACAACCCGGTGAGCGATGCGCAGGGCAAGGTCTTCAAGGTCGTCAAGTACGCGCTGGATGTGACCCGCCAGGTGATGCTCGAGAACGAGACAAACAGCAAGCTGGCCGCTGTCGATCGCGCCATGGCGATCTGTGAGTTCGATCCCGCTGGCAATGTGATCGCCGCCAATAGCAACTTCCTGAATGTCATGGGTTATGCGTTGACCGAAATCAAAGGCAAACACCACAGAACATTCTGCGAACCGTCGCTGGTCAACAGCCCGGAATACACTGACTTCTGGCGCAAACTGAACCATGGCGAGTTCGTCGGCGGGCAGTTCAAGCGCATTGGCAAGAATGGTCGGGTGGTGTGGCTGGAAGCGACGTATAACCCGGTATTCGATGTCGACGGCAAACTCTACAAAGTGGTGAAGTTCGCCAGCGACATTACTGCACGTGTAGAAAAGCAGGACGCGGACGCGCATGGCGCATCGCGGGCCTACCATATTTCGGCGGAAACCGAGAAAGTGGCCGAACAAGGAACTCTGGTCATTCAGGACACTGCGCGGGAGATGCGGCAGATTGCCGAAAACATTGGTGCCTCGGCGAAGCTGGTGAGTCAGCTGGGTGCTCGTTCCGAGCAGATCACCGCTATCGTCAACACCATTCGCGGCATCGCGGACCAGACCAACCTGTTGGCACTCAACGCAGCCATCGAAGCGGCCCGCGCGGGTGATCAGGGGCGCGGGTTTGCGGTAGTGGCCGATGAAGTCCGTCAGCTTGCGGGGCGCACCAGCGGCTCGACCACGGAAATCGCTGAAATGATCGGCAAGATCCTGGCGGAAACCCGCGATGCCGTCGCCAGCATGAGCGCCACTCAAGAAGGCGCCAATCGAGGTGTGATGCTGGCGGATCAGGCCGGTCAGGTGATCGTGCAGATTCGGGACGGTGCGAGCGATGCGGTAGAGGCGGTCAATATGTTCGCCAATCGCATGGACGAAGCAGAGGCGTTTGCCAAGCCAGGCAAACGCTGACGCGTTATGAAAATAATCAAACCTGCTTATGGCGGGTTTTTTATTGCCCGGGCAGCGCGCAATTTTCGGCCAGACCTTGGTTATTGCCTGCTTCTGCGCTTCAATAGCCGCCATTGCCTTACACCGCCCGCCAAAGGACCGCTCATGGCCTCGCCAGACAAGCAGCAGAAACGCGCCAAACGCGCGAAGATCAAAGCCAAGCAAAACCGCTCGGGCAAAGCCCCGACTCGACTGGTCCATCCCGTATTTGGCTCTGCGCTGGTCAATCAGCCGTTTGATGACATCGAACTCGACCTCAATACTTTCGACTTCAACGACATCGTCGAGAACGGCTTCGACCCGGCTGACTACGATGACCTGTTCGTCGCCATGAGAGCGGCCGAGGCGATCAGCCAGTTGGCGTTGTGCGTGGTCTTCCTGCAATACCCGGTGCTGGCCCTGGTGGTGTCGGAAGAGGAAGAAGACCCGGCCACGGACTTCATGATGGGCCTGCTTATCGTGTACCGCGCCATGTATCACGATGAGGACGAGGACACCGCCATCGAGTGGATCGAAAGCCCGGCCTTCCAGAAAGATTACACCCTGGCGTCGGATCTGTTGACGCAGAGAGACAGCAAGGCTGCGCACCAGGCCGATCGCCCCTACTAGAGGCGATCCTGAAGGTTGCGCAGGGTCATCCCGTGTTACAAGCCGCCCACATGAAACGCCTTCACTTCCAGGTACTCGTCCAGTCCGTAGCTTGAGCCTTCGCGGCCCAGGCCGGACTGCTTGATGCCGCCGAACGGGGCGATTTCCATCGAAATGATGCCGGTGTTGAGGCCGACCATGCCGAACTCCAGCGCTTCGCCGAAACGCCATGAGCGACGTAGGTCCTGGGTGAAATAATATGCGCCCAGGCCGTAAGGCGTAGCGTTGGCCAGCGCGAGCGCTTCGGCCTCGTCGGTGAAGCGCATCAGCGGAGCGACCGGGCCGAACGTTTCTTCGTTGGCCAATAGCATGCCTGCGTGAGTATCGCCCAGCACGGTTGGCTGCACGAACTGGCTTTCACCGTCGGGACGCTCGCCGTACAGCAACTTCGCCCCCTGATTCAGCGCATCGTCGATGTGCCGGGCAACCTTGCTGACCGCTGCCGGATTAATCAGCGGTCCAATCGTCACGCCGTCTTCCAGACCGTTGCCGACCTTGAGCTTGGCGACCTCTTCTACCAATCGCGCCGCGAAACGGTCGTAAATGCCGTTCTGCACCAGAATCCGGTTGGCGCACACGCAGGTTTGCCCTGCGTTACGGAATTTGCTGAGCATGATGCCCGCCACCGCCTGCTCCAGATCGGCGTCATCGAAGACGATAAACGGCGCGTTGCCACCCAGTTCCAGGCTCAGGCGCTTGATGTGTTCAGCGCTCTGGCGCATCAGCAGGCGGCCGACCGGTGTCGAGCCGGTGAAGGAAATCTTGCGCACCACCGGGTTGCCGGTCAGCTCTTCACCGATGCCGGTCGGCATGCCGGTGACCACGTTGAACACTCCGGCCGGAATGCCTACGCGCTCGGCCAGCACCGCCAGCGCCAGCGCGGACAGCGGCGTGAGGTCCGACGGTTTGACGATGATCGGGCAACCGGCAGCCAGCGCTGGGGCACATTTGCGGGTGATCATGGCATTGGGGAAGTTCCAAGGCGTGATCGCCGCGCAGACACCGACTGGCTGCTTGAGCGTCATCAGCCGGCGATCTGTGCTGGGCGTCGGGATGGTTTCGCCGTAGGAACGACGGGCCTCTTCAGCGAACCATTTGACGAAGCTCGCGCCGTAGTGAATCTCGCCACGCGACTCGTTCAGCGGCTTGCCTTGCTCAAGGGTCATGATCAGCGCAAGGTCTTCGACGTTGTCGAGCATCGCCTGATGCCAGCGTTCCAGCAGCGCCGCACGCTCGGCGGCAGGACGCGCGCGCCAGGCAGGCCAGGCCCGCTCAGCGGCTTCGATGGCACGCCGGGTTTCGACGCCTTGCAGGGCCGGAACCTGCGCGATCATCTCGCCGGTCGCCGGGTCAGTTATCGTCAGCGTTGCACCATCGTCAGCGCTGATCCATTGCCCATCGATGTAGGCGCGGTCCACCAGCAGGCTGGGGTCTTTCAACTGATTCTTGAGCATGGTCGAGTCCTGTTCCGGGATACCTGCCAGTCTAGGCAGGCGTCGCAGTCCAGGATGCTGAAAGCAGGATAACGGCAGCGTCCGATGCTGAAATTGAAGCCCGGACGGCAGCCTCTACTGCTTCAGCGAGCCCAGCAGACTTTGCAAAAAGCGCTCGCCCGCATCCATCTGACTTTCTTCGATGAACTCGTCCGGCTTGTGCGCCTGCTCGATGGAGCCCGGCCCGCACACCACCACCGGCACGTTGAGCCGCCCGGCGAACAGCCCGCCTTCGGTGCCATAGGAGACCTTGATGTGCTGCGTCCCCGGTTCAGCAAACGCGTGCAGCATGCGCACCGCCTCGACGCTTGGATGAGTCTCCAGCGCCGGGTATTCATTCATCACTTCGATGTCGATGGCGGCCACGCCGGACAGCTGCCGCGCTTCACGTACCAGCACCTCGGCACGTTCGCGCAGTTGTTCCAGCAGCACGTCGGGATTGTCTCCCGGCAGGTTGCGGTACTCGAATTCCAGGGTGCACAGATTAGGCACAATGTTCAGCGCCTTGCCGCCATCAATACGGCCGATGTGCACAGTGCTGTAGGGAATGTCGTAACCCTCGTCACGCACGCCCTGCCGCTCGATCTGTTTCTGGCTGTTGCGCAGTTCGGCGATGAAATCGCTGGCCAGATGAATCGCATTGACCGCCCGGGGCGCCAGCGAAGAATGCGCTTCCTGGCCCCGGCAGAAGGTGCGGTAGGACGCCTTACCTTTGTGCCCGACGGCAAACTGCATCAGAGTCGGTTCGCCGACCACGCACAGGAACGGGCGCACCGGCGCCAGATGCAGTACGTCCAGCAGCCGTCGCACGCCGACACAGCCGATTTCTTCATCGTGGGACAAGGCCAGTTGCAGCGGACGCAGCAGATTCATGTCCGCAGCATCGAGCATGGCGTCGATCGCCAGCGCGATAAACCCCTTCATGTCGCAGGTGCCACGACCATAGATGCGTCCGTCGCGCAGCGTCGCCTGAAACGGTGGCATCGTCCACGCCTGACCGGCAGCGGGCACCACGTCGGTGTGGCCGGAAAGCAACACGCCCGGCACGTCACGCGGGCCGGTGCTGGCGAACAGGTTGGCCTTCTTGCCGGTTTCGTCCTTGACGACCAGCGACTCGATGCCCTTGCTCGCCAACAGCTCGCGAACGTAGTCGATCAGTGCCATGTTCGGCTCGGACGACACCGTGTCGAAGGCGATCAGGCGCTTGAGGATTTCCAGTGCGCGGGGGCTCATGAGGCTTTGCTCGCTTGTTCGGTGAAGAGGTCGAAACGACGAATGTCGAACGGGCTGATCGATGTGCTGGTCGTGCCGGTGCTGATCAGTTCGGCCATCACGTCGCCCACGCCCGGGCCGAGCTGGAAGCCGTGACCGCAGAAGCCGAAGGCGTAGAACAGCCCGTCGACCTTGCCGCTGCGGCCCATCACCGGCAGCGAGTCCGGCGTGTAGCCTTCGATGCCGCTCCACACGCGGATGATGTTCAGGTTGCCGACGCCGGGCAACAGCCGACGCATCTGCTGCACCTGATTGATGATGCTGCGCGGCTCGACATAAGCGCGGCGATTGACCATGTCCGGCTTGCTGCGAAAGCCACCGCCGATGACGATGTTGCCGCGCGCGATCTGCCGGAAATAAATCACTTCGTGGGGGATCTTGGTAAACACGCCGATCACGGTCGGCAGCGCATAAGGCACTGGTTCGGTCACGGCCATCTGCGGACCGTGAGTATCCAGCGGCACCGGTTCGCCGAACTGCGCGGAGAGTTTCTGCCCCCACGCGCCTGCGGTGATCAGCAATTGCTCAGCCGTGAAGATTCGCCCGTCAGTGGCCGTGACCTCGAATTCGTTACCAACCTTTTCGACATGCGCCACCTCGGTTCGCTCTTCGATCCGCGCGCCGGCACGAATCGCAGCGCGGGCGAAAGCAGGCGCCGCCAGACGCGGATTGGCGTGACCATCGTGCGGCGCGTAGGAGCCGCCCTTCACGTCCGGCCCGAGAAACGGAAAACGCTCGCGCAGCGCTTTGCCGCGATAGATTTTCAAGTCCAGCTCATGTGCTTCTGGCGCAGCGGCGTAGGCTTCCAGTTCGGCAATTTCGTCTTCGCGATAGCAGACGCGCATGTGCCCGCTGGGCAGAAACTCTAGGTCTTCCCCAATCAGCTGCGGCAGCTTCTGCCACAGCGCTCTGGAACGGTTGGCCAGCTCCAGTTGCCCCAGGTGACGACCCTGACGCCGCACATTACCGAAGTTCACGCCGCTGGCGTACTGGCCGATCACGTCGCGCTCCAGCAGGGTCACTGACTGGCCACGCTGGCGCAGAAAGAACGCCGACGCCGAGCCCATGAAGCCGCCACCGACAATCAGCACATCGACTTTCGGTTGCTTCATGACACCACCTCGTCAACCAGCATCGACAACGGTTTGACCGGTGCCTGACCGCGCTGGCGGCCGACCTGTTCGACCGGCACACCGGCTTCGGCGGCGATCACCTCGGCGCCAGCCTGCGAACAATAACGGCCCTGGCAGCGGCCCATGCCGACGCGGCTGAACGCCTTGGCACGATTGACTTCGCATGCGCCTTTTTCACGTACCACGCCCCGCAACTCGCCTGCGCTGATCATTTCGCAACGGCAGACAATCGCTTCGTCAGGCAACGCTGCCGCTTGGGCGGCAGGCCATGGAAAGGCTTCGGCCAGACCGACGCGAAAGCGGTCCATGACCACCAGGTTCTTGCGCACTTCTTCGCGGCGTGAGTTATCCACAGGCCGGCCAAGGTCTTCCAGCAGCGCCATCGCTGCCAGCCGCCCCGCCTGCTCGGCCGCATCCGCGCCACGAATCTTCGCGCCGTCGCCAGCGGCATAAACGCCTTTGACCGAGGTGCGACCTTCTTCATCGACGGCCAGCACCCATTGCCCGGACGCGTCGTCGAAGCGCAGCTGGCAGCCGGCCAGATCAGCGAGCTGGGTTTCCGGGCGCAGGTGATAGCCCAGCGCCAAGGCATCGCAATCGACGTTCAGCGCATTGCCGTTGGCGAGTTTTACCCGCACGCCGGTCACGCCGTCCTGTTCGCTGCCCATGATCTCTTCGGGCTGCACGCCCAGATGCACCGGCACTTTGGCGCTGTACAACTGCGCCAGCAATTTCATGCCGTTGAACAGCAGACCGGGCCGGGCGAGCAACTTGGGCATCGCACCGACGCGCTTGCTGAACGGCGAAGTATCCAGCACGGCGGCCACGTCGGCACCGGCTTTGACGTACTGGCTGGCAACCAGATACAGCAGCGGCCCGCTGCCCATGAACACCACGCGGCTGCCGATGGACACCGATTGCGACTTGAGCGCAATCTGTGAACCGCCGAGGCTGTACGTGCCTGCCAGTTGCCAGCCCTTGATCGGCATCAAGCGGTCGGTGGCACCGGCGCACAGTATCAGCGCGTCATATTCGACCACGGTGTGCACGCCCTTGCTGGCGCAGCACAGCTCACCTTGCGTGAGGTTCCAGGCCAGCGTATCGGGGCGATAGTCGATCTGTTTGCGCAGGCGGTCGAAGCTCTCGTGCAGGTCTCGCGCCTTGGCTGCTTCGGTGCCGTACAGCGCCGAATAATCGCGCTTGAAGCCTTCCGGCTGGCGACGATAGATCTGCCCGCCGTCGCGGCGGTTTTCGTCGATCAGAATCGGCTTGATGCCCGCCGCCAGCAGGGTTTGCGCACAGCGCGTGCCGGCCGGACCAGCGCCAATGATGACGACTCGCGGGCTGGCAGGGTTCTGAACATCTAACCGTGAAGAAGTGGCCATTTCGCCTCCGGTTGGGTGGTGACGATATCGAGCCCGTCGCGGACTTCGTTGGAGCAGGCGCGCAGTCGTTCTCCGCTGCGGGTCCAGACCCAGCAGTCCTGACAGGCGCCCATCAGGCAAAACCCGGCACGCCGCCCCGAATCGAATTCAGACTGGCGCAACGTCGCTTTGCGGGTCAGCAGTGCCACCATCAGGGTGTCGCCCTGCAGGGCTTCGATGGACGCGCCATCGACCATCAGGCTCACGGCCGGACGATCACGCTCGCCCAGTCTCACAAAACGGCCGTTCATGCGTAGGCTCCCACGGTCTCAGGATTAAGATTTTCTTGTACGGCTTGCAGTTCGTCGCTGTCGCGATGGCAAAGGATTTCGCTGCCGCCTGCAATCCGGCGACGGCCGGGGGCGGTCTTGTTGCACAGGCCTTCGATGCGCGCAGGGCAGCGATTGAGAAAGGTGCACAGCTCCGGGTGATTGGACGGCGCGCTGATCGGCGACAGCTTGCCGCTGGTCACGCCACAGCTTTCCAGCCAGCCCTGACGCAACTCCGGCACCGAGTGCACCAGCAAGTCGGTGTACGGATGGAACGGCACGCGGCTGAAGGCGTCGCGGCTGCCCTCTTCGACCTTGTGCCCGCTGTACATCACCACGATGTCATCGCACAGGGCTCGCACGGTGGAAATGTCGTGGCTGATGAACAGGTAAGACACCCCCAGTTTGCGGCGCAGTTCACCGAGCAATTCAAGAATGCAGGCACCGACCACGGTGTCCAGCGCCGAGGTCACTTCATCGCAAAGGATCAGGTCCGGCTTGGCCGCCAGGGCGCGAGCCAGGTTGACGCGCTGTTTCTGGCCGCCGGACAGTTCGTTGGGGCGTCGCTCGGCGAGTTCGCGGGGCAGACGCACCAGATCCATCAGCTCGCCGATGCGCTCGTTCAACGCCTTGCCCTTGAGGCCGAAATACATTTTCAGCGGCCGGGCAAGAATCGCGCTGATGCTATGCATCGGGTTGAGCGCGGTGTCGGCGTTCTGGAACACCATCTGGATGCGCCGGAACTGCTCTTCGGTGCGCCCCGCCAGAGTGCCGGACAATTCGGCACCGTCGAAGGTCAGGCTGCCGAGCGCCGGGTCCAGCAAACCGGCAACCACGCGGGCCAGGGTCGATTTGCCCGAACCCGACTCACCGATGACGCCAATGGCCTGGCCTCGGCGAATGGTCAGGTCGATGTCTTCCAGCACGCGAATCATCGGCATGCCTTGCAGGTTCTTTTTGCCGTAGCCCGCGGTCAGGCCTTTGATGGTCAGCAGGGTGCTGTCCTTGGCCACGTCGCTGGCCGGTTTCAGCACCTTGTCCGGACGTGCCGCCGCCAGCAGGCTGCGACTGTAGGCTTGTTCAGGACCGCTGAGCAACGCTGCGGTGCTGCTGGTTTCGACAATCTGCCCGCCGTTGAGCACTACGATCTGGTCGGCCATCTGCGCTACGACGGCCAGGTCGTGAGAGACGTAAACCGCTGTCGCACCACGTTCGCGGACCACCCGTTTGAACGCGCGCAACACGTCGATTTGCGTGGTGACGTCCAGTGCAGTCGTCGGCTCGTCGAGGATCACCAGCAACGGATCGCTGATCAGCGCCATCGCTGCCATGACGCGCTGCAACTGACCGCCCGACACCTGATGCGGGTAACGCTGACCGATGCTGTCCGGGTTGGGCAGCGCCAGGTCGCGGAACAGTTCGACAGCCTTGGCTTCCAGCACTGCGCGGCTGCCAAGACCATGAATCAACGCACCTTCGATCACTTGATCGATGAGCTTTTTCGCCGGGTTGAACGCCGCTGCGGCGCTTTGTGCGATGTAGGAAACGCGATTGCCGCGCAGGCCTTGCAGCTGGCTTTCAGGCAGGCTGAGCATGTCGTGCTCGCCAACCTGAACCACGCCGCCCGCCAGTTTGCAGCCGCGCCGGGCATAACCCAGCAGCGCCAGGGCGATCGTAGTCTTGCCGGAGCCGGACTCACCGATCAACGCCAGCACTTCGCCTTTCTCCAACGCGAAGCTGACGCCTTTGACGATTTCCAGCTCACCGTGATCGCTCTCGGCGACCACGCGCAGGTCTTGCACTCTAATCAACTGGCTCATCTCAATGCCCTCCCGAACGGCGACCGCGCCGTGAGGCCAGTCGGTCGATGAACAGGTTGACGCCGATGGTCAGCGTGCCAATCGCCAGCGCCGGAATCACGATGGCTGGCGCGCCCTGGCTGAGGCCGCCGATGTTCTCGCGCACCAGCGACCCCAGGTCGGCATCAGGCGGCTGCACACCGAGCCCCAGAAAACTCATGCCGCTGAGCAGCAACACGATGAAACCAAAACGCAGGCCCAGGTCAGTCAGAACCGGGTTGAGCATGTTCGGCAGGATCTCCCGGCAAGCGATGTACACACGGCCCTCACCACGGGTGCGCGCCACTTGCACATATTCCAGCGCCTCGATGTTCACCGCCAGGCTGCGCGCGATACGGAACGCCCCCGGCGTGTAACTGAGCACCGCCGTGCAGATTAGCAGCACTTCGGACGAGCCGAACGCCGACACCATGATCAGCGCCAGCATCTTGCTCGGGATCGAGATGAATGCGTCCATCAGGCGGCTGATGATTTCGTCCAGCCATTTGGGCGCAACCACCGACAGCAATGCGCACAACGTGCCGATGCCGCTGGCCAGCACGGCAGAGATCAATGCCAGGCCGACCGTGAAACGCGCGCCGATCAACACCCGGCTGAGCATGTCGCGGCCCAGGTAATCGGTACCGAACGGATAGGCCGCGCTCATGTTTTCAAACATGTTGTCGGAGACCACTTCGCCCACCGGATGCGGCGCGAGCCAGGGGCCGAACAGCGCGACCATCAGCCAGATGAAGCACACCGTCGCGCCCAGCAGGCCTAGCCACGAAGTCGGGCGGACCGTTTTTTTGCGCGGCACGGCTTCTGGCGCAACAGGCGTCGATTTCGCAATGAATTCAGTCATTGGGTTCTCAGCCTCGGGTTGGAAAGAATTGCACACAGGTCGGCCATCAGCACCAGACCCAGGTAAGCGGCGCAGAACAGCATGGTGCAGCCCTGAACCAACGCCATGTCACGGTTGGTCACGGCATCGACCATCAGGCTGGCGATGCCGGGATAGTTGAAGATGGTTTCCACGATCACCACCCCGCCCAGCAGATACGAAAGGCTCAGCGCCACAGCGTTGGCAATCGGCCCGATGGCGTTGGGCAAGGCGTGACGCAATACGATACGCACCGGGCTGACGCCCTTGAGCCTGGCCATTTCCACGTAAGGGCTGTCCAGTTGATCGATGACTGCAGCGCGGGTCATGCGCGCCATCTGCGCCACGATCACACTGCACAGGGTCATGACCGGCAAGGCGTAGGTGCGCATGAACTGCCAGGGCGAGCTGACGTCACCACCATACGACAAGGCCGACAGCCAGCCCAGGTTGACGGCGAAAATCAGCACGGCCAGCGTTGCCACCAGAAATTCGGGCACCGCCACCAACGTCAGCGTAATGAAATTCAGAGCGCCATCGATGCGGCCACCCCGGCCCATCGCAGCGCCGATACCAAGCGCCAGCGCCACCGGAACCGACACCAGCGCAGTGGTTGCCGCCAGCATCAGGGTTTTGGGAAAGCGCCCGGCAATCAGCTCGGAAACCGGCATCGCATTGGACACCGACTCGCCGAAGTCACCCCCCAGCAGGTTGCTCAACCAATGCAGATAACGCACCACACCCGGCTGATCCAGGCCCAGTTTTGTACGCAATGCCGCGACCTGTTCAGGCGTCGCGAATTGCCCAAGAGCCTGTTGCGCGGCGTCTCCTGGCAGCACCGCCGTAATGGCGAAGACCACGATGGAAACGTCACGATCGCCGCGCCGAAGCGCTGCACGATCAACCAGAGTGTGTTGCTATTCATCTGCATCCTCCCGCTCGGTTCAGCGTTGCATTTACGCGTCCAGCCAGACCTGCTCGCTGAACATGTAACCCATGAAGCCGCCCAGCGGGTTGCTGGAATAGCCCTGGATACGCTTGTCCACGCCATCGATGTTGCTGATGAATACCGGAATGCCGATGCCGCAGTTCTGGCTGACCAGGGTCTGCATGTCGCCATACATTTTGGCGCGCTTGTCGTCGTCGGTTTCGCCACGGGCCAGCAGCAGTAACTGGTCGAACTGGTCATTCTTCCAGCCCGACTCGTTCCACGGCGCAGTGGACTGGAAGAACTGCGAGAAGATCACGTCAGCGTTCGGGCGCGGGTTGATGTTGCCGAAGCTCAGCGGATGCTTCATCCAGTGGTTGGACCAGTAGCCATCGCTTGGCAGCCGGTTGACGTTGAGGGTCAGGCCAGCCTGTTTGGCCGACTGTTGCAGCAGCACGGCGATGTCCACCGAACCGGTCGCAGCAGGCGATGCTGCCACCGCCATGGTGATCTTTTCCATGCCGGCTTTCTTGAGCAGGAACTTGGCCTTCTCGGGATCGTAGGCACGTTGCGGCAGGTCTGCGTTGAAGTAGCGCGAGCCTGGCGAGATCGGGTGGTCGTTGCCGACACGGGCATAGCCACGGAACACTGCGGATTTGACCTGTTCACGGTCCAGCAGGTACTTCATGGCCTCGGTGAACTCAGGACTTTTGCCGGGCATCTGGTCCTGACGAATGATCAGGTCGGTGTAGTTGCCGGACGGCGCGTCCACCACGCGGTGCTTGGCGCTGGCAGCGATGCGCGTGGTCGAGCGCGGGTTGACCTCGTTGATCATGTGCACATCGCCGGAGAGCAGCGCGTTGACCCGCGATGGCTCATCGGAAATGGCGATGAATTCGATCTCGTCCAGATACGGCAGGCCCGGCTTCCAGTAGTTGGGGTTACGCGCGCTGACCGAACGCACGCCCGGGTTGAATTCCTTGACGGTGAATGGGCCGGTGCCGATGCCTTTGCTGAAATCAGTGGTGCCTTCGGGCAGGATCAGCAGGTGCGAAACTGCGAGGATCGACGGCAGCTCGGCGTTCGGCGAGCTGAGGGTGATCTGCACTTCCATCGGGCCGGTGGCCTTGATCTCGGAGAACTGCGCCATCAGCGGCAGGACTTTCGAACCGGTGGCCGGGTCTTTGTGGCGCGACAGGGAGAACACCACATCGCCTGCGGTCAGCGCTTTGCCGTTGTGGAAGGTCACGCCCTGACGCAGGGTCACGGTCCAGACGGTGGCGTTGTCGCTTTCGATCTTCTCGGCCAGCTCCATGTGCGGAACCAGATGGCTGTCGAAGCGGGTCAGGCCGTTGTAGAACATGAAATGGCGAACGTAGTCGGTGGACAGCGCACCTTTGGCCGGGTCAAGCGTATCAGCCGTGGAACTGGACATGCCCGCCACCCGAATGCGGCCGCCCGGCTTGCCTTTGACCGGTGCATCGGCGTCGTCGGCAAAGACCTTGCCCGCTGCACCGAACAGGCTACTTGAGCCAGCCGCGACCACACCTGCAACGCCCAGCATACGCAGTGCGTCACGACGCGACAGACCGCGATTGAGACCCTCGAACACTCGCAGGCTGTCTTCGCCTGTGATCAGCGGGGAATCGGTTTTCTTGTCAGCCATATCAGTTCTACCTGTCGAAAAGGGGAAATTCCGAGTTGCTCACGGGGGCCGGAGCATCCTTCATGCGCACACGACGACGGTTAAACAAAAACTCAGTGGCGACTGTCCTGATAGCGGTAGTAAGCGCCGACCAGAGGCAGAAACCAGGGCTTGCCAAAATGGCCGGGGATGGCTGGCCAGCTCAGGTCTTTCCAGGGATTGGCTTGCGCCTTGCCTTCCATGACCTCGGCCATCTCCTGGCCCATG
Organism: Pseudomonas cannabina; assembly: GCF_900100365.1. Taxonomy (NCBI): domain Bacteria; kingdom Pseudomonadati; phylum Pseudomonadota; class Gammaproteobacteria; order Pseudomonadales; family Pseudomonadaceae; genus Pseudomonas; species Pseudomonas cannabina. The sequence continues at coordinate 4,403,039 of NZ_FNKU01000001.1, read as the reverse complement.
TGCACTGACATCTGCACGCCGTGGCCGCTGTAGCCCATCGAGTAGAAGACTCCGCCGTGCTCGCCTGCACGCGGCAAACGGTCGGAGGTCATGTCCACCAGACCACCCCAGCAGTAGTCGACCTTGACGTGGGCCAGTTGCGGAAACATCTGCACCATCGCTGCTTGCAGCACCTTGCCGCTCTTGGCGTCGGAGCTGCTGTTGGACATCGCAAAGCGCGCCCGACCGCCGAACAGCAGGCGATTGTCCGGAGTGAGCCGGAAATAGTTGCCGATCAAACGGCTGGTCACGTAAGCGCGCTGGTTAGGGAACAGCTGGTTGATCAGCGCCTGCGGCAACACTTCGGTGACGATCACAAAACTGCCGACCGGCACGATGCGGCGGCGATACCAGCCCAGGCCGCCATGCTGACAGGCACCCGTGGCAAGCAGCACTTGTCCGGCCTGAATGGACCCCTTCGAGGTGTTGACCACAAAGCCGCCGCGGTTGGCTTTCCAGTCCTTGACGGTAGCGTCCTGATACACCCGCGCGCCATGCCGCACCGCCGCGTCCGCCAGCCCCAGACCGAAACGCCCGACGTGGATCTGCACGCCATTGCGTTGCAACAGGCCACCGTGGAACTCGTCGGAATCGATTTCAGCGCGAACGTCCTGAGCCGACAGCAGCTCGACGTCGGCATCGACTTCACGACGAATCAGCTCGCAGGTGCGCGCCAGCCCTTCGTAATGCCCTGGCTTGGCCGCCAGTTTGAGCTTGCCGTTACGCTTGATATCGCAGGCGATGCTTTCCTGCTCAATCACAGTAACGACGCTCTGCACCGCACTTTCGTAAGCCTTGTAATACTCGCGAGCCTGATCGGCACCCAGGCTGGCGCTCAGCGACGCATAGTCCTGCGCGACACCGGTGTTGCACTGTCCGCCATTACGGCCAGAGGCTTCGCCGATCACCCGGCCTGATTCCAGAACCACCACGCTGGCACCTTTCAAGGCCAATGCACGCGCTGCCGCAAGACCGGTAAAACCGCCACCGACCACCACCACGTCAGCCTGCCCCTCCACCGCGCCATCCTGCGCGCCGGTAAAGTCTGGAGCCGTATCGAGCCAGTAGGACTCACTGCGCATCTTGTTCCCCTTGTCACTCATGGAAGAGCCCCCTGAAAAATGCCGATGTTGCCGTTGGCGCTTATCCGGTCAGAGGCCGACCAGCCCGGCCAGACCACCGATGTCCGGGATCTGGTGGTACTCGTAGAAGCTGTTGGCTGGTTGTTCGTGACCGCGTGCCACGAATGCCTTGTTCCTGATTTTCATGTCATGCGCCGAGAACAGGTCGTAACGGAAGCTGGAAGAGACATGCAAGATGTCTTCCGGGCCGCAACCCAGGTTGTCGAGCATGAACTCGAAAGCAGCCAGGCGCGGCTTGTAGACCTTGGCCTGATCGGCAGTGAATACCTTGTGGAACGGCGCGCCGAGCTTTTCGACGTTGGACATGATCTGGCTGTCGCTGGCGTTGGAGAAAATCACCAGAGGGATCTTGTCGGCGATTTTCGACAGGCCGGCCGGTACATCGGCATGCGGGCCCCAGGTCGGCACCGCGTCGTAATACAGTTGGCCTTCTTCGCGGTATTCAACGTTCCAGCGCTTGCAGGTGCGGGCCAGTGCCACTTTCAGGATTTCGTCATAAGGCATCCAGTCGCCCATGACCTGATCCAGGCGATAGGCCGAGAAGTCTTTGACGAACTGGTCCATCTGTTCAGCCGGAACGCGGTCGGCAAAAATCTCGCGCGTCATGGTGCCCATATGAAAGTTGGTCAAGGTGCCGTAGCAGTCGAACGTAATGAATTTTGGTCGAAGAAAGCTCATTGTGTGCGGTCCTGAAAGTTCGTTGAGGGCATGGCATGACGCACAATCCGGCTTCGTCTGAAGGGCGGTGATGCACGCTGCAGCACACCCTCATTACAACACCGTGAAATCAGCATATGGCGTTAAAAGTGATGGCTGCTTGATAGAAAGCACCGTTTTGAGGTGTGCGCTCAGCAGACTTTGCGGGGCGCTCCAGCCTTGGGCAAACCCCGGTTTTTGGCGCTTTTTTGACCCTTTTCAGGGCGCTCAGGCTCAAACACGGGGCTTTACGCCGCAGAAACTGCGCCGCACAGTTGACCGGCGAGTGGGCAAATACAGCAGCTATATAAAGAGCTTGATCCGGATAAAAAACCACAAGCATTTGCTGCCGGGCCTCCGACCGTTTTAAGCAGTAACTGTGGTCTGAAGAACTGCGGTTTGTGGAATCTGCCGAATGCTCGCCGGCCTCTTGTCAGCGTTCTCGGCAGGTGGGATACAGAGCGTCTGCCGCACCGTTATTTGCCTGTGCATCCTTCTGGACGGAGACACGTCATGCTCGCTCAGCAACGCCTCGACTTTGAATACCGCCCCATGACCGCAGCCGATGTCGGCAATGCTCATGAGCTGTCCATTGCCCTGAAGTGGCCGCACCGACTTGAAGACTGGGCCATGCTGCAACGTGTCGCTCAGGGCTTCGTTGCGGTACACAACGGCCGCTTGGTCGGCAGTGCGTTTGCCTGCCATCAGGGTGAGTTCTCCACCATCGGCCTGGTGATCGTCAGCGATGACTATCAAGGCAAGGGCATTGGCCGCAAGCTGATGGAGCTGGCCATAAGCAGTGTTCCGCCACGCACAGCCGTGCTCAATGCCACCCTGGCAGGCGCGCCGCTGTACGAGAAACTGGGTTTTGTCAGTTTTGGCGAGGTCCAGCAGCGCCAGGGTCAGGCGCAACCGCCTGGTGTGACAGCATTGAAGGCAGAGGAAAACTGCCGGGCGCTGACCGAAGCCGACCACGCTCGCGTACTGGAACTGGCCAACGCTGGCTCGGGCATGGACCGCTCGGTCACGTTGGGTGACGTGCTGAAGGATCTCGAACACGCGGTGGGCATCGAGCATAACGGCCAGTTACAGGCCTTCGCCCTGCTGCGCCCTTTCGGCCGCGGCCTGTGCATCGGCCCGGTGGTTGCCCAGACCGTCGAGCAAGCCCGGCACATGATCGAACAACTGCTGGCAAAAGTGCCTTACGCCTTTGTCCGCATCGACATCCCGACCGATTGCGGCCTGGCCGACTGGCTGGAAGAAGCCGGCCTCAAGCGCGTCGACAGCGTGACCTGCATGAGCATGGGCGCAGTCCCGCAACCCAGCCAGGGCGTGCGCCAGTTTGCGCTGATCACCCAGGCGATCGGTTGAGTGTGCACAAAGATCCGCACACGTCGTCATACGCACCTCTGTTTTTGATTCTGGCCGAAGGCCGTGGGAGCGAACTTGTTCGCGAAAGGGCCAGTATCTCGCTGGAAAAGCAGTGCCGATTCACCTTCTTCGCGAGCAAGCTCGCTCCCACAAGAGTTGCGTAAAACGCTGAGCGCTCTGCGTGGGAACGATCACCAACTCTCAATTCAGGAGCCAAACCCAATGCCCCAACCAACCGCCCTAATCCTCGCCCGAGCCGACCTCGGCCCGGTAGACACCGAATTCACCACCGGCCCGCTTGACGCTCACGACCCGTTCGATGAAGGCCGTCGCACAGCATTCATCGATGATCAGGGCATTGCTGCAGGCCTGGTTCATTTCGGCACGTCGCTGTCAGTAGACGCCTATCCCTACACCGAAATGCTGGTCATGCATCGGGGTAGCGTCACCCTGACCTCCGGCACCGACAGCGTCACTGTCAGCAACGGCGAAAGCGCGGTGATCGGTCGCGGCACTCAAGTGCGCATCGACGCGCAACCAGACAGCCTCTGGGCGTTCTGCGCATCCACCCAAGCCAGCGGGCCAGACAAAGCCGGTATCGTCCCGCTCGACCGCCTCGCCATGCTCACACCGTCCTCACCGCCAGACCCGAGCATCATGATCAGCGCGCTGCCGCAGTGCCGCAGCAACAGCCTGTTCGAAGACACGGCCAGCACCCTGCGCATCGGCGTCTGGGACTCCACGCCCTACGAACGCATCTCGCGCCCGCACAAGATCCATGAACTGATGAACCTGATCGAAGGCAGCGTAGAACTGAGCCTGGAAAACGGCCCGAGCCTGACCGTGAACACAGGCGATACCGTATTCGTCGCCCAAGGCGCACCGTGCAAATGGACCAGCACGGCGTATGTACGCAAGTTTTATGCGGTGACGTGAGACACAGGGTGGCGCCCTTCAGCTCTGTGGGGCGCTCTAACCTGCACACTTATAACTTCTGCCAGCGCAGTTAATCCAACTCGACACTAAAAGACAAGAACAATAATATTCATTAGGGAAGGTCTGAAAAAGCCTTTTCTTCAAAAGTCGAAGCCAGTAAATACAGGCGCTCCAGCCCGGTTCCTCTCCAAAAAAATGGGCTTTTTCAGAGGATACTTAGCTGATTTGCAAAGAATCAGAAACTTCCTACTTTTCTTCCCCGCCCATCGTGCTAAAACATCACCACGGATTGCGGAAAATCACTATTTTCTTGCTACCCGCCCAATGGAACGGCCCGTATTTCAGCGCAGGGCTCTCCTCGGAACATCATCTGCATCAACAATATTGTAAGTGACCGGCGCACGCATTCTGCGCACTGACACATCACAGACTTTGATCTGAACGACAGGTCGCGGCCGCGAATAAATTTTCGCCAAGCACCGCCTCGCACCTGACTTATTTAAACAACTAAAACTCAATGAATTGACTCAGGAACTACCCACTATGAAAACCCATAAAATCTTACTGACTTCGATTGTTCTTGCCACACTGTGCACCGCCGTTACTGTGCACGCAGGCCCACCGGTGACTGTGACATTTAAAAATCTGGGGACGGAGGTGGCGGAGTATAAAGTCGTCACTCGCAACGAAATATCGACTCAGCGTAATACCAGAACGACTATTGCACCAAAAGTCCAACCTGGGGATTCAGATAGTTACTCCATGCAAAGCACTCTATCACCGGATACAAACTACGCCAGTGTTCGCTACGTCATGGGCTCCAAGGTTTGCGTATTCTCGACCACATTCATAAAGCTTCACGGTGCGGGTGGTGTCAAGGTGCCAAAGTGGAACCGGACCGCAAACTCTGAAGGTGGCGCTGTCTGCACGGCGACGTCTCGTGCCACCAATCTTTCCACTTATGCGTGGGCTGCTGAATTCACAATGAAATAAGCGCCGGAGCGTGCGTGTCGCATTTTGACACGCACGTTTTTCAACGGAAAGCTAAAGCTGACTCTGGTTTGGCCGATACAGGAAGTGAATATAAAGCCATGGATTGGCTTCAGCAGCGAGGACGCAGCATGCTTGATACAACATCCGTCGCCCACCTCACCCATAACACCACAAGAACGACTGTCGGGAAAAGCACCTCCGTCAAGAATATAAGTTACAGCCTAAAAGAGCTCACTTCTGAGCCAGCCATTGACGGCGCCACCTTCTCGAAACTGTCCAGTCAATTGAGCAATAGTGCCGCACGCGCCCAGACTCGCGACAGCAGTCTTGACTTCAAAAGCTTAGGCTCTCTGGCAAAAAGCATCAGTGACAAAATTGCAGGCAACAGTTATTACTCGAATAGAAAACTGCACGATGCAGAGATACCAGATACGGACGACCCTGAACTGCTCGAAAGGGCCAGGCAAGCGACTTCGTTCAAGAACGGGTCAGGAGCAAATCCGTTCGCGGGGTTATCTCAAGATCAACTGAGGCTGATCATTTACGATGAAGATAGCGACTCCACAATTAACGAAAGAAGTGCTGCGTACTCCGAAAACTACGCTCAAGAGCAAGTATGGAAAAGGGCCATCTGCCAAAGATATGTCGACGAATACAACGAAACCGGCAAAAGCACTCAAACACTGGTGATGCTTCTCGCTCACTACGATCAACTGCCGCCCATAGAGAAAGCCCAGTACCCTGCGAACTACGCCGCCAACATTACATCGGGAGACGGCGCCGCCATGGATATCTTCACTCACCTGAAAAGCCAGTCGGATCTACGGGAGGCCTGAGTGCCCGATAAGCAGAACGGCAGTGACGCATACGAGGCCTTGAGTGTCGACGAGGAGGACGCAATTGCCCGTTCTCCCCGAAGCCAGTCAAGAAATGCTCGGACGCGCCAACGCAATCGATTCATGATGCTGGTGGTCATCGGGCTATGCAGCTACGGGCTGCTCCATTACATCCATGTGCCGAAAACAGTTGATTTCAGCCCCGCGTCAACACCAGCCGTCGTCGTCACCAACGCTCCTGTTATTGCTCCACCGCCCATGATCGAAACACCAAGTCGCCCCCTGACGCTGCCCGAGTGCTTGGGCGCAGATAATCTAATCGACGAAGCAGTCATTGCCTGTCGATTCGGGAACAGCCAAAAGGCGGTTAACCGCTCAAACGCACAGGGCATGGTGTCTGCGCGCTACATGAGCCAGTACAAAGCGCAACGGCAGATTCCGCAGCCAAAGCTCGCCGCCGCGCAATTCGTCGAGTCGGCCATCGTGTTGCAGTGGGACAGGACGCGCACTTATCGCGCCGAGTGGGTCGTTACAGACAATCAGATTGACGACACCAGCGTATGCCGCAACTGGCGTGGGGGCTCGATCGAGCACCGAGAATGCCGCAAGGGCGCCAAGGTGTACTTCAAAGAGCAGTGCAAGCGTCTCGCGGAGTCAGCCAGCCGGCAACGCTATTGCAGTGCCGCGAGCGGGTTCAGTCCGTTGGGTTGAGCAGCCACCCACCTCCCGGTCATCACCCACCACAGAAACAAGTCGCCCAGACAAGCAAACGCCCCGATGAGTCGGGGCGTTTGCCTGAGCATTTCCGGGGCCGCACGTCGGTGCGGCCACGAAGATGTTTAATTACAACTTCGGACCCGCAGCCTTGATGGCGTCGCTCACGTCGAACTTCTTGAAGTTCTCCACGAACAGGCCAGCCAGTGCCTTGGCGGCTTCGTCGTAGGCAGCTTTGTCAGCCCAGGTGTTGCGCGGGTTGAGCAGGCCGGTGTCTACGCCCGGAACCACTTTAGGTACGTCGAGGTTGATGATGTCGAGGTGCTCGGTTTCTGCACCGATCAAAGCGCCGCTCTGGATCGCTGCAATCACGCCACGGGTGGTCGGGATGTTGAAGCGCTTGCCGACGCCGTAGCCACCGCCGGTCCAGCCGGTGTTGACCAGATAGACCTTGGATTTGAAACCGCGGATGCGCTTGATCAGCAGGTTTGCATATTCGCCAGCCGGACGCGGGAAGAACGGTGCGCCGAAGCAAGTGGAGAAGGTGGACTTGATGCCCGACCCCGAACCCATTTCGGTCGAACCGACCAGCGCGGTGTAGCCGGACAGGAAGTGATAAGCCGCCTGCTCTTCGCTGAGAATCGACACTGGCGGCAGCACGCCGGTCAGATCGCAGGTCAGGAAGATCACAGCATTTGGCTCGCCACCGAGATTTTTCGGTGCGCGTTTTTCGATCAGCTCGCGCGGGTAGGCCGCACGGCTGTTCTGGGTCAGGCTGCTGTCGGCGTAATCGGCTTTCCCGGTGACCGGGTCGAGTACGACGTTTTCCAGTACAGCACCATGCTGGATGGCTTTCCAGATGACCGGCTCGTTCTGCTCGGACAGGTCGATGCACTTGGCATAGCAACCGCCTTCGATGTTGAACACCACGCCTTCACCCCAGCCGTGCTCGTCGTCACCGATCAGGTAACGGCTTTCGTCAGCGGACAGCGTGGTTTTACCCGTGCCGGACAAGCCGAAGAACAGCGTCACATCGCCCTCTTCGCCCATGTTGGCTGCGCAGTGCATCGGCAGCACGTCAGCGGCTGGCAGCAGGAAGTTCTGCACCGAGAACATGGCTTTCTTCATTTCGCCGGCGTAACGCATGCCTGCGATCAGCACTTTGCGAGCGGCGAAGTTGATGATGACGGTGCCATCGGAGTTGGTGCCATCACGCTCGGGATCACAGACGAACCAAGGCGCGTTCTGGATTTCCCACTCGTCCTTGCCAGCCGGGTTGTACTGTTCAGGGTTGATGAACAGGCAGCGGCCGAACAGGTTGTGCCACGCCGTTTCGGTGGTCATCTTGACCGGCAGGTAGTGCGCCGGGTCCGAACCTACATGAACGTGGGAAACGAAGCGCTCGCGCTCGGCCAGGTAAGCGCCTACGCGGTTCCACAAGGCGTCGAACTTTTCGGCCGGGAACTTGCGGTTGATCGGACCCCAAGCGATTGCGTCCTGAGTGCTCGGCTCTTCGACAATGAAGCGATCAGCAGGCGAACGGCCAGTACGATGGCCTGTTTCCACAACCAGTGCGCCAGTATCGGACAGTACGCCTTCTTTGCGGGTAAGGGCTTCCTTGACCAGTTCGTCGGTGCTCAGATCGGTGTACACAGCGTTGTTGGTTTGCGTCATGAGGTTCCCCGTCGGCCGCTGGCCGAGTGCTTCAAACGGTTTTGTAGTAAAAAAACAACCACTACTACAGCGTAAAAGTGGGCCGGATTATGCCAGAAATGCCCGGAAATGGTAGGACCCTCCTGTCAGAACAGCGTTACAGGGACCCACACCGTATTCTGAGGCTCTTTACGCTTTGATTAATGGCGCGTGTCAGACGGAGAATCGACGCCGCCGCCAGCAAACAGCTGCGCAACGTCAGTGGCATCGAACAGATAGCGCTCGTTGCAGAACTGGCAGTCGATTTCAATCGAGCCGTTGTGCTCGATCACCAGTTGCTGCGCGTCCTCCAGCCCGAGGCTGACCAACGCATTGGCGGATCGCTCGCGAGAGCAACTGCACCGGAAGCAGATCGGCTGAATATCGAACAGGCGAACCGGGTCTTCGTGATACAGGCGATGCAGAATGGTCGGGTTGTCCAGGCTGAGCATTTCTTCGGCCGTCAGGGTGCTGGCCAGGGTAATGACATGCTCCCAGTTGGCATCGCGCTCTTCAGGGTCGGTGATCTCGGCAGCGGGCAGCTGTTGCAGCAACAGGCCGCGAGCACGATGGCCGTCGGCCTTGAGCCAGAAACGCGTGCCCAGCTGCTCGGACATCACAAAATAATTGGAAAGGCTTTCCGACAGGTCGACGCCATCCAGCGCGACGATGCCCTGATAGCGCTTGCCCTGGCGCGGGTCGACGGTCAAAGCCAGCGAGCCGTCCGGCATCAGGTCCTGCAGGCCTGCGCCAGGGGTGATAAGCGCTTCGTCGTAGCGGGCAATGCCACGTAGCTCACGCTCGCTGGAGCACTCGACCATCAACAGCGGAACAGCGCCGCTGGAGCGGGCCTGCAAGATCAGCAAACCGTCGAACTTGAGTGTGCCGACCAGCAGCGCCGCAGCCGCCATCAGTTCGCCAAGCAATTGCGCGACCGGCTCCGGGTAAGCATGTTTGGCGAGCACTTCAGCGTAGCTGCGCTCGAGCGCGACCAGCTCTCCACGAACGTCGCTTTCGTCGAAAATGAAACGCTGGGTGAAATCGATGTCGGGGAAATCATGCATAGGAAGAGGGTATCTGAGGTAATGACAATGGATGGCCATCAGCAGCAAGCGCCGTTCGGCACCTGAAAACGCTGTGCACCATACGCGTTGACCAGCATTTTAGGAGCTATCCGGCGCGCTTCCAAGCTGGATGACTTTCCGGGCCGATCACCGGGCGTGCTATCCACCCTGTTTCAGTCACTGTGCTGGCTGCCCCGAAAATCAAAAAGCTGCCGGCGCTGCTTCTTGGTCGGCTTTCCATCGGTGGTGACGCCGAGGTTGCCAGCCTTGCGTTGCGCGGCGGCGTTTTCCCGTTTCGCGAGGCTTTCCGGGGTCTCGCGATACAGCGTCTGCGCTTCCGGCGCACCACGGCGAACCACCGATAGTGCTTCCACGACCACCGTGCGCTCATCGAAGCCCATACGAATCTGGAACTCGTCACCAAGGCGGGGCTCCTTGCCGGGCTTGCAACGTTCGCCACGACAGTGCACCTTGCCGCTTTCAATGGCCGCTTTGGCCAGCGCACGCGTTTTGAAGAAGCGCGCCGCCCACAACCATTTATCCAGACGAACCTTGTCGTCGTCTTCCAGCTTTTGCGCCATGTGAATTCCTCATCAGTGTGGCAGTCTGAACGTTATCAGGCTGATCGGGAACAGCGGCCGCACCGTTCGGCGGACCGGCAGATCTCTCACGAACATGTAGTAACCGATCATTGCTTGTCAAAATCAGCCATTCATCATTTTATTGCCCCGACCTCACATGGAGTGCGACGTGACAGAATTTCCAACTTCGTTAACCTCCCCCGGAAAAAGGTGTGAGGGATGCACGGGCAGCCCCGAACTGGGTTTCTCGTTCGATTACGCTTACCAGCCGATTGTCGATCTGCGGGATCAGACGACGTTCGCTCATGAAGCACTGGTGCGTGGCCCCAGCGGGGAAAGTGCCTATTCGGTATTGAGTCAGGTCACCGACCAGAACCGCTATCGGTTTGACCAGATGTGTCGCACCACCGCCATTGCCGGTGCGGCAAAGCTGGGCATGACCGAGCGTTTATCGATCAATTTTCTGCCCAATGCCGTGTATCGTCCCGAGTTGTGCATCCGCAGCACGCTGGAAGCGGCCAAAAAACACGATTTCCCTATCGACAGGTTGATTTTCGAGACCATCGAAAGCGAACATGTGTGCAGCAATGGCCATTTGAGCAACATCCTGCGTGAGTATCGAGAGTTCGGCTTCATGACGGCGATCGATGACTTCGGCGCCGGGTATTCAGGCCTGACGCTGCTCGCCGATTTTCAACCCGATCTGATCAAACTCGACATGAACCTGATCCGTGATGTTCATCGTAATCGCGTGCGTCAGGCGATTGTTCGCGGGGTTGTCACAATGTGTTCGGACTTGGGGATTAAAGTCATCGCAGAAGGCATCGAGCACGTCGAAGAGCGGGACTTTCTCATCGATTGCGGCATTTTCCTGATGCAGGGTTATTTTTTCGCCAAACCTGCATTCAAAGCCTTGGCCCAGGTCGCCCCTGAGGCGTTGAAGAAGTCTTGAGACGTACGGAATTGCATTGAAGACATTTGATCACCTGACAGTTATCGGCCTGCGCGAGTGGGTGGCGCTTCCCGACCTTGGAGTCGCAGGCCTGCGCGCAAAAATCGACACCGGCGCGAGCACCTCAAGCCTGCACGCTACCGAGATCGAACCTTTCGAGCGCGACGGGCAGAAATGGGTGCGGTTCAATGCGCATCTGGGCACGGTGGTTCAGTTGCGCCACCGTCGTTGCGAGGCGCAACTGGTTGCCATGAAGACCATTAAAAGCTCCAACGGCCATGCGCAGGTGCGCTACGTGATTCGTACCACGCTGGCGTTGGGTGATCGCATATGGCCAGTGGAATTCACACTGGCCTGCCGCAGATCGATGCGCTATCGACTGCTGCTGGGTTCCAAAGCCCTGATTGACGGCCATCTGGTGGTTAATCCGGGCATTACATACGTACAAGACAAGCCGGTGTTCCCGGCCTCTACTTCCTCAGGTGTTGCATGAAGATCGCTGTGCTTTCGCGTAATCCGCGTCTGTATTCCACCCGTCGTCTGGTCGAAGCTGGTATCGAGCGTGGCCATGAGATGGTGGTGATCGACACCCTGCGCGCCTATATGAACATCGCCAGCCACAAGCCGCAGATCCACTATCGCGGCAAACCGCTGGAAGGCTTCGATGCGGTCATTCCGCGTATCGGGGCTTCGGTGACTTTCTATGGCTGTGCGGTGTTGCGTCAGTTTGAAATGATGGGCGTGTTTCCGCTCAATGAATCGGTGGCGATTGCCCGCTCGCGCGACAAGCTGCGCTCGCTGCAATTGCTTTCACGTCGTGGCATCGGCTTGCCGGTGACCGGGTTCGCTCACTCCCCGGATGACATTCCTGACCTGATCCAGATGGTCAACGGCGCGCCGCTGGTCATCAAGGTGCTGGAAGGCACTCAGGGCATCGGTGTGGTGCTGTGCGAAACCGCCACCGCCGCCGAATCGGTGATCGAAGCGTTCATGGGCCTCAAGCAGGACATCATGGTGCAGGAATACATCAAGGAAGCTGGCGGGGCCGACATTCGCTGCTTCGTGGTCGGTGACAAGGTCATCGCTTCGATGAAGCGTCAGGCCAAACCGGGTGAGTTCCGCTCCAACCTGCACCGCGGCGGCAGCGCCAGCCTGATCAAGATCACGCCGGAGGAGCGCATGACGGCATTGCGCGCAGCCAAAGTGATGGGGTTGAGTGTGGCGGGTGTGGATATCCTGCGCTCCAATCACGGCCCGCTGGTGATGGAAGTCAACTCGTCACCCGGTCTTGAAGGCATTGAAGTGACGACCAGCAAGGACGTCGCCGGGATGATCATCGAATACCTGGAAAAAAACAGCGGCCCGCACATGACGCGCACCAAAGGCAAAGGGTAAAACCGATTCAAGTACCCAGGCCAACTACCTGCGTCATTACGCACCGGCCTGGGCACTTAATACCGTATATCTGGAAATTAACTTAAGTAATCGATTCAGCACGGCCACATCCCTTCACGTTCCCCGCATCTCTCAACCAGGCCATAGGCGACGTTTTAGCCACCTTTGCGCCGAATCACCGTTTTATATCCTCGACACAAATCAACACATTTCAGCGCTCTCATATGCCGATTACGCATAAGGTAGTCATTTACGGCATTAGACGAATGCGCACGCCATGGGAATAGTTGCGACTTTTTTCGTCTGCACACGAACCGAAAGGCTCGGCTGCAGTGGCCCTCTCTGGGGATCTTTCAACGTATCCGCGCTCTGAAATTGCCGTGGCAACGCCCTGTCAGTGCGTCGGTTCTGAAACGATCCAAGCGACTTCAAACAAGGGTAAAAATATGAAGAAGGCAAAGTTGAGTCTGGCATGGCAGATTCTCATCGGACTGGTACTGGGTATCGCCGTAGGTGCGCTGCTCAACCATTTCAGTGCTGAAAAAGCCTGGTGGATCACCAACCTCCTGCAACCGGCAGGTGACATCTTCATTCGCCTGATCAAGATGATCGTTATCCCGATCGTTGTCGCATCGCTGATTGTGGGCATTGCGGGCGTGGGCGATGCCAAGAAACTGGGGCGCATCGGCCTCAAAACCATTTTGTATTTTGAAGTCGTCACCACCATTGCCATTCTGGTGGGCCTGGTACTGGCCAACGTGTTCCATCCGGGCACGGGCATCGACATGAGCACCCTCGGCACCGTCGATATATCCAAGTATCAGCAGACCACTGCCGAGGTTCAGCACGATCACGCGTTCATCGCAACGATCCTCAACCTGATCCCATCCAATATTTTCGCGGCCATGGCGCGCGGCGAAATGCTGCCGATCATCTTCTTCTCGGTGCTGTTCGGGCTGGGGCATTCCAGCCTGCAAGCCGAAGTCCGCGAGCCTCTGGTGAAGCTGTTTCAAGGCGTGTCGGAAGCCATGTTCAAGGTCACTCACATGATCATGAGCTACGCGCCGATCGGCGTCTTCGCCCTGATTGCGGTGACGGTGGCCAACTTCGGCTTTGCCTCGCTGCTGCCGCTGGCCAAGCTGGTGATTCTGGTTTACGTGGCCATTGCCTTCTTTGCCTTCGTGGTCCTCGGGCTGATCGCTCGCGCTTTCGGCTTCTCGGTCATCAGGCTGATGCGCATCTTCAAGGACGAGCTGATTCTGTCCTACTCCACCGCCAGCTCCGAAACCGTGCTGCCGCGCGTGATCCAGAAAATGGAAGCCTACGGCGCACCGAAAGCGATCTGCAGCTTCGTGGTGCCGACCGGTTACTCGTTCAACCTCGACGGCTCGACGCTGTACCAGAGCATCGCGGCGATTTTCATCGCGCAGTTGTACGGCATCGACCTGTCGATTGGTGCGCAACTGATGCTGGTGCTGACCTTGATGGTGACCTCGAAAGGCATCGCGGGCGTACCGGGTGTTTCCTTCGTGGTGTTGCTGGCAACGCTGGGCAGCGCAGGTATTCCACTGGAAGGCCTGGCGTTCATCGCTGGTGTCGACCGGATCATGGACATGGCGCGTACCGCCCTGAACATGATCGGCAATGCGCTGGCAGTGCTGGTCATCTCGCGCTGGGAAGGCATGTACGACGATGCCAAGGGCGAGCGCTACTGGAATTCCCTGCCGCACTGGCGTAGCAAGGAACCCGTGCCGCTGGGTCAGCCGACGGCTGATTGATTCCTCAGCCTTTGCGCTCACAAACTCCGGAATTCCGGGGTTTGTTGTTTTCAGGCCGCCGGTTAGACTGCCCGCCTTATTTGAGGATTTAACATGACCGATGCAATCGACAATGACGAAGAAGAATTTGCTGCCTCGACCCTGATCGAAGCCATCGAGAACCAGATCGAAGCCGGTAACCCGCCAGCGGCCAAAGCCGTGTTCAACATGCTGAGCCTGGTTAATTACGAGCGCGAAGACATTCTTGAAATGATGGCACACGTTCTGGCCATCGAGATCGATGCCCTGCTTGAGCAGGACCGCCCGTTCGACACGCAATGGTACGAAGCCGCACTGCGCGCACTGCCCGAGTTGCCACCCGAGAAATAACCACCCGCCGCCACCATGCCGGTGAGATATATGCTGCAAAGCGTTCAGACGCTGTCTACACTGCAGAGGCCCCGCTGCCGCTTGATCCTCCGGGGCTATCACGCCAAGCCGGCTTCAACGGTCTCTAGAACCGACGAGCACAGACACCGACACGTCGATTCCAGACACACCCGCCAGCCGGCGAGGTCGTATCACTATAAAAAGTCTGGAGTAGCTATGTCGTATACCCCTGAGTTGGTTGCCGAACTGGAAATCCTTGCACTGTTCAATCTGGGAAACACCCAGGAAGGCCTCAAAGTTCATCACGTCGCCGCCCCCACTGCCGTCGCAGCAGCACAAAGACTTTTCGAAAAAGGCCTCACGACCCAGGTCGATGGCGGCTATCTGACCAGCCTCGGGCTTGAGGCTGCCCAGCATGCGCAGTCACTGCTGACCATTCTCAGCGTCTCGAAACAGGCAGCTTGAACCGCGCAGGGCCTGCGTAGCAAAAAATGTCGCAGGCCCTTCACTTATCGGAACGTCGGCCGATAACAGCCATTGGCGCCTGAATGGCAACCCGACCGAACCCGCTTCTCTCGGCTGCAAACCTTCTTCGCCATCTTGCTCAGTAATTCCACGCCTGCCCGGGCCAGATGCCTTGAGTTGTGATGACGCGTAACCCTGAAATTCGCCCTGATCTGGACGAGGGCATCGACCGCAAGGTGCTCAGCCAGTTGCGTAACCGCTTCCTGTCGGTCAATGACGGGAGATACGCGCGTGCCCTGGAAGGCATGTCGACTCGCCAACAGAGCGTCATGACACTGTTGCCGCTGTTCTTTCACGTCAATCATCCGCTGTTGCCCGGCTACGTTTCCGGCAGCACGCCTGCGGGCGTCTCGCAGTACGAGCCTGACGCGCCGGTACTGAGCGAAGCGCAGCGCTTGACGCGCTCTTTCTCGTATAAAGCACGGCACGGCAATCCTGCGCAGCCGATCCACGGCCTGTTTCTGATGGGCAGCCTCGGCACGCTGGCCCAGGCTGAACAGAGCGACATGGACGTATGGGTCTGCCATGACAGCGCGCTGGAACCGGACGCTATTATCGAGCTGCGCAAGAAGTGCCAGGCACTTGAAGCGTGGGCCGCCACGATGGGCGCAGAGGCGCATTTTTTCCTGATTGACCCGGAGCGATTCCGGCGCGGCGACCGCGATTCACAGCTCAGCTCTGACGATTGCGGCACCACCCAGCATTACCTGTTGCTCGACGAGTTTTATCGCACCGCGATCTGGCTCGCGGGTCGCACGCCGATGTGGTGGCTGGTGCCGGTCTATGAAGAACAAAATTACGAGGATTACACCCACACGCTGCTCAGCAAACGCTTTATCCGCGCCAGCGAAGTGCTCGATCTGGGGCCGATGTCGCCTATTCCGCCCGCAGAGTTTGTCGGTGCCGGGTTGTGGCAACTCTTCAAAGGTATTGAGTCGCCTTACAAGTCCGTGCTCAAACTGCTGCTGATCGAGGTGTATTCCAGCGAACATCCGCGCGTGCAATGCCTGAGCTTGCGCTTCAAACAAGCGGTGTTCGCCAACCAGCTGGACCTGGATGAGCTGGACCCCTACGTAGTCGTTTACCGGCGCATCGAAGAGCATCTGCAAGCGCGTAACGAACCCGAGCGCCTGGAGCTGGTGCGGCGCAGCCTGTACCTGAAGGTCAACAAGAAGCTGACCGGCTCACCCCGTCTTCGCAGTAATGGCTGGCAACGCCTGCTGCTGGAGCGCCTGACCTCGGAATGGGGATGGGACGAGCGCCAGTTGACCCTGCTCGACAGCCGCAGCCAGTGGAAAGTCCGCCAGGTGGTTCATGAGCGACGCGCGCTGGTCAACGAGCTGAATTACAGCTATCGCTTTCAGACCCGGTTTGCCCGCACCCAGAGCAACGCTGATGCACTGGACGCACGCGACCTGACCATCCTCGGGCGCCGCCTTTATGCCGCCTTCGAGCGCAAGGCGGGCAAGATCGAATTCATCAACCCGGGCATTGCGCTAGACCTCGCAGAAGACACGTTGACGCTGGTCAATTCACCCAATAAACGTGAACCGGGCAAACATCAATGGGCGCTGTACAACGGCAACCTGGGCATACATGAATGGCCGGACTTTTCGCCGATCAAGCGCAGCCGTGAACTGCTCGATATCCTGACCTGGTGCCATCGCAACAGCGTGATCGACGCCACGACCCGCGTGGCGCTGCATCCGGGCATCAGCGACCTGACCGAATTCGAGCTGTTCAATCTGCTCGGCGCTTTGCAGCAAAGCATCGAGCTGCCACTGGCTGACGTCAGCGACGCAGCGCTGCTGCAACCCGCCGTGCCCAAGGAAATACTGCTGCTGGTGAATGTCGGGGTCGACCCGCTCAAGCATCACCGCGACCTCAACATTCTGATGACCACGCAGCGCACCGACTCGCTCAGCTACGCGGGCGTTCGAGAGAACCTGGTGCTGACGCTGGACCAGATCACGCTCAATACCTGGAACGAAACGCTGGTCAGCCGCTACGACGGGCCGCATGCCCTACTCGACTGCATGAGCGAACTGCTCGCCAGCCTGCCGGAGCACGGTCAGCAGCCGCAGATTCGCGTGCGGTGCTTTTGCCACAACCGGGCGCCAGCCATCGCTCAGCGGGTCGAGGAACTGATCAGCACGGCGCAGTTGCTGCTCGCCCGAAAACTCAATCATCGCTATTTGATTCAGGTGCAGCAGCAATACCACGTTCTGGAGATCGCGCCAGGCAGGGTCGGTCATATCGTCGTCAACAGCCTGCCCGGGCTGTTCAAATACCTGGGCGAAGAACTGCCGACGTACAGCCCGTTGCATCTCGACCCCCACGCGCTGGATGACCATGACCTGGCGCTGATCCTGCCGTTCGGGCAACCGGAGTGCATTCAGGTGTTTTACCGGATCAACGAACCGGATGCCGACCTGTACGTGCTGGATGAGCACAATTCGCTCTGGCACCAGCGCGTGCCGTATCACGATGAACACAGCCTGTTGATGCCGCTGCAGCGCTTTCTTCACTCGCTGGACTATCGCCGAGGCGCTTCACTGCCGCTGGATAACCCGTTCGAGCCTATTTTGCTGGAAACGCTCTACTATCAGGTCCTGCCGTCCGGTGCGGCCGTCACGCGGCGCATCGAACATCGCCCGGCCCCCACGGCTGCGGACAGGCCGTATTACGACGTGCAGGCAATCATCGAAGAGGCCTCACCGGGGCAGATCAACGTCACCCTGTATTGCGACAACAGCGAGTTTTCCGAGCTGGAGCATGGCGATCAACTGTACGCCGCCGTTGCGCAACAGATCCTCGGCAAGCGCCAGGAGCCGCAGCGCTACCGCTGCTACATCACCGACCTCGACCTTTCCGGCCTGCTGGATGGCAAGCACGGGCAGAGCATCCTCTTCCTGCGGCACAAGGCTGCGCTGGAAAAACTGCTGAACGAGGCGATGGCGCAGGCGTGACGTGCCCTTGTCGCTAGGAACCCAGTGTTTTTGAGCGGACCGGGCGACGCTTCGTTTGTCCGCGATCTGTCGGTTTTTGTGGGAGCGGACTTGTCCGCGATCTGTCGGGAACCGACAGTAAAACCGGCCGCCTCGGTATATCAGATGCAGCCGAGGCTGCTCGTTTTGGGGTTGCCTTGCAACCCATCGCGGACAAGCGAAGCGTCGCCCGGTCCGCTCCAACAAAACCGAGATCGCAGACAAATGGAGCGCCGGTCGGTCCGCTCCGGAGGCCCCGCTTTTCGGTTACTCGTACTCGCCCGCAGCTTCCGGCTGATATTCCACTGCCAGCAGCGTCAGCTTGAGGGTCTTGCCACCCGGAGCGGGCCAGTCGATGTGCTGGCCGACTTGCAGGCCGAGCAGGGCTGAGCCCATCGGGGCGAGGACCGAAACAGTGCCTTCTACCCCGGCATCCTGCGGATAGACCAGTGTGAGGTGGTAATCCTTGCCGCTGACTTCTTCACGGCAATGCACACGTGAATTCATGGTCACAACGCCCGCAGGCACTTCATCGTGGCCAACCACTTGTTCGGCGCGATCCAGTTCGGCCTGCAACGCCTGAAGGCCCGGCGTGTCTTCGTCCTGGCTGGCGATAAGAGTCTCAAGACGCTGTACGTCGAGTCGGGTGAGGATGATGGCAGGTGCAGTGGTCATGGTCTGGGCAGACTCCTTTATTCTCCATGAATAAAACAAAACCCCGCCGGTACGGGCGGGGTTTACGGGCCTCTCCATCGGGAGAAGCAGCCTTCGACACTAACACAGCGCAACAAATACACAACCCGGCCAGCGCTCAGCCCGCAGCCTGGCCTGCCTCGAAGCCAGCGCGCCGTTCATCTGCTTCACGGCGGATCTGCCGACGCCGGTCATCATCGGCCGAGCGCCATTCGCGGATGTCTTCGACGTGGCGAAAACACCCCAGGCAGACCTTTTGCTCATCGAGCCGACACAGACTGATACAAGGCGAAGCGACCGCCGGGCTGACGTTACTGAAAAGCGGTTTGGGCGGACGAGCGGGTGTCTGGCTCACGATCAGATCTCGGAGAAATCCAGCTCGACGCCGGCCTGCTCTTTGGTAAAGCGCGTAAGCATCTCGCTCAGCAGCTCATCACTGGAATCGCATGCCCAGCAAAAAGTCTCTTCGTTGTAGTCATAGTGAAAACCACCCGATTTAGCGGCCAGCCAGAGCTGACGCAGCGGCTCCTGACGACTGAAAATCAGTTGCGTGCCGCCTTCGAACTTGACGGTCAGCACCCCGGCCGAGTTTTCCAGATCCACATCCAGACCACTCTCGTCGAAGACGTCTTCGATATTCTGCTGAGTCGCATCGACCAGATCGTGAAAGCGCGCTTCGGTCAAACTCATTACGGAAACCTCGATAATTGTCTGCTGATGGCGCAGACGGGCAAGATACGGACGCCGCCAGGCAAATGCAAAGCTTACCCGTCAGTTTGTGTTTCATCATCGTAATAATGCCCGAGGCCCGCCAGACGGGACGGCCCTCGCATAGGCAAGCCGCCGGGTGGTCGGTATACTCGGGCGCAATTAATGCTTTTACAAAGGATTTCGCCATGAAGCGCCTGATCTCTTCGCTTGCTGCGCTGGTCGCGGTCGCGTGTCTTGTTACAGCCTGTGGCCAGAAAGGCCCGCTGTATCTGCCGGACGACACCAAAACCCCGGAAGAACAAGCCAAATCGCAATCACAGCACCTTTAAGGGATTCAAATGGACGCCTTCAACTACCGCGACGGTGAGCTGTTCGCGGAAGGGGTAGCCTTGTCCGGCATTGCCGAGCGCTTCGGTACGCCGACCTACGTCTACTCGCGCGCTCACATCGAAGCGCAATACCGTGCCTACGCCGATGCGCTGGACGGCATGGCGCATCTGGTCTGCTTTGCGGTCAAGGCCAACTCCAACCTGGGCGTACTCAATGTCCTGGCGCGTCTCGGCGCCGGTTTCGACATCGTTTCCCGCGGCGAGCTGGAGCGTGTGCTGGCGGCTGGTGGCAAAGCCGAAAAAATCGTGTTCTCCGGCGTTGGCAAGACCCGCGAAGACATGCGCCGCGCGCTTGAAGTCGGCGTGCATTGCTTCAACGTCGAGTCCACCGACGAGCTGGAGCGCTTGCAAGAAGTGGCTGCCGAACTCAACGTTCGTGCGCCGATCTCGCTGCGCGTCAATCCGGACGTGGACGCGGGCACCCACCCGTACATTTCCACAGGCCTGAAAGAAAACAAGTTCGGCATCGCCATTGCTGCTGCCGAAGACGTTTACATTCGTGCCTCGCAGTTGCCGAATCTGGAAGTCATCGGCGTCGATTGCCATATCGGCTCGCAACTGACCACCCTCGAACCCTTTATCGATGCGCTGGATCGCTTGCTGGATCTGGTCGACCGGCTGGGCGATTGCGGCATCCACCTGCACCACATTGATCTGGGTGGCGGTCTTGGCGTGCGTTATCGCGATGAAGAGCCTCCACTGGCGGCTGACTACATCAAGGCCGTGCGCGAGCGGCTCGCTGGCCGGGATCTGGGCCTGCTGTTCGAGCCAGGGCGCTTTATTGTGGCCAACGCGGGCGTGCTGCTGACCCGG
This sequence comes from Pseudomonas cannabina, assembly GCF_900100365.1. NCBI lineage: Bacteria > Pseudomonadati > Pseudomonadota > Gammaproteobacteria > Pseudomonadales > Pseudomonadaceae > Pseudomonas > Pseudomonas cannabina. Next base: position 4,382,363 of record NZ_FNKU01000001.1, on the reverse strand, counting down.
GTCGAGTACCTCAAGCACACCGAACACAAGGATTTCGCTATCGTCGACGCGGCGATGAACGACCTGATCCGCCCTGCCCTGTATCAGGCCTGGATGGACGTCACCGCGGTACGCCCGCGCGACAGCGAAGCGCGTGCCTACGACATCGTCGGGCCGATCTGCGAGACCGGCGACTTCCTCGCCAAGGACCGCGAACTGGCCCTGGCCGAAGGTGATCTGCTGGCGGTGCACTCGGCCGGCGCTTACGGTTTTGTCATGAGCTCGAACTACAACACCCGTGGCCGTGCCGCTGAGGTACTGGTCGACGGTTCCCAGGCTTTTGAAGTGCGTCGTCGCGAAACCGTGGCCGAGCTGTTCGCTGGCGAAAGCCTGCTGCCGGAGTAATCCCATGCTGCTGCGTTTTACCAAGATGCACGGGCTGGGTAACGACTTCATGGTCCTCGACCTGGTGAGTCAGCACGCGCATATCCTGCCCAAACACGCCAAACAGTGGGGCGACCGCCACACCGGTATCGGTTTCGATCAGCTATTGCTGGTCGAGGCGCCGAACAACCCGGATGTGGACTTTCGCTATCGAATCTTCAACTCGGACGGTTCCGAGGTTGAACAATGCGGCAACGGCGCACGCTGTTTCGCGCGCTTCGTGCTCGACAAGCGTCTGACCGCCAAGAAGCAGATCCGCGTCGAGACCAAGGGCGGCATCATCGAACTGGATATCCGCAGCGACGGGCAGATCAGCGTCGACATGGGCCCGCCGCGCTTTGCTCCGGAAGAAATTCCGTTTCAGGCAGCGCAGCAAGCCACCCGCTATTCGGTCGAAGTCGACGGGCAGACGGTCGAGCTGGCCGCTGTGTCGATGGGCAATCCGCACGCCGTGCTGCGCGTCGATGACATCAACAATGCCCCCGTGCACACGCTCGGCCCGAAAATCGAACATCACCCGCGCTTTCCGGCACGGGTCAACGTCGGCTTCCTCCACATTGTCGATCGCCAGCGCGCGCAGTTGCGGGTCTGGGAGCGCGGTGCCGGGGAAACCCAGGCCTGTGGCACCGGGGCGTGTGCGGCGGCAGTTGCTGCCATCAGCCAGGGCTGGATGGACTCGCCACTGCTGATCGACCTGCCCGGAGGTCGCCTGTCCATCGAATGGGCCGGCCCGGGACACTCCGTCATGATGACCGGCCCTGCGACTCGGGTCTACGAAGGCCAAGTTCGTCTTTAAGCGAGTACATACGATGACCGACCAGCCTCCAGCTTCCACCAGCCCCCCCAGCGAATCGCCTGTCGATAGCGCAGCGCCAGACCTTGAAGCAGAGGCGGTCATCGCTTTCCTGCTCGAGCACCCCGAGTTCTTCGCCGAGCACGACGAGCTGCTGGTGTCGATGCGCATTCCTCACCAGCGTGGCGACACCGTTTCGCTGGTCGAACGCCAGCTCAAGCTGCTGCGCGAGCGCAATATCGAAATGCGCCATCGCCTCTCGCAACTGATGGACGTCGCCCGCGACAACGACCGACTGTTCGAAAAGACCCGCCGCCTGAACCTTGCGCTGATGGACGCTACAAGCCTGGACGAGTTGGTGATTGCGGTGGAAGACAGCCTGCGTCAGGACTTTCAGGTGCCCTTTGTCAGCCTGATTCTGTTCAGCGACAACCCCATGCCGGTGGGGCGCTGGGTCAGCACTGCCGAGGCCCAGAAAGCCATCGGCGGCCTGATTGGCGAGAAAATCATCTGCGGCGCCCTGCGCGAGCATGAACTGGCCTTTCTGTTTGGCGCAGAACAGGCCGGGGAAGTCGGCTCGACCGCCATCGCCAGCCTGAACCACTTAGGCCTGCATGGGGTGCTGGCCATCGGCAGCCGCGACCCTCAGCACTACAAAAGCTCGGTCGGTACGCTGTTCCTCAGTTACATCGCTGACGTACTGAGCCGCCTGCTGCCTCGCTTCGCCCACTCGCTACGTTCGGTTCGCTAGCCATGGAACACCACCTGGATGCCTACTGCATGCACCTGCGCAGTGAGCGCCAGGTGTCGCCGCATACGCTCGAAGCCTATCGACGCGATCTGGGCAAAGTGCTCGCGTTCTGCCAGAAAGCCGGGTTGTCGAGCTGGACGAATCTGGATATCCAGCACCTGCGCAGTTTCACGGCCCGCCAGCATCAGCAAGGCCAGTCCTCGCGCAGCCTGGCGCGGATGCTGTCGGCCGTGCGCGGGTTCTACAAATACCTGAATCGGGAAGGCATCTGCCAGCACGACCCCGCGAACGGCCTGTCGCCGCCCAAAGGCGAGCGACGCCTGCCCAAGACCCTGGACACCGACCGCGCGGCGCAACTGCTCGACGGTGCTGTCGAGGAAGACTTTCTGGCGCAACGTGATCAGGCCATTCTGGAGCTGCTTTATTCGTCAGGGTTGCGGCTGTCCGAACTGACCGGGCTCAACCTTGATCAACTGGACCTGCGCGCCGGGCTGGTGCAAGTGCTCGGCAAAGGCAGCAAGACACGCGTGTTGCCGGTCGGCAGCAAGGCGCGCAAGGCGCTGGAGTCATGGTTGCCGTTGCGCGCCCTGACCAACCCGCAGGACGACGCAGTGTTCGTCAGCCAACACGGCAAACGGCTCGGGCCACGTGCGGTGCAGAACCGGGTCAAGGCCGCTGGCGAGCGCGAGCTTGGGCAGAACCTGCACCCGCACATGCTGCGTCATTCATTTGCCAGCCATCTGCTGGAGTCATCGCAAGACCTGCGCGCGGTGCAGGAGCTGCTTGGCCACGCCGATATCAAAACCACGCAGATCTACACGCATCTGGACTTTCAGCACCTGGCGACGGTCTACGACAGTGCCCATCCACGCGCCAAACGTAAAGGATCTGCAGATGATTAAGCTGGTGACGTTCGACCTCGATGACACGCTCTGGGATACCGCACCGGCGATCGTCGGTGCCGAAGCCACGCTGCGTGACTGGCTGGCCGAGCACGCGCCCAGGCTCGGCCCCGTTCCCGTCGAGCATCTATGGGAGATCCGCTCACGCCTGGTGGCCGCTGATCCCACCTTGAAGCACCGGATCAGCGCACTGCGGCGGCGGGTGCTGTTTCATGCCCTGGAAGACGCCGGTTACGAGCCCGACGAAGCGCAGGATCTCGCTGATCAGGCATTTGAAGTGTTCCTGCATGGCCGCCATCAGGTGCAGATTTTCCCGGATGTGCAACCCACCCTAGAAATTCTCGCCAAGACCTTCACGCTCGGCGTGATCACCAACGGCAATGCCGATGTGCGGCGGCTGGGGCTGGCGGACTACTTTACCTTCGCCCTGTGCGCCGAAGACCTGGGTATCGGCAAACCCGACCCGGCGCTGTTTCTCGAAGCGCTCAGACGCGGCAAGACCGACGCCAGCGCGGCTGTCCACGTCGGCGACCACCCCAGCGACGATATCGCAGGCGCTCAACAGGCAGGTATGCGTGCCATCTGGTACAACCCGCAAGGCAAAGTCTGGGATGCCGACAGGCTGCCGGATGCCGAGATCCACAACCTGTCGCAGTTGCCGGAAGTACTCGCCCGCTGGGCCTAGCCCCGCCCCGTACAAAACGCGCCCAAGAAAAAGCCCGCAGCGACGGCGGGCTTTTCTTTATCACAAGGCAGTCACAACTTCAGATAGGACGGCTGCCGTACTTGTTTTCAGGCTTCTTGGGCGGATCAGCGACCACATTGGCCTCCACTTCCTGCACCTTGCCGCCACGCGCCAGGAATTCTTCCATGGCACGCGCCAGTGCATCCCGCTCTTTGTTCTTGGCTTCTACGCTGGGCAATTCCTCGACCGAAACTGCGGCCTTGGCCTTGCCTTTGGCGGGTGCCGCCGGAACGTCGGAGTCGTCTACCTCGACCGCTTCGTCTTCCGGAGAAGCAGCTGCAAGCTCCTCACCGTCATCCTCGCCTTCTACGTCGTCTACCAAGTCGTCATCAATGTCGTCGTCGCTCATGTTCTACCTCATGACTTGCGAAAGCTGATTAGTTATAGCCCAACCACCCGGAATTACTAAGGTGGCCGGAAAAATTCAACAACCGCTGACTCCAGCGGTTATGTCCATTCACCCTGGAGGGTGGCAAGGACGTTACGAGACCCGGCAGCGTCTCGATGTTCGCCCAGGTAAATACCTTGCCAAGTGCCCAGCGCCAGTCGGCCTTCCGTTACCGGCAAAACCAACTGACAGCCCAGCAGGCTGGCCTTGAAATGTGCGGGCAAGTCATCAGGGCCTTCGTCGTCATGCTCATAGCCGTCAACGCCCTGGGGCACCAGCCGGTTGAAAAAACGCTCGAAGTCACGACGCACCGCCGGGTCGGCGTTTTCGTTGACGGTCAACGACGCCGAGGTATGTTGCAGCCACAAGTGTAGCAATCCGACACGACAATTCCGCAACGGAGGCAGGCCTGCCTGTATTTCGTCGGAAACCAGATGAAACCCACGAGGCCTGGCCCGCAAGGCGATTCTGGATTGATGCCACATACCGTTCTCCGCACCTTCGGCGCGCATTCTAACTCGACTGAGAAAAAAGCAAAGCGCGCAATAAACCGGCTTCCCTGCAAGTTGACGAAGACCGTCATGGCAATGCTCACGACTACGTCTGCACAGCCACCTGCAATCACGTCACCTGCGCTGCGTCATCGAACCGGGATCATTGACGCGGGCAAGATCAATGACAGCAAAAACACCGGGTTTATCCACAAACCTCAGACAAAAAAAATGCCCGGACACCGGGCATTTCTTTTTGGCGGGCTAGTGCTTACAGGTTGTAGCCACGCTCGTTGTGTTGCGCAAGGTCCAGACCAACCGATTCTTCCTCGTCAGTGACCCGTAGACCCATCACGGCATCCAGCACCTTGAGGATGATGAAGGTCACAATCGCGGTGTAGACGACGGTGAATGCAACGCCCTTGAACTGAATCCAGACTTGAGCGCCGATGTCAGTCACGGTGCCGAAGCCGCCCAGTGCCGGGGCTGCAAACACGCCGGTCAGGATCGCGCCGACGATGCCACCGATACCGTGCACACCGAAGGCGTCCAGGGAGTCGTCGTAGCCAAGCTTGCGTTTCAGGCTGGTGGCGCAGAAGAAGCAGATCACGCCTGCAGCCAGACCGATGATCAGAGAACCCATCGGGCCAACAGTACCGGCCGCCGGAGTAATGGCAACCAGACCGGCAACCACACCCGAAGCGATGCCCAGCGCACTTGGCTTACCGTGCGTCAGCCACTCGGCGAACATCCAGCCCAGCGCGGCGGCAGCGGTAGCGATTTGAGTCACCAGCATCGCCATACCGGCAGTGCCGTTGGCTGCAGCGGCGGAACCGGCGTTGAAACCGAACCAGCCGACCCAGAGCATTGCTGCGCCGATCAGGGTGTAACCCAGATTGTGCGGAGCCATCGGGGTGGTCGGGAAGCCTTTGCGCTTGCCCAGTACCAGGCACGCCACCAGACCGGCTACACCGGCGTTGATGTGCACCACGGTGCCGCCTGCGAAGTCCAGAACGCCCCAGTCCCACATCAGACCACCGACGCCGCCCCAGACCATGTGAGCGATTGGCGCGTAGACCAGCGTGAACCAGATACCCATGAAGATCAGCATCGCGGAGAACTTCATGCGCTCTGCGAAAGCACCGACGATCAGCGCGGGGGTGATGATTGCAAAGGTCATCTGGAAGGTGACGAACACCGCCTCAGGGAACAATGCAGCAGGACCGGTAAGGCTCGCCGGCGTGATACCCGCCAGGAACGCTTTACCCATACCGCCAAAGAAGGAATTGAAGTTGACGACGCCCGCTTCCATACCGGTTGTGTCAAACGCAATGCTGTAGCCGTAAACGACCCACAGAATGCTGATCAGGCCGGTAATGGCGAAACACTGCATCATCACGGACAGAATGTTTTTTGAGCGAACCATGCCGCCGTAGAACAGCGCGAGGCCGGGAATGGTCATGAACAGGACCAGAGCGGTCGCGGTCAGCATCCATGCGGTGTCGCCAGAGTTCAGCACCGGCTCGGCCACTGGATCAGCCGCCAGGGCAAGACCAGGTAATGCGAGGGACAACAGGGCACCGAGCCCTGCGAATTGACGCAGAGTCATATTGTTTTCTCCTGGGGCGTTGGGGTTTGGCGGCTTAAATAGCGTCTGTATCGGTCTCGCCGGTACGGATGCGAATGGCCTGTTCCAGATTGACCACGAAAATCTTGCCGTCACCGATCTTGCCAGTGTTGGCGGCCTTGGTTATGGCCTCGATGACGCGATCCAGATCCTTGTCATCGATGGCAACGTCGATCTTCACCTTTGGAAGAAAGTCGACGACGTATTCAGCACCGCGGTACAGCTCGGTGTGACCCTTCTGACGCCCGAAGCCTTTGACTTCAGTAACGGTGATGCCCTGCACGCCGATTTCAGACAACGACTCGCGCACGTCATCCAATTTGAACGGCTTGATGATGGCAGTGACTAGCTTCATGAAAACTTTCTCCCGAATTGGTGGACTTGCCCCAGGAAAACAAACCCGACTCAAGTCTAAGCGCAGTGTCTGGCTTTGTAACGTGTCGGCCGCCTGATCAGGCCAGACCGACGCCAGAAAACCGCTTGTGACGAAACACATCCCCGCTCCGCCTGCCGCACTGCATTCGTCACAGCGACTGCATCAGTGCATGGGTCATAAGCCACTAAGCAGAAAGCTTGCCATCTCGTGAATATTCATTGAATACAGGCTCTTGTGCGTATTCAGGGCGGTAATGGACGACCCCGCCCGCAGGCAACGCACAAGCATGGTGCGCACCTGCATCCGGCGACGCTCCATAAGCGTGCACCTGACACCTCCAGAAATGACTATAGACGCTGCGTGTTACACTGCTGCCCAACTGATTCAGGAAAATCATCATGATCGCGCCCAAAGCTTTCCTCGACGCCCTCAGCGGCCACGCCTCGCGCCTGTTCAATGGCGAAACGCCCGTCCCTCGCAGTGAATTCGAAACTCAGTTCAAGGCCCTGCTACAAAGTGGCTTCAGCAAACTGGACCTGGTCAGCCGCGAAGAATTCGACAGCCAGATGGCCGTCCTCGCCCGCACCCGCACCCGCGCCCGTCTTGAGGCGCTGGAGGCCAAAATGGCCGAGCTGGAAGGGAAAGTCGGCGGGGCCGCAGGGACTGAAAAAGCCGAATAAGGGCTTCTCTTGTATTGCTGTCAGTGCTGCAGCGCTGAGCATTGTCATGCACAGCAGGCCAGGCGCGTGACCTGGTCACGAATCTGAGCGCCCTTTTCCATTTCTGTCTTGCGCAGGTCGTGAGCGAGTTGCAGGTTCAGCCAGAACTCGGCGCTCGTATCAAGGCATGCAGCAAGACGCAGCGCCACATCAGCGCTCACGCCTCTGCGCTGGAGCACAATGTCGTTCACCGTCGGCGTCGACACGTTGAGGGCCCTGGCCAGAGCTGCAGCGGTCAGCCCCATCGGTTTAAGATATTCCTCTTTCAAGACCTCGCCTGGGTGGACAGGGCGCATTCCGTTTTTGGTCATTGGGGTACCTCAGTGATAATCGACAATTTCCACATCCTCGGGGCCGTTGGTGCCCCAGACGAAGCAAATCTTGAATTGAGCGTTTATACGGATGCTGTATTGGCCAGAACGACTTCCATCGAGCGCCTCCAGTCGGTTACCAGGCGGAGAACGCAAATCCAGCGTCGAGGTAGCAGCATCAAGCATTGCAAGCTTGCGCTCGGCAACAGACTTGATTGATGGCCATAACCGCGTCTTGCCATGAAAAAATAGAGATCTCGTGTGCATACATTTAAAGCTCACAATCATGATTAAAGCTTAACGTTATTCGTTAATACAATGCTTTATTTGCCATTACGACGACCTGCAATGCGGCCCTTCGGCAAGTCATGTGGGACTTTTCCTTCATTTGGATAATTAGTGACGTGATGGTCAGTGCCCGGAGCGAGATTCGCTTCACGGAACTGCCGAGCTATCCGGGGCTGGATAGTCCCCTGCACCGCCAGGCGGCGGAATTGATCGCCGGTTTCTGTGGCTCCCGCGCGTTCGGCACGGTTGCCTTCGGAACCGAAGGTGGGTCGTTCAACCAGTCAGGCATCCCGGCAGTGGTCTGCGGGCCGGGCAGCATGGAGCAGGGGCACAAGCCGGACGAGTTCATCAATGCCGATGATCGTTCGTTTACCGGGTGGATCAGTCAGGACCAATATGCGCGGTCGACCGCGCCCGGACGCTGATGTCGGACGGGGATATCAGCCGATCTGCCGCACTCGGCTGAGATCTGTCGAAGGCGGACAGCCAAACTCACGGCTGTACTCCCTGCTGAATTGCGACGGGCTTTCATAGCCGACGCGATAGCAGGCGCTCGAAGCGTCCAGTGTAGTGGTCTAATAACCCCGGACACCTCAGTGGGTGACACTACACCCATTGAGGAATCACCATGACCAAGAAATACAGAAAATTCGATGCAGCCTTCAAGCTTGATGTCTGCAAGCTCATCATTGGTCAGGGGCAGAGTGTGAACTCGGTCTGTCTCGACATGAATCTGAGTGATACGGCAGTGCGGCGATGGTTGAGCAATAAAAGGCCGAACTGTTGGGTGAGCCGGGAATTGGCAAGCCATTGACCAATGAGCAGCAACGAAATCGCCAGTTGGAGCAGCAGATTCTGGAGCTGAACTAAAACCGACGCGTCATACACGTTTTCAAGAGCGCATACCCATCCAGATTACGGCCTCAGTCCATGCCGTCACCATGGGCGTCAGCATTCGAAACCAAGGATCGCGCACATCAATCTGGGCCGCTGAGTGGTCATGATGATGCTGCTCTTCCTCCACAATCGAAGTAATGGCCGCCACCGCATAGGGATCAATATTGACGAGCACATCAAGCTGGTGCGCCAAATGCTTGAGCACCACACTTTCAACCGCGACGGTAGTAGCGACAATGGCTTTGCGGCCGCAGATGCCAGTCAGAAGACCTAATGCCAAGCCGCCGATGCCACACAACCAATAACTGCGGCAGCGGGCATAATTACGACGTTGCAGTTCCTCCTGAAAGACTGTTCGATGGCGTCGCTCATGGGAGAGAAACTCTTTGAGCTCGTCCACCATGCTCGGAACGAAAAGCCGGGCCATCAACAATTGCCCGCTGTAGATACAGATCGCACCATGCTCACCCGCATGATCAACCTTCATCATGCGGTTACCGAGATCTTCGTTCCCAACCTTACAAACAGGTGAGTTCACATTGAGGTTTCTTGTTCAGGGGGCTTGATCATCGTGTCTGTCCTTAGTCTTGAGCCAGGCATCGTGCTGTAACGCTAGGCAGGTGTGCAAGTACGTTCTCAGGGCGTAGGCCGTACCATCTTTAATTTGTGACACCTTTCTCCCCCTCACACCCTGTATCCATTCCCCACCCACCCCCGCGCCTCAAATAAAGCACCATACCCACCCATCGCCCATATCAAGGAATGATCCATGTCGATGGCTATCGTCCATAGTCGTGCCCAGGTTGGAGTGGAAGCCCCGGCGGTCACTGTTGAAGCGCATTTGACCAATGGCCTGCCAGCCCTGACGCTGGTCGGTTTGCCGGAGGGGGCGGTCAAGGAGAGCAAGGACCGGGTGCGCAGTGCGATTCTCAATTCCGGGCTGGATTTTCCGGCGCGGCGTATCACGCTCAATCTTGCGCCGGCTGATTTGCCCAAGGATGGCGGTCGTTTTGATCTGGCCATTGCGCTGGGTTTGTTGGCGGCGAGCGGGCAGATCCCGTTGGTTGCGTTGCAGGATGTTGAGTGTCTGGGCGAGCTGGCGCTGTCGGGGGCGCTTCGGCCGATTCAGGGGGTGTTGCCTGCTGCGCTGGCGGCGCGTGCTGCGGAGCGGACACTGATCATTCCGGCGGTGAATGCCGAGGAGGCCTGTCTGGCGTCGGGGTTGCGGGTGCTCGCGGTCAATCATTTGCTGGAGCTGGTCGCGCATTTCAACGGGCGCACGGTGATTGCGCCGTATCAGTCCAGCGGTCTGTTGCACCAGCCCAAGCCGTATCCGGATTTAAGCGAAGTGCAGGGCCAGACCGCAGCGAAACGTGCATTGGTGATTGCCGCTGCCGGTGCACATAACCTGTTGTTCAGTGGGCCGCCTGGCACCGGCAAGACGTTGCTCGCCAGTCGCCTGCCGGGTTTGTTGCCGCCGCTGGATGAGCACGAAGCGCTGGAAGTGGCGGCGATCCAGTCGGTCGCCAGTCAGGTGCCGCTGACCAGTTGGCCGCAGCGGCCGTTTCGGCAACCGCATCACTCGGCATCGGGGCCGGCGTTGGTGGGCGGTGGCTGTCGGTTTTCGAAATAAATGAGAAATTCTCGAAATTAATGCGACTGCTGACTACGCTTGGAGACGCTATTTAACGCAAAGCTACTAAACGGTGATGTCATTGTGCGATGATTCACCAGTGAAGCTCACCTACCAGCAGGGATCGTTATGGCAGCTCCGGATTTTCGTCTCATAGCATCGGCTAACAGTAATAAAGGCGGGCATTTCGACGACATCGGTGCAATCGGTAAAACGATCACTCCAGAGATTGTTATCGCGTTGTGCGGACCGATGGGAACACCGTTGCACGACGTGGCAAAAACATTCCAGGAACTGCTACTTGGCACCGATTACAACTACGAAAAAGTAAACATCATCAGGCTGAGTGACGAAATCCGTAAGCAAAAGTCGCTGACGGGTGAGAAGTCGATCCTCAAGCTAATTGAAGCAGGTAACAAACTTCGCGAAGAACATGGAAACGAGATCTTGGCGCGCTTCGCCATTCGTCGAATTACCCTTGAACGAGAAGAAGCGCAGCAGGCTGCTGAAAAAATTCAAGAGCCTGACCTTTTCGACACTTCGGGTTCGCCGCCGACTCCAAAGATCACTGTCCGCTATTGCCACATTATCGACTCAATTAAACATATCGACGAACTCCGCCTGCTGCGCTCCGTCTACGGGGACATGCTGCATGTGGTAGGCGTCTATTCCCCGATTGAGCTACGAATCACCAGGCTAGAACGCTACAAAGGCCAAGGCGATCAGATTCACGATCTGATCGATCGAGACTCCGGCGAAGAGATGGATCACGGGCAACGAGTCGAAGACACCTTTCCGCAAGCAGACTTCTTCTTACGCGTAGAAAAAACGACCGACACGCATCGCAAAGGACGCGTTAAACGATTCCTTGATCTCATTTTGGGAACAGTCATCGCGACGCCAACCCTCAACGAGCGCGCTATGTATGCAGCATTTTCCGCCGCACGAAATTCCGCATGCCTCTCCCGTCAGGTCGGCGCTGCAATTACAAGCGAGGAAGGGGAAATATTAGCAACGGGGTGGAATGACGTACCCAAAGCCTTCGGCGGGCTCTACCAGACAGAGTCTTATGGAAGCTCCCCAGATGAAGATCGACGCTGCTGGAACCTCGAAGGCGGTCGATGCTCCAACGATCAGGAGAAAGAGGTCATCTCGAACGCTATCGTCGATTTGCTATCGAGCGAAGGGCTCATCGATGAAGCAAACCGCGAAAAGGTCTACAAGGCAATACGGAAGAAATCCCAACTCAAGAGCCTGATTGAGTTTTCTCGTGCTGTGCACGCCGAGATGCATGCTTTACTCAGTGCTGGAAGCACCGATGGCGGGAAAATCCGTGATGGGAAACTATTTGTGACCACGTATCCATGTCATTCATGTGCGCGGCACATCGTCGCAGCTGGTGTACGTGAGGTTTACTTTTTGGAGCCCTACCGGAAGAGCCTTGCGACGAAGCTTCACGAGGATGCTATAACTGAAAATGAGAATGAAACGGATAAGGTGAGAGTGATGCCGTTCGATGGCGTAGCGCCCTCACGATTTCTTCGCTTCTTCTCTGCTCACCCCAAAGGTCGGAAAAACTCGGAGGGCGTTATGCAAACCAGGGAGGCTCATCCCGTCGCTTTTGTCACAATGGAAGCTATTCCGACTCTTGAATCTCTCATCGTTCAGGGTTTATCCTCGCGCGGCATTTGAGATCAACCGGTTATCGGTAGCAGCATTGGAGCATTTTTATGAAAATCGTTGATGAATTTGATTACTCAGAACAGGGCACTCAGCTGACTTTGTCATTCGAAGCTTTGGACATCGGCGATCAATCGTACCTGCCTGTGGCAACGATCATAGAGTCTTCACACGCCTATCCTTTAGCTGAATGTAATGTCGTAGAGTTCCGCCGACCAGCAGTCTCGTCTGTCGAAGCAGGCTTGCTCGCTAGAATTCTGGAGAGAACTCGGCATTTCGTTTGAATCATGCTCAGTGGTGAGAAGCTCTCTAAGGAGACGCTGAACAATTAACCCGTTCGCACCGTCCCCATTTCCAAGCCGGTTTTTTTCAACCTGCCGGCCTTATTTTACGTTTCTCGAGCAGATTTCTGCCCTCATTTTGCTGAAAGGCGGGCCAGTCCCGCCTTTCAGACGGATTTATCCTGCCGTCTGTTGTAAATACCGCTTGGCCAGCATCAGATTGGCCAACCCAAACAAACTGAACAACTGCGCTGTATTCTTTTCCAGCCCACGGTAGCGAACCTTGCGATGATTGAAGCGCACCTTGATTACCTGGAAGGGGTGCTCGACCTTGGCACGCAGTTGCGCCTTGGCATATTCAATTTTGCGCTTGACCCGATACAGCACGCTGCCTTCGCCGTGCTGCTTGTAACTGCTTGGCCGTTCTGCAATCGACCAGATAACGTCCCGTTCAGCATGCTCCGGTCGCTTGGCCGCACCGGTGTATCCAGCGTCACCCGAAACATAGGTTTCGTCACCGTGAAGCAACTGGCCAACCTGGGTGACATCCGCCACGTTAGCGGCCGTCCCTACTACGCTGTGCACCAGCCCCGACGTGGCGTCTACACCAATGTGGGCCTTCATCCCAAAGTGCCATTGATTGCCTTTCCTGGCCTGATGCATCTCAGGATCACGCTTGCCTTCTCGGTTCTTGACCGAGGGCGGCGCGGCGATCAGAGTAGCGTCGACGATAGTGCCTTCCTTGAGCAGCAGCCCCCGGCTGGCCAGATGCTGGTTAATCGTTTCAAACAGCAGCCGGGTTAGCTGATGGACTTCCAGCAAGCGGCGAAAACGCAGCAAGGTGGTGGCATCCGGTGCAGACTCGCGACCCAGGTCGATACCCATAAAACCGCGGATGGCCTGGCTGTCGTAGACGGCATCTTCGCAACCTTCATCGGAGAAACCGAAACACTGCTGCACGACGTACATGCGCAACATGCGCGACACCCCTATCGCAGGGCGTCCGCGCTTGCCTGCGGTGTTGCTATAAAACGGCGCCACTTGCGCCTCCAGCAGGGCCCAGGGCACCAACTGTTCAAGGTCAGCCAGGAAGCGATCTCGGCGAGTCTGCTTTTTCTTGCCGGTATATTCGAGTTCGGAGAAGGTCTTCTGCACGCGCGTAACGCTCACGGAGAGGGAGGCTGTTGAAGGAACTTAGTGTGCCAAGGGTGGGGACAGTTGGCTATTTTTGCAGCGCCTCCCTAAAGCTCTGATAGATCCACACCTACGCAAAACTGATCGACACAGGAGAATGCCTGTTCATCCTTTAAACGATACAGGCATCCCAATCCCCCCTAGATATCTCGCCGTGAGCTTTGACGCGCTAGCAAAATTCGGGCTAAAAATTCTTTTGCACTGAATCTGACCAGGTACCTGTGTAGTGGTCACTTTCACCACAACCCACTCAGCAGTAGAGCGTGTCGCGACCGTACAGAACGCGGTCAGGCATCAGCAGAACATTGACACTGTTGTACTCGCCGGTATGCACGTCCTCTTCGCCTTCGGATACATGCAAGCGCGCCCCTTCGATTGAATAACTGCCTTTCAATGCCAAAAAGCTTAGCTCGTCGTCATAGCTGCCAGCCTCTTCCTCTTTAGGCATGATCATGCCGCCTACCAGGGAGTATTTGATTTGCAAAGCACCTTTATCGCGCATCGCTTGATCGAGAGTAGCCATGGTATCCTCTGGTGAGCCGATACCACTGTGGTGATAGACACCCAGCACCGGAAGCCCTTCTCTATCCATGCCTCTTGCACACACTGCAATGCAGGGTCCCAGGCCAGTGGTGCCAATGCCTTGGCAGCCGTCTTTAGAGTTGATGACATCGAACTCGTCCATGTCGACATCCCTCACGTTTGAGGCCAACACGTTGCTGCCTCTAGGCACAAACTCAATCGGCCCACCTCTAAACAACTCGGCGTGCAGCCGCTCAAGCGCCCTGAAGGGCGCGCGGTCCTGATCATTGACCGGTCGGTGGCTTAGCTCGCGTGACGATGAGCCAATTTGATAGACTTGCCTGCCACCGCCCAATAAGGAGTTGGATGTAACTGGGATTTCTAGCCCACCAGCCGCAGGTTTGAAGTGTCGTTGTTGGAGCGTGTTGAGAGCGTTCAAGTGTGGGCTGTTGGAAGAGCCTGCTTGAGTGTTAATGTTTAGGCGTTGAGCATCAAAAGCTTTAGCTAACATTGTGTCCCTCCGGCACTGCTCAGACGGGCTCCCCATCAATTGGCGCAGTCGCTGGGCCTGCATGCTTAGCGTTGCCCCCGGCCTTTGTAGCCCTTCCGACGCTTGGGCGATAGATGTTGTGGTGACAACTAGAGGGGAATTGTCGGGCGCTGAGGCGAAGCGGTTTTGCGCTTCCTCCGTAGGGGCCGTGTAATTGAAGCTGGAATTTACTGAGCTGGTTGAAATGCGATTCATTGAAAACCTCTTTGTCAAAAAAATTACGGTGCAGGAGCAGGCCTGCAGTCCTCATTTTTACCCTTGTGGAGAGGGCGGAGGTTTTAGTGGAGCCGCACCAGCTTGCAGTTCCTAGCCTATTGGGAAATATTTGCTCTCTGGCAAGCTGTTGAAATTCGCCGCATGCGTCCGTCCATCACGCCTTGCGTGATTAAACCGATTGCCACTTATGCGGTAACAGCTGATCGATTTCACTCGCCCGCTGCGTCGGCAGACGCGTGAACACGTCTTTCAGATACGCATACGGATCAAGCTCATGATTGCCGCCGCCCGTTGTCCACTGCGTAGTGATCCAGCAAAGAGCCAGTTGTTGCGTCCACCCTCACGCGTCGAGCTTGGTCTCGACGCGTGACGAATTTCGGGCCGGTGGTTCTTATTTCGGTGAGCACACCAAATGAGGCTACGATTTGCCCTATCGTGCGGGCGCACTGCCTTTAGTGCGACAGAGCGCGATGCCTCTTCCTGAAAGGACAAGACCAGTGATTGGTAAGGAGGCGCTGATTTATTCGATTTTTCGTCCCTGCAACGCTCTGGAGGCCTTGATTTATCTGGGGGCAACAGCTGGGTTTTAGAATAAATCAGCGTCTCCTAAGGGGCTAATTTGCTCCTTTAGTGCTTCAAATTCAGCGCTCTTAGTGGCAAGACGCTCTTCTCCTGCCTACGCTATGTCAGCCCGCGATAAACCCATATCCGTCGCGGCATAGAGGAAGGGATCCTGTGCTAATCGAATCTGCCGTCCTATCTGGTTTCCGTTGCTTTGCGCCCCGTCCTATCAGCGTAACAATCTCGCCAAAGATCACGACCATCGTCGGCCCCAACGCGGCAGGGAAAACTGCGCTTCTACACGCGTTGGCGAAGCTGTTTGGAGTGACTCGGGCACAACGCACCGTACGTCGCTCGGACTTTCACTTGGGACCTGATGACGATCCCACCAGTCTTGAATCAAAGCACCTCTACATTGAGGTTTTGATCGCCCTTCCCGAACTGATTGATGGAACTGCAACGCCAGAAACGATCGCACCTTCATTTCGGCATATGCTAATCGAGCGACCAGACGATGCTCCCGTCTGTCGTCTTCGGCTTGACGCTCAGTGGGAGGACGATGGAACCGTGGAAGGCGAGGTTTCGCAAACCCTGCACTGGGTCGACACGCTCGACGATGCACCGCCAGAAGACAAGTGCCACCCCGTCTCCGTAGCCGATCGGGGATTAATTCAGTTGTATTACACACCGGCAAGCAGAGACGCTGCTGCTCAGACCCGGGCGACTGCCGGAGCATTGGCGGCTCGTTTGTTACGCGCGATCGAGTGGTCGTCCGATACCGAAGAGGCGGTTCATGACGCTACCGAAAATCTTGCCTCTGCCTTCGAGGAAGAAGCGGCAATTGCCGCAATCACAGAAGCTCTACAGACGCGGTGGTCGGCACTTCATGATGACGTCGTCGACACTAATCCGCGCCTGAGTCTGGTAAGTCGCAGGTTCGAGGAGGTCGTCAACAAAATTGCAGTCATGTTCGAGCAGGGACCTGACGGTCAGGAGCGCGGTATCGAGGCGCTCAGCGACGGTCAACAATCGCTCTTTTACTTCGCTCTGGCTGCGGCCGTCTTCGACCTAGAGCGTGAGGTTGTAGCGGGATCAATTGAGGGCTTCCGAAGTGACGCTCTGCGGATACCTGCGTTGACGATCTTCGCTTTGGAGGAACCAGAGAACCACCTTTCGCCATATTTCCTTGCTCGCATCATCCGCCAAGTCCGATCACTCACAACCGATGGCAGCGCGCAAGCCATTGTCACCAGTCACTCACCCGCAGTACTTAGCCGCGTCAATCCGACGGAAGTTCGATACTGTAGATGCGACCCCAAAACGCGCGTGTCTACGGTCAAGCGGATTAAGCTTCCAGTCAACGACGTGGAGGCTAGCAAGTTTGTAAGGGGTGCGATGTTGGCCTACCCAGAGCTTTATTTTGCGCGGTTTGTTTTGCTGGTTGAGGGAGATTCGGAAAGAATTGTTTTACCGCGACTCGCAGAGGCGCTGAATTTGCTGATCGATCCAGCCTTTGTCGCTATTGTCCCATTGGGTGGACGTCATGTTCAGCATTTTTGGCGCTTGCTTAAACATCTGGGTATTCCTCACGCCACGCTGTTGGATCTTGACCTAGGGCGCGATGGAGGCGGTTTTAGACGAGTCAAAACGGCGATCGAAAAGCTGATCGAGTTCGGTGCACCGAAAGCCGAAGTGCTGAGAATTACAACTGGCATCTTATCCGATGCCGACTTAGCGAACATGCATAATTGGCCTGATTCGGTCGATCATAGCGGCCTCCTGTCATGGATCAACAACAACCTAAAAGCTCATGGAGTGTATTTCTCCTCACCGCTGGATTTAGATCTAGCAATGCTGGAAGCATTCCCTGCCGCCTATGCAGCCATCGTCCCCGAGCGCGGGGGTTCTCGCATGGCCGCTGACAAAGCCGCCGAAGTGGTATTGGGAACGGCAGGTCCCGGATTAAAAGCCTACACAGGGCCCTTTGTTGGTTATCCCCCTCAATTCCCGAGTTACCGCTACCACTTTCTCACTAACAGTAAGCCTGCAACCCACCTTGCAGCGTTGACTCATATCACAAAGGCGCAACTGGTAGCGCACATGCCAGTTGTGCTTGCTTCAGTGCTCAAACACATTTCCGCGTCGTTGAGGCGGGACTGAACATGACCTTATCGTCGCGAAGAGTCAGCTCAGAAAACTGGAAACCGGTAGGGGTAAAATCTCTTGAAAAGCACGCGTTTGAGGTGGTTTGTTCACACGTAAACCGATCCGTCATCGCAGGCCCCGGCGCGGGCAAGACTGAATTACTCGCGCAGCGTGCCGCCTATTTGTTACAAACCGGTGCAGCACCTGCGCCTAGACGTATTCTTGCGATCAGTTTCAAAAGAGATGCTGCCTCCAACCTCGCCAGCCGCGTGCGAAAGCGCTGTCACCCTGACCATGCCGGTCGTTTGGACTCCATGACGTTTGATGCGTTTGCAAAGAGCCTGGTCGATCGCTTCGGCCAATCACTGCCCGAGCGTTGGCGACCCCGACCCGATTACGAAATCACAAGCTACTACGAGCGCGACTACAAAGACTTCCTCTTTCAAGACGTTGGCTTGCCTCCAACGACAATTGGCACAAGGGCGGATCTACGCGCAGTCGGACCGAAAATATTCGAGCGCAACTATGTACTCGGCCAACCGCTCCCGATTGATGGATGGCTGTGTCCGACCGTCGGCCAATGGGCTGCGGATTTATTCTGGCGGGCATCCCTCCACGGTGGTGAAAAAAGTGTCTTGTCTTTCCCCATGATAGGCAGACTCGCAGAGCTTTTACTGCGAGTTAATTCCATGGCACGTGACGCGCTTCGGCTGACTTACTCTCATCTTTTCATGGACGAGTTCCAAGACACGACGCAGGTCCAATACGATCTTGTGAGTACCATTTTCCGAGGTACTGACACCGTATTAACCGCCGTCGGTGATAACAAACAGCAAATCATGCGCTGGGCTATGGCAATGGATGACCCTTTCTCCGAATTCGACGCAGATTTTTCGGCTAAGCGGACGTCCCTCTACAACAACTACCGCTCCTCGCCTGACTTGGTACGTATCCAGCATATTTTGGCTCAGGCCTTGGACATCGCAGCGGTTGAACCCATTTCACAGACGGCAGGTACGATTAACGAAGAAAGCTGCACGGTTTTCGACTTCCCCAGCCCACATGCAGAAGCACACAATCTAGCCGTATCTGTTGCGTCGAACATCGCGTCGGGCAAACTCACACCACGCGATTTCGTTCTCCTTGTTCGCCAGAAGGCGGGGGAATATGCCGAGGTGCTAGAGCCGGCTTTTACGGCTCAGGGACTGAGCTTACGCAATGAGGCAGGGCTGGTCGGAGCGATTATGTTGCAGGAGTTGCTCGTCGAGGAGGTCTCGGTACTTCTGGTTTCGCTACTTCGCCTATCCATGACACTCCGGGCAGGACGCTACTGGTCTGAATGCCAAAAATGGATGGCATCGTTGCGGGGAGTCGAGTTCGACGATGAAATCGGGCACTCCAAACTCACACGCGAACTGGACGCCTGCGCGATTTGGCTTGGTGCGAACCGGTCAAGTTTACCGACTACGCTGAAAGCCGCACGATCACTAGTTGATGAGGTCATGGGCTTTGTTGGACTTGGCCACCTCAAGAGCCGACACCCTGCTTACGCACAAGGAGAATGGCTCGAAAAGGTGCTCGACGCTGCTGCAACACATCTATTTAACTGTGCAATCAAATGTGCAGATTGGCCTTCGGCACTCGACACCTATGAAGGCGTCAATGCCATTCCACTGATGACCATTCACAAAAGCAAAGGGCTGGAGTATCACACTGTCATCTTTGTTGGCTTGGACGACGGAGCATGGTGGAGTTTTTCCAACGATGAGATTGAAGCAACCGCCGGATTTTTTGTCGCCTTCACCCGAGCCAAGCAGCGCGTGATTTTCACATATTGTGCCAAACGCGGGGGCCGCACGAAAATTGCCACGTTGTACCACCTGCTCCAGACAGCAGGCGTTCAGATAACACAAATATCCTGATTACTAGTAAATACCATTGGCGCAGATCTTGAGGTCCGCAGGCGCAAACCGGAGCGTAGTGATGCGTTAGTCCTATATTTCAGTGGGTTACTCAGGATCTATAGAAGAGAGCTTCTGGCATCAGGGCTCCGATAGAAATGTGACCGGATCGGACGACCCCAGCGCTGTCTTATGAGGAAGCGCAGAATGTACGCACATCGCTGATGTGGTAGGAACTGATGATGAACCTGACAGGATTGGCAAGGCTTTTCAGCGGACAAGGTAAGCCGACAGATGGGTGCAGTTTATCCCTAAAGGAAGCCGCCCTTGCTGTACAGGAAAAATTCGCTTCCCGTCCATATTGCTTGGTCAGCGACTGGACCATTCTGGACATTGACGTCAACGCCGAAGAACTCAATGCGCCACACACGCGTGGATTGGAACCGGTTTTGGTCTACACGCTGTGTGTTGTCTCGACAGCCGTGGACGCTACCAACCCCGCGATTGGGTGCGCATATCCTTTCAGATCGGTTTTGAATCGGCAGGTTATTTCCTGACCAAGAACACCGTGTACGTTTTACTTGGCTGGGGCAATCGACAGGGGATCACTCTTGATGAGCTCAACGCCCTCGTGGGGCAGTGATAGTGAGCAACTCCAGGCTGAAATACATCGTCATTAGAAGGTTCGAGGTGGCCGGATATGAGTAGTCATCATCTGTGGACGATTCAATGCCAAGAGACCAACGATTGTAGCGGCGATCTCATCATCAATTTGCCAAGTGAGTTGTTGAACCAAATGGCTTTGGCAATCGGCGATGATCTGGCGGTTGATGTTGTCGGACGCTCAATCATCCTGAGGCCGATATCAGACTTGGCAACGCGGCAGGCGAGGATCGGGGTGGCTGCGCGGCAAGACTTCTCTCGCACCTATCGCCACCGCTTGAGATATTTGCTCAACATCTCAACATCTCAACATCTCAACATCTCAACATCTCAACATCTCAACATCTCAACATCTCAACATCTCAACATCTCAACATCTCAACATCTCAACATCTCAACAGATGCAACCGATGGGCAGCTCCACGAGCTGGTGGAGACGGGGCTGACAGGGAGCAGCCTTCAGGGATTGCGGGCTATTGGAATCGTGAATATTGACGTACAGCCACTGCAATCGAGCGATGCACGGCTGAGTAACAGCGAAAGTGATTACCTCTATCGAATCGCACATATCTTGGCCCTCGCAGAATCTTTCTGTGGGGACGTCGAAAAAGCTAAGTGCTGGCTCTCCAAACCCAAGTCGCAGTTTTCAGGTAGAATGCCCATCGAAATGCTTTCGACTACCCCCGGAACAAATCGGGTAGAGGAATTGCTCACACAAGCCAAAGAAGGAATGCTTCTGTTAGGGCGTAATGACCAAGAAAGCGACAGCTCGCTGGACGTCCTCAGCGTAGCCATCCCGTAACGGCTCAGATATCGTATCGCCACTACGAAATATCCATCTTGTTCGTCTAGGGAGACGCTGATTTATTCTAAAACCCAGCTGTTGCCCCCTGATAAATCAAGGCCTCCAGAGCGTTGCAGGGACGAAAAATCGAATAAATCAGCGCCTCCCTAGCTAACCAGTGAACGAGCGCATCAACAGGGAAGTGTTATGGCGGCGATACCAGTGGAGTACCACGGTCGGGAACAGGCTTACGTAAAGCACACGATTCTAAAGACCTATCTCCAACGGCTTTTCATGATTATTGGCAGAAATGAAACAGATATCAATTACGTAGACTGTTTCGCTGGACCGTGGTCTGAAGAATCAGAGGATTTACGCGACACCTCTATTGGTATTTCACTGAAGCTGATGAAAGACTGCGCCAAGTCGCTCGAAGAGGTCCATGGCTGCAAAGTTAAATTTCGCGCCTTATACATCGAGAAAAACAAAGAAGCCTTCTCAAAGCTGAAAAGCTTTCTCGACGACGATTCGAGTTCCTGCGTTGCAGCAGACTGCATCCAAGGCGATTACACCACCAAAATTCCTGAGATTGCCGCATGGGCATCGCATAACTTCACCTTCTTTTTTATCGACCCTAAGGAGACGCTGATTTATTCTAAAACCCAGCTGTTGCCCCCAGATAAATCAAGGCCTCCAGAGCGTTGCAGGGACGAAAAATCGAATAAATCAGCGGCTCCTTAAAGAAAGCGGTGCGGAATTCATGACGGTCTTTTTTATTACACCCTTCGGTTCCAATCCAAGGACTTACTGGTTCATCCACCTCGCCAATAGCTATCGCGCCAATGCGGTAATGAAAGAAATCCACTGGAAGTACGGCAACCATTTTTCGCACTCCATGACGCCTGCATTGTTTGTTGGCTACGACACCAAGCGCGACATTCAGGTGACCGATCAGCGAAACCTGGGTTTCGGTGAAGAGCATTTTTTCGATGGCGTGACCGGCAAGCGGATCGAGACGGAGCTATCTGAACTTCTGCCACGCAAGATCTACGACCGGCCAACGCAGTCGTTTAGAATGATGATGAGGGGCATGGCCAACGGAACTATGGCTAACGAGAGCATCGTTCGTGAAGCGCTTCACCTGCCGATCCTGTGCAAGGACATCGAAGTCTTCGACAAGGATAGGCGAACCAAGCGCCGCAAAGGCAGCAGCATCAAGTCAACTGACATCCTGATGCCGGCCTCTCAACGCACCATGTTTTTCACTCCGTCGGTATCGGTGCCTCGCAAGGCGCAGTCAGACGCTGACGATTGATGATCGCCCAAGTAGATTCATAAAATAATTTTTCGTCCAATGCGAGTTGTTTGCGCGTGGTGGCTCGCTGATGTCAGGAGTTATTGATGGTAGGTAAAAAACTCGTTTGGGTCACTGTGGTGACTCACGTATTGATTTTTGCAGGTTGGGCGCAGGCTCAACAGCCGGCGGCAGTCGCTCAGCGCCCCGTAAGCGTACCGTATGAGGTAACTGAAGGGACGTTCCTCAATCTGACGCTGGAGCGTGTGGACCCGAACTATGTTGCGGCGATGGTGTACGAGAATGTTTACGACGACTACGACAACGTGGCAATCGCACGAGGTAGCCGCTTGTTTGGACGTCTGATCAACAAGATCAACGACTCATACGATGTGTATTTCACACAGCTACAGCTCAGCACCGGGCAAACGCTTAGTCTTGATCCTCCACTACAAGCCACTTCCCCATTGGGCTCTGCAGGCATCACTGACTTCAAGCCAGCTGCCATTGCTGGAACCATCTGGCGACGAGATCAGGTCATGCCCCATTAATGACATTCGTTTCAAGAAGATCGGTGTTCACACCAGTTATTTCTGATGGACGAGGCTCTAGCTAGAGCCCTTTTCCCAAAGACGCGATTGCCGTGACAACAGGCCCCAGAGAGTTCACATCAGAGCGCTTGGTCCTTACACTGGATAGTGATATCAAGTAAGCAGCACATCGGTGAGCCGATGAAGCGCGGAATAGATTGAGCTGAAAGCCAGGAGAAAGCGGTCGGTGACTGAAGCAGTGACGCGTTGCAATTTTGCATACGGAAGGCCAGATCTCAGAAATCCTGATCCCAAAACTCAAGATTGGTCAGGCGACTACATTGTCTGGTGGTATGGTCCTGCGATGCGCAATAACAGGGCGATGTCCATCCCCCTAGGGAGGCGCTGCAAAAATAGCCAACTGTCCCCACCCTTGGCACACTAAGTTCCTTCAACAGCCTCCCTCTCCGTGAGCGTTACGCGCGTGCAGAAGACCTTCTCCGAACTCGAATATACCGGCAAGAAAAAGCAGACTCGCCGAGATCGCTTCCTGGCTGACCTTGAACAGTTGGTGCCCTGGGCCCTGCTGGAGGCGCAAGTGGCGCCGTTTTATAGCAACACCGCAGGCAAGCGCGGACGCCCTGCGATAGGGGTGTCGCGCATGTTGCGCATGTACGTCGTGCAGCAGTGTTTCGGTTTCTCCGATGAAGGTTGCGAAGATGCCGTCTACGACAGCCAGGCCATCCGCGGTTTTATGGGTATCGACCTGGGTCGCGAGTCTGCACCGGATGCCACCACCTTGCTGCGTTTTCGCCGCTTGCTGGAAGTCCATCAGCTAACCCGGCTGCTGTTTGAAACGATTAACCAGCATCTGGCCAGCCGGGGGCTGCTGCTCAAGGAAGGCACTATCGTCGACGCTACTCTGATCGCCGCGCCGCCCTCGGTCAAGAACCGAGAAGGCAAGCGTGATCCTGAGATGCATCAGGCCAGGAAAGGCAATCAATGGCACTTTGGGATGAAGGCCCACATTGGTGTAGACGCCACGTCGGGGCTGGTGCACAGCGTAGTAGGGACGGCCGCTAACGTGGCGGATGTCACCCAGGTTGGCCAGTTGCTTCACGGTGACGAAACCTATGTTTCGGGTGACGCTGGATACACCGGTGCGGCCAAGCGACCGGAGCATGCTGAACGGGACGTTATCTGGTCGATTGCAGAACGGCCAAGCAGTTACAAGCAGCACGGCGAAGGCAGCGTGCTGTATCGGGTCAAGCGCAAAATTGAATATGCCAAGGCGCAACTGCGTGCCAAGGTCGAGCACCCCTTCCAGGTAATCAAGGTGCGCTTCAATCATCGCAAGGTTCGCTACCGTGGGCTGGAAAAGAATACAGCGCAGTTGTTCAGTTTGTTTGGGTTGGCCAATCTGATGCTGGCCAAGCGGTATTTACAACAGACGGCAGGATAAATCCGTCTGAAAGGCGGGACTGGCCCGCCTTTCAGCAAAATGAGGGCAGAAATCTGCTCGAGAAACGTAAAATAAGGCCGGCAGGTTGAAAAAAACCGGCTTGGAAATGGGGACGGTGCAAACGGGTTAATTGTTCAGCGTCTCCCTAGGGTCTGTTCCCGTTTCACATTGGTAGCCACAGAAAAGCGCAGGCCATTGCTATGACGCTTTCATAGTTTCTCTTGAGTTTGTCAAATCGAGAAGCCACCGCCCGGAAATGCTTCAACCGGGCGAAGGCGTTTTCTACGAGATGTCGATTGCGATATAACCCTTTGTCCAGATCTGCGTTCCCTTTCAGAGAATTGCGCTTTCGTGGAATCACCACTTTGCTGCCTTGCTGCTCGACCTGAGCCCGTATCGCTTCAGTGTCGTAGCCCTTGTCCGCAATGATCACTTCTGCATCGGGCACCTTGGCAATCAACGAGGCCGCCTGCGAACAATCATTGGTCTGGCCTGCGGTCACGTCAAATGCAATAGGCAGCCCACAAGCGTCTACAGCCAGGTGAATCTTGCTGGTGTTACCGGCTCGGCTTTTTCCGATGGCCTGGTCCTGCGTGCTGGCAGCACCTGCGCTGTGCTGATGAGCCTTGGCATAGCTGCCATCAATGAAGACCCACTCCATGTCAGGATCAGTCATCAGCACCTCAAGCACCTTGACCCACTTGCCTGAAGCAGACCAGGCATTGAACCGCTTGTAGACCTTGCTCCAGTTTCCAAACGCTTTCGGCAGGTCTCGCCAAGGGCAACCCACACGCATGCGATACAGCATGCCTTCAACCGTGGTGCGCAAATCTCGCTTGTTGTAGATCGATTCGTGTAGCAAAATTTCTCGTAGCTTCGGCCAGTGCTCATCACTGAGCATTAATCGGGGCATTGCAGGCTCGTATTGGTGTTGTGTGAGAACTCCAACAATACGGGGCTGTTCTCATAAGGATCAATGGGTTACGTGCAAACGGGAACAGACCCTAGGGAGGCGCTGCAAAAATAGCCAACTGTCCCCACCCTTGGCACACTAAGTTCCTTCAACAGCCTCCCTCTCCGTGAGCGTTACGCGCGTGCAGAAGACCTTCTCCGAACTCGAATATACCGGCAAGAAAAAGCAGACTCGCCGAGATCGCTTCCTGGCTGACCTTGAACAGTTGGTGCCCTGGGCCCTGCTGGAGGCGCAAGTGGCGCCGTTTTATAGCAACACCGCAGGCAAGCGCGGACGCCCTGCGATAGGGGTGTCGCGCATGTTGCGCATGTACGTCGTGCAGCAGTGTTTCGGTTTCTCCGATGAAGGTTGCGAAGATGCCGTCTACGACAGCCAGGCCATCCGCGGTTTTATGGGTATCGACCTGGGTCGCGAGTCTGCACCGGATGCCACCACCTTGCTGCGTTTTCGCCGCTTGCTGGAAGTCCATCAGCTAACCCGGCTGCTGTTTGAAACGATTAACCAGCATCTGGCCAGCCGGGGGCTGCTGCTCAAGGAAGGCACTATCGTCGACGCTACTCTGATCGCCGCGCCGCCCTCGGTCAAGAACCGAGAAGGCAAGCGTGATCCTGAGATGCATCAGGCCAGGAAAGGCAATCAATGGCACTTTGGGATGAAGGCCCACATTGGTGTAGACGCCACGTCGGGGCTGGTGCACAGCGTAGTAGGGACGGCCGCTAACGTGGCGGATGTCACCCAGGTTGGCCAGTTGCTTCACGGTGACGAAACCTATGTTTCGGGTGACGCTGGATACACCGGTGCGGCCAAGCGACCGGAGCATGCTGAACGGGACGTTATCTGGTCGATTGCAGAACGGCCAAGCAGTTACAAGCAGCACGGCGAAGGCAGCGTGCTGTATCGGGTCAAGCGCAAAATTGAATATGCCAAGGCGCAACTGCGTGCCAAGGTCGAGCACCCCTTCCAGGTAATCAAGGTGCGCTTCAATCATCGCAAGGTTCGCTACCGTGGGCTGGAAAAGAATACAGCGCAGTTGTTCAGTTTGTTTGGGTTGGCCAATCTGATGCTGGCCAAGCGGTATTTACAACAGACGGCAGGATAAATCCGTCTGAAAGGCGGGACTGGCCCGCCTTTCAGCAAAATGAGGGCAGAAATCTGCTCGAGAAACGTAAAATAAGGCCGGCAGGTTGAAAAAAACCGGCTTGGAAATGGGGACGGTGCGAACGGGTTAATTGTTCAGCGTCTCCCTAGCCTTCCCCATTACAGGGTCGGCACCATTTGGCGCAATGGTCGCTGCATTTCTGACACCGAGCTCGACACCGAGAGGCTTGCGGTCAACTTCAATGCAGGGAAGTGGCGGACTACCTCACGCAGAGCGCTCATCGCTTCAGGTCAAGGGCACCTCTTTGCAGATGAGGAGTATCCGCTAATCTTGGGAAACGACGATCGCTGCAAACTTCTCAACTTCTCAACTTCTCGCTCGATGATGGTCGCAATCTGCTGATCCCGTGCACCGAATACTTTGTACGTGCCTATGCCAGAAACATGGAGATTTGCAGGGCTTTAGCCAATTTGCGCTGGAGCGATGTTTCTAACGTTCTTTTTCAGAACCCGGTAGCAGAACGTAATCTGCCAGTCTGGCTGGTTCGCCCCGGCCCGAGAATGCGTTTCTTCGATGCGGTGTTTCTGGCTCATATACTTTATGACCCACGCACAACCAGCGCTGTAAAGAGAGTGAATTCGCAGTTTATTTCCCAGTCACCGGGCAAGCCCATACTCCTCGAATGCCGACCCTGGCTCGAAGGCCCTGGTGAAATCCTCGCCCGGGGTAAATGGCTGAATGGCGGGAAAACGTTTTTGTGCTTGGATCTTATGGGAACGAACATGCCCAAAGGTCCGGAAGTTGAATTTCAGAAGCTAAAGTTCGACAGCAGCGAAGGTGTGGATGGCTTGGGAAGGCTCGTGCTGCCACGCCCAATCAAAAGCGCCGCTCTCGAAGAGTTTCTCCAAGAACGATCCACGGTTGAGCCGGATCGGCATGCCGAAATCTATGAGGCGAAAGCGGCGCCTTTTAAAGTACTCGGCGCAAAGCGCCCAGTGAAGAAAACAAAATCCGTGGTGAAGGCCAACAAAAGCCGCCTTGGGCCAGCACCACCTGAGGCAGATGGAGTTTCCGCAGGTACCGGCACGGGAAGTGGAAAGCAAGTTGGCAAGTTAGAGACGGTATCGGATGAGGAGCATGAGGCTGCGCTCGACGTGGTGCTCGAAACCCAAGGCTTTTTCATGGACATCTGGAAAGCGCTCAAGTCGATTGGCGCTGAAAATCCGAAACAGATTCTGCGCGTGGACTGGTACACACCCGTGGCGCGATTCAGCAGTAAGCCGCCCCTCGGTATTGTTGAACTCGCGGTCGAAAATGAAGAGGATCTGCCATCAGATGTGCGGTCCTGGCTGTATCTGGACCGGAGCGCTGGACTGCGACGAGGCATACTGATCGTGCGCATCAAAACCATCAAGGGCAACTATTTTTGCGTCGAGGTTCAGCGCAAGGACGGCAAAAAAGGTGAAATACCCCCCGGATCTGCCGGACTGTTGATGAAATTCAGCGAAAATGAAGAGGCGTTCAAAAATTTCGTCAACGAGCTGTGCCGAAGAATCGTTGGCTACAGAGGGGTGTTCAGCAAGCTCAACAAGCTCTACCCAGCAGACTACGTCACCTTCAACCACGGCAAACACGATAAAGAAATTCTTTACCGGAGCATCCTCATCAACAAATTCAGCGAGCTTGGGATCACGCTCAGCTAACCTGGATCTCTGTCCCGTCACCACTAGTGTCCCGCGGTGGTCAAGCGCGAGAGGATTGAGGTTTCAGCAAGCTTTTTCCAAGGAAGACCGCCATGCCTGTAAATCTCCACGTGGCAGTCAGGTCGAAAGCAAACAGCAGGTCAGCCTCCATGACTCACCATCATTCTTCTATGGTTCGCTCATAGGTGCTCGCTGATGGCACCCAGAGCCCCCTTTGTGAGCATTCGATGTTGAATCCAGCAGTCCCCTGGTAGGTTGCCGGCGTATATACCAGCCCCTTGCGACTGACCCTGCCAATCCCATGGAAATAAGCCAAGGCTTTAACGATCCATCGTGACTCAAAATCGCTAGTCTCGTCGCGTTGTGGCAGCAATTCGACAAGCTCTCTCTCGCGCTTCGCTTGTTTCTGTTGCCTTGCCCACCTCGGATCCGGGCGAGAGTTCAGCCCTGCGTTGTAGACCTGATTCAAGTACCCGACGAACCCCGTGACACTTGCCACATGCCCCGGCGACTTACGCCAATAGCCGTCGAGTACTTTCTGGTCAATCATGGCGGCAGCCTTCAGTCGCGAATGATCCAGAAGGTCAGAAGCAGATCGCAAGGCGAGCCTGATGGACCGTAAACTGATGTCACCGGCCGCCAGCCGACTTTGCAACATACGGTGATAACCAGTGATCAACTGCTGAGGCCAAGACTCTCGGGGTTGCTCCATGATGCCCTGCACACGTCGGTGCTCCGAATCCTCCTCACGGGCTTGTTCGCACACCACTAATCCGTCGAACTCGCTCAGCCAGCTCATCGGCACACGAGAACGGCGCAATCCTTCGGCTGAGAAATGCCGCAGCAGCTGAGAGTACTGAGGCACACCCTGCCAGACGTTTTCGAGCTCTTTAAAGAACTTGTAATAGGTGTTGATTTTCAAGGCCGCAGCCTTGGGTCCGAGCTCAAGCAAAACCCAGTTTCCGAAACGCTCAAATCGCTGCGCCATAGATAGCACGCTTAAACCGCTGGTATTGATTGCCAGGCGCTTTTGGAAGGTTCGCTCCCAATAGCACCTCTCACATTCCTTGCCTCGCCCGGCTGGTGTGCTGACACCACAAGTCGCGCACGCAAGCACACCCTGCTCAATGCATACCTTGCAGCGCTTGCGACCATCAAGTTCCGAAATCAGTACGCGATGGCGCCGGCAATCAGGACAGGTTTCGGCAGCAGGGCCGCTGCATTTTGGGCAGAGCAATCTGCCGGTCAGCGAGTTCCTCGCTGTTCGCTGAGAAAGCGTTCCACAGGCGTCACAGATTGCCGGTTCACGAAAGTGCACTGCGCAGGGTTTGCATACAGGCCCATAGGGGGTGATCCGCCCTATCTTAAAATCGACTTTGTTGCATCGGGCACAAGAACCGCGTCTTAAACAGGCACTGCAGCGAGCGGTCTTATCGAATGTCGGGAGTCTGGCGAAATTGCCACAGGCAGGACATAGTCGACGCTTGAACAGCCGCGGGTAGCAGTTGCCGCAATAGCGCTTTTCTTGGTAAATCCTCTTAGGCTGCTCAATGGCACGGCCGCAGCCGTCGCATTCACAGCGAGCCAAATGTTCAACGGATACCACGTCGTCTGACCTTTCGTTTCAGTCGCAACCACATACGCAGCGTTTGCGCGGGGCTACTGGGATGTTCACGGTCAACACCGCTCACCAGATGATGCCTGGGCGACTGCAATGCGGCGACCAGATCCAGCAAAACTGGAGGAGAACCACTGGTGGGTAAATGCAGCGTCGAGGCTGGAAGTGACTCATGCCGTGCCGCTTCGATAAATCTTTGTGGCCCGGCTGACATTATCACCCACACGATGCTGAGCAGGACAGAGCGCTCAGCGGGAGACAGGTATTCAAGGGGCAACCCCAACGGAATCGGTTGAAGGGACTCAAGCGGTATACCTAGTGATTCGAAGAATCTTTCAGCCGCAGCGCTATGGCGACGCACTGCTGCCTGAGCAAAGCTCACCAAAGTTCGTGCAACAGTTAACCAATCGCGAAAGTCGAGTGGCGATGAGCCGTACAAGGGCCAGCGGCCAATGTTTTCGTCCACGTATATCTGGAAAGCCAGCGCAGCTTCTGCAGCGTCGCACCGAGCGCCATCGCTTAGCGCAGCACCGCACCTGTAGCAATCACTGAGCGAAGCACCGGCTCTCAGCAGCTCCGGTTGCATAGGCGCCAGACAATGCCCGCACCGCTCAATCAACTGCACCCCATGTATAGGGCAGCAGGTATGCCAGGCCA
This sequence comes from Pseudomonas cannabina, assembly GCF_900100365.1. Classification (NCBI taxonomy): domain Bacteria; kingdom Pseudomonadati; phylum Pseudomonadota; class Gammaproteobacteria; order Pseudomonadales; family Pseudomonadaceae; genus Pseudomonas; species Pseudomonas cannabina. Next base: position 4,352,186 of record NZ_FNKU01000001.1, on the reverse strand, counting down.
AACGCCACTGGATGAAAAAACGTGAATTGGATTGCGCAATGCAATCCGGGCAGCATTGCAGCCCTCCGCTATGATGACCGCCTCGACAACCCAGTACCGTCAGCCAAGGCCAGCTTGCGCGCAGTAATCTGTGCGGCTGACGCACAATCGAAGTCATAACATTTTTGAGGGTAGCAGACTGCAAGCTTGCGCAGGGCACACCCGACTGCTTACTCAGAACCGCAAGCCTACTCACTGAAACAGATCGATCCAAATCACTTGCCCAAGCCCTAGTGCCAGGCCATGCGATTGCTGTCAACGCTGCTGGTGAGCAGCCGTGAGCCAGAGCCATCCTGATAATCCAGGAAGTCAGAAGCTCGTCCGTAAGCAGCGGTTTACTAAGAGGCCAGACCGGGTTTACAGAGACTGCTCCCGGATGCCACGAGTAGGACGCAACCATGACATGCTCTCGATGAGTTCTATGTCAATGCATTCCTTGCCGGAGACTATGGCCTGCTTCGAGCACTCCATCAGAAGCCGGTGTACATTCCCAAGGTTACCGCCGGAAATCGCGTGTACACGCCGAGCCTTGTCTGGATGTGCCAGCCCAGAAGGCTTTTTCAAAGGCAGTATCGACTCAAAGCCTTTGAGCATGCGCTGAAATTCGGGATCGAGCTTCCATTGATCGAGCTTGATAACATCGAAGCGACTGGCATGTTGTGGATCATGATGGAGGATGCGAACAGCATCCGTGGTTCCAACACCAATGATTGGAATCACCAGCTCGTTGCAGAGGGACTTCAAAGCGTTCATCACCTCACGCTGCTTGATTGCAGAGCCTGTGAGCAATGAATGGAACTCATCAATGATCAGCATTCTGACCTTAAGCTCGCGGAAGGAGTGAATAACCTGGTAGCGCAACGCCAACTTGGTATCCGTGATCCTGTAAGGCATCCATAGCTGTTCCAAAAGAGCCACATACAGCGCCTTCTCGTCAGCAGTCGATGGGGCCTCTGCCAAAATCAGGGGGCGGACCGGATCATCATTTTCGTCGACGTACCCTTCGCCATGCGTTTTCTGAAATCGCCTGATAACGGTCGTCTTACCGTTATTGGAATCCCCCACGATCAGCAAATTAGGCATGCGGGCTCGCTTGGGCATGACAATCAGATCATTGAGCGTGTCGAGGATTGTGCGAGCCAATGCATAACCTATCCAACGTTCCTCTCCTATGAAGAGGATCCGTTCCCGGTCGCTCAACTGCAACACTGGTCGAAAATCAGGATGGATGTGGTCGTATGTGCTCATTCGACTTCACCTGTCGATTCGACTTCCGAAAGCATAAGCAGGTCAGAATCCTCCTGCACGAGATCCAGCACCAGCTTGGCTACGGGCTTTGTGGGTTGGGCCGGTGTACCTTTCTTGCTGTGGGTACGACTCTTCTGAGCGTCTTTGCGAGCTCTCTTGCTGGTCGCAGAAGCCTCCTCGACTAGCTTTCGGTTTTCGACGGCGTACTCGGCGATCAATGCATCGTCAATGTTCCCCCGCCCTTCGCTGACAGCTTTATCCTTGGCAGCGTGATATTCCCAAAGCGTCACCGCAGGGAATGCCTGGTATGAGGCCGGTACGCGAAAATACTGCTTCAGAACAGGGTCATAGAACCAAATGACGCTGACATCCCTCGGGTCACGCCTGAAGAGCAACTTGATTGCCTTCCCGGTCGCGGGATCCTTTTGATTGATCCAATGACGCAGCGCTTCGGAATAGTAGAACAGATCCCACTGCACACCGTACGTCTGCACAGTCCTGCGAACCGATGGTAGGAAATCCAACTGGACAGCCAAAGGATCGGTGGGCCGCGCCGGCACACTGACCAGAGGATCAACCTCCCGATTGCCGAAGAACGCCAACTGCCACTTGCGAGCAGGGCTCATGTGGATCTTTTTGTGATAGGTCTGGTGGTACTTCAAAATTGATCGAACCAGCCATACCTCGAATTCCGCCATCGTGAGAACGGCTTTAGCATCCGAATCATAGCCCTCGCGTTCCTGAGGGTTACTGAAGGTAGTGCCTGGCAGCTCATGCACCATTCTCATGAAAGTGCCAAGCACCCGCTCAATTCGACCACCGTATTTTGGAACTTTGGATGGCCGGAAGACGCTGTCTATCCCGTAGTTCTTACAGGAATCCACGATGTTCTGCGCCCGGAAGTCAGCACCGTTGTCAGTATGAATTGTTCGTGGAAACCCCCAAACAGGCCATTCACCACGAATGTCGTGAGCAGCCAGCCAAGCCTCCTTGGGAAGTATTGAATGTGCGATGCACATCGCCACAGATGTCTCGGAAGGCGCCTCGAACGCCAAGTAGTAACCAACGATCATGCAGGAGTAGACGTCGATGGCGAGGGTGAGCCAAGGCCGGCCAATTGGCTTACGATGTCGTTCGTCCACCACAATGAGGTTGACCGGGGTATGGTCGATCTGCACAACGGCCAGCGGATAGCCCTCATCCGGAAACTGTCCGACTGAAGGAGTGTGTCTGTTGTTCGCCTGCTCGGCATAACCACGCCGACGAAGCTTCACCACCTCGGGAATCTGCCTAATCCGCGCCCTGATAGCAGATGCGCCAGGAGGCTGGATATCGAGCGCTCGCGCTCTGCGCTCAATCTCCGAAATCGTGGACTGAACCGTGTACCTCTGCACCGTCAGGTAGTAATCATCCAGCACGTCCTGTACGAGCTTTTCTCCTTCGACAGAAAGACGTGTGCTGCCCTCGCGCCAACCGCGCTTGCGCGGAACAAGAGCCAGAACCTCATTCCATCGACTGTAACGATCCAGCCAACGATAAAGGGTTGCCGGGCTGATCCCGGTGGCCTTCGCACGCGCTGCCACTGTCTCTTTGGACAACACCGTGTTGCCCAATAAAGGCAGAATCGCGGAATAGCGCTTTTGCGCTATAGCCCAGGCATCCGAACTGATGCTGCTGATATCGTGGTTAACGTACAGCCCGTCCAGTTTCTCCGGATCTACAGCTCTGAGGTCGATAATTTGAAGGGCCGCACTGCGGCCCGTCTCGACCTCGGTCCCGATCACCGTTTGTAGATCTAGGATTTGAACGATCCGGTAAATTTCCTTGTCCCGGCGCACCATCGCGCCGACTTCAATGGCAACGCGTGACCGAGCAGGTTCAAACGGAACCAGGTGCTCGCTGGTGTCGTCTTCATACAGTTTCATTATCGGGGACCCACAGTTCGAGATCGTGGTTCAGAGGTTCGGTGATGTCGCAGTCGACCTGACGCGTGGCGATCAAGTGCCAAAGCAGCGACACGCCCCGGTCACGGAAAATACCATTGAAGTGCCGTGCCAGAAGGTAGTGCACTGGGGCGACTTCCATCTCACGCAGCGTCTTCAACACAGCAACGATGTCGCCTTGTTCAAAAATCATTCGCTCGAAACGTTCCAGGAACACAATGTTTTCGAGCGGGAGACCGCGAATGCGCGATTCATCATAAATGCGGAACTGCCACCCCTGGCTACGGGCCAACCGGCGAGCCTCCTTCCATTTACCTGACCAGTCTCGCCAATTTTCTACCCATTGCTCCCTCGGCTTGACCTCCACCAGCAGCGGTTGCATTGCGCCGAAATAGGGCAGGTGCTGCTGGTGATAGAAAACAAGGTAATCAGGAGTGTAGATCTGGGGACGGCCCAAAGAGTCGGTGAAAGGAACCTCAACCGGTTGGGAGATAACCGACTCGACCTGGTGAGAGAACCGCATCCGTTTCAAAAAATCCCTTTCCAACGACGATTCGAAAGCAACACCACCGAGCCCCTTGAAAGCCATCACTCCTGAAATGCTACGGCGAGTCGGCTTGATCTTCCGGACCGGTTTAATTTGGTCGCATTTATTTCCGATCATTTTTTATCTGGTCTCATTTATTACCGACATTCTTCTCAGTAATTTCAGAAGCGTTTTATGGCCAACAAAGGCCTCTAGCCTAGCCCTTTCTCAGTTATTTCGAAAGCCGACAGTGGCAGTCGTCCGCAACCCGGTGAAATTACCCTCGCCCACCACGGGGTTTTGTTTCTCGATGAGCTGCCAGAGTTTGATCGCCGCGTGCTGGAGGTGTTGCGAGAGCCGCTGGAATCCGGGCATATCGTGATTTCCCGGGCGCGGGATCGCGTGCGCTTTCCGGCGCGGTTTCAGCTGGTAGCGGCGATGAACCCGTGTCCCTGTGGCTATCTCGGCGAACCGACCGGACGCTGCCGTTGCTCCACCGAGCAGGTGCAGCGCTATCGCAACAAGCTATCAGGCCCGTTGCTGGACCGGATCGACCTGCACCTGACCGTCGCCCGTGAAGCCACCGCGCTCAACCCCGACCCTACCACCAGTGAAAACACCGCAAGTGCCGCAGCGGTGGTCGCGCAGGCTCGCGAACGTCAGCAACGCCGTCAGGGCTGCGCCAATGCGTTTCTTGACCTGCCAGGGCTTCATGAACACTGCGCGCTGTCGAGCACCGACGAAAGCTGGCTGGAAACTGCCTGCGAGCGTCTGACGCTGTCATTGCGTTCAGCGCATCGGCTGCTGAAGGTAGCCCGAACCCTGGCAGATCTTGAGCAGGCAGACGCAATCACTCGCAGCCATCTGGCCGAAGCATTGCAGTATCGGCCTTCAAGTAATTGAACACCCACAACGCAAAAACTCGCCGTCAACGTTCAAGTCGACGGCGAGCCTTGGTGACAGGTCGCGAGGCTTACATGCTGCTGTAGAACGGGAAGATGCCCATCAGCAGCGCGGCGACCAGGATGCACATGCAGACCAGAATCGCCCATTTCAGGGTGAAACGCTGGTGATCACCGAACTCGATACCGGCCAGAGCAACCAGCAGGTAGGTCGAAGGCACCAGCGGGCTGAGCAAGTGAACCGGTTGACCGACGATCGAAGCGCGAGCCATTTCCACCGGGCTGATGCCGTAGTGGGAGGCGGCTTCCGACAGCACCGGCAGTACGCCATAGTAGAACGCGTCGTTAGACATGAAGAAGGTGAACGGCATGCTGACCAGCGCCGTAATCACCGCGAGGTAGGGACCCAGCGCTTCCGGAATCACCGCCAGCAGGCTTTTCGACATCGCGTCGACCATGCCGGTGCCGGACAGGATTCCGGTGAAGATACCTGCAGCGAAGATCAGGCCGACCACCGCCAGCACGCTACCGGCGTGGGCCGAGACGCGGTCCTTTTGATCCTGCAGGTTCGGGTAGTTGATGATCATCGCGATACTGAACGCGATCATGAACAGCACCGGCAGTGGCAACAGGCCCATGATCAGGGCGACCATCAGCGCGAGGGTCAGCGCGCCGTTGAACCAGATCAGTTTTGGACGACGGGCATCAGGGAATTGCGAAACGCTGATCTCGCTGTGGTCAACGTCATCACCCTGCAAGTGCAGTTCGCCAAGACGAGCGCGCTCGCGTTTGCCGTAGAAGTAGGCAATTGCCAGAATCGCCACAACACCGGCCAGCATGGCCGGGATCATCGGAACGAAGATATCGGATGCATCGACATGCAGGGCGCTGGCCGCACGAGCCGTCGGGCCGCCCCATGGCGTCATGTTCATCACGCCGCCGGCCAGAATAATCACGCCGGCCATGATGCGCGGGCTCATGCCAACGCGGCTGTACAGCGGCAGCATGGCGGCCACGCAGATCATGTAGGTGGTCGCGCCGTCACCGTCGAGGGACACCACCAGCGCCAGTACGGCAGTGCCGACCGAAATGCGCATCGGGTCGCCTTTGACCATTTTCAGGATCTTGCGCACGGCCGGGTCGAACAGGCCGGAATCGATCATCAGCGCGAAGTACAGAATGGCGAACATCAGCATCACGCCGGTCGGCGCAAGCTTGGTGATACCGGCAAGCATCATCGGGCCGATCTGCGACGCGAAGCCGCCGAACAAAGCGAAGATGATCGGGACCAGAATCAAGGCGATCAGCGCGGTCAGGCGCTTGCTCATGATCAGGTACATGAACGCAATAACCATGGCAAAGCCAAGGAAAGTCAGCATGGGAATACTCCAGACGTAATACGGCTACAGAACGTTGAAATGAACGATTCAGCTCAGTAGGAGCGGTACGTGGAGGGGTTGCGCAAGGAGGGTACGGATTGAGAAATCAGCAAGCATCGGAATCACCATTATTGTTGTTAATTGGGCCTGAAACACCTCGGAATCCGTTCCTGGCCAACCGGTCTTTTTGCCGGAAGTGGGCTGATGCTAATGGCCCAAGCTTTCACCGACCTTTCAATCGGTGGTTATGAAATTTTTATTGTCACAAGGGTTATAGCCCATAACCAGGAGGCATGCCGATGAGCCAGAGCCATGCAGGAGGTTGCCATTGCGGCAGCCTTCGCTATCAGTTCGACGCCCCGTTGCGGGACATCGCGCACTGCCACTGCTCCATCTGCCGAAGGACATCGGGCGCAACCGTCATGACCTGGATCAGCGTGCCGCTGAATTCCTTTCGCTGGTTGACAGGCAGCCCGTCCACCTACGATTCCGCCTCGACCTGCGTCCGTTATTTCTGCGGCAACTGCGGGGCCCACATGGCGCTGTTCACCCGCAACAGCCCGGACGAGATAGACGTCACCATCGCAACGCTCGACCACCCCGAACAGGCAGCGCCGTCTCGCCATATCTGGATAGAAAACCGGCTGCCATGGCTGCATCTGGATGAGGATTTACCGGGGGATGAGGGTGAGCCTGGGTGAACTGGCCCTGTACAACGCAGCACATCGCAACATCACGGGTGGGAGTGACCGGGGCGGCGATCCACATGGCTCACGAAGAGGCTAGTGCGATGAAGATCCGTTACTTGAAACACAGACCGGGCGAGCAAGGCATATCACTACCCTTTTCGCCCCTGTTTCAAAGCGCTGAGCGGTCGATCACTGACCAAACTGCGAAGCCAGTTCGCGCAGCAGGACCTCGGCTTCCAGCACTTTTCTGACCGACTCATTGGCCTTTTCACGGGTCAGGCCCAGACGCTCGAAGAGTTCGTCAGGAATCTCTTGCTGAGGCCCGGAACCTACACCGTTGGCGCGTAGAAGGCGCACGGCGAGGAAGACCAGGTTGGCGTAAGCGTGATGTTCACCTGCATAGTCGGGGTCATGCTGGAAGCGCAGTGCAGTGGCGAGCTCGTCCGGCATGTCCCAGTAGCGCATCAGCCAGGCGCCGATCTGCTCGCGGCTGATGCCCAGCAGGTGATGCTCGATGTAGCTGTGATGCAGGTGCGGATTGACCTCAAGCTGGCGGCAGATCAACGAAAAGTGCGGCGGAAACACGTGCGCCAGCAGCAGATAGCCGAAGTTGTGCAGCAGGCCGGCAAGATAGGTCAAGCCGCCTTCCGGGCGCTTGGCACGCGGGATGGCACGGGTCAGGCCTTCGATCACTGCTGCGGTGTAGATCGACTGCTGCCAGTAAGGCGTGGTCTGTTGCGGTTGATCCTTGGGCAGGCTCAAGGTTTTGCCCAGTGCCAGGCCGAGTGCCAGATTGATCACCAGGTCGAAGCCCAGCACGCGCACGATCGCGTCTTCGACCGAACGAATCTTGCCGGTCGACGCGTAGTAAGGCGATGCTGCCCAGCTGACAACCTGCGCCGCCAGCGCTGGGTCGGTTTCGACCACGCCGGTGATGTCATCGATGGTTGCGTCCGGGTCGACCCGCAGCTTGATGATTTTCTGTGCGGTGCCTGCCAGCGGCGGAATTTCCAGCGTCGCTTCCAGACGCTGCTGGATACGGCGTGCCGTGAAAGCGTGCATGGCCTGGGTGATTTCTGCCGGATCATCATAGGGACGATCCAGGTTGGGATGAATCGCCGCCACGGACTGGCCGAAATGCGCGGCGCTGGCCTTGCTCAGCATGGACTTGAAATCGTCACTGCTGATTTCCAGCCACAAATCCGGCTCACCCGAGCCGACCAGCAGCAATGGCTCCTGCAACAAGCGTTCGTCATACAGGCACGGCGAGCTAGTCAATGCCGGGAGCCCCGGCAACGCTTGCAGGTGGTGCTTGGTCAGCATGCGCGTCAGCCGCTCATGCGGCACGGCGGTCAGTTGGCGGCCGGTCAGTTCGGTGATCCGGCTGAGGTCGAGCAGTTGGCTTTGCGGAAACAGAATCAGCAAGGCACCGACGGCGTCTTCGACCAGTACGGCCTGAACCTTGCGGGCAGGAGGCAGGTTTTTGTCGTCCAGGACTTCGTGATAGCTGATCGCCAACTTTTCCAGCAACTGCCGGATAACAGGCGGCGCGTGGTGCGAATCATTGACGTGGGCAACTTCTGTCATGGTCTTTGTCCAAATTCCTACATTGTTTGAAGTATAACCACGTTATTCATTTTGGGTCGCACGCGGTTTTCAAAGCGTAGCCTGCATCACACCTGGCCGTACTGCTGGCCATGACGCAGCCATCGATCCAATAGTGGGCTGACGTGTTGCGGCCAACGCTCAAGCAGAGCCTGTGCCGCATCGCGTACCGCCGGCAGCAGATCGGCGTCGCGCATCAGGTCAGCAACCTTGAATTGCAGCAGGCCCGTTTGCCGTGTGCCCAGCATTTCACCAGGTCCGCGCAATTCCAGATCTTTCTCGGCAATGACAAAACCGTCGTTGGTCTCGCGCATGATGCCCAACCGCTGGCGTCCGATCTGGGAAAGCGGCGGGTGATAAAGCAGTACGCAATGACTGACCGCACTGCCGCGCCCTACCCGGCCACGCAACTGGTGCAGTTGGGCCAAGCCGAGGCGTTCGGGGTTTTCGATGATCATCAGGCTGGAATTCGGCACGTCGACGCCAACTTCGATCACGGTAGTCGCCACCAGCAATTGCAGCGCACCCTGTTTGAATTCGGCCATGATTGCGGCTTTTTCAGCGGGCTTCATGCGTCCGTGGATCAGCCCGACGCGCACTTCACCCAGCGCACTGCTGAGTTCTTCATACGTTGTTTCGGCGGCTTTACAGGTCAGTTCCTCGGACTCCTCAATCAGAGTACAGACCCAGTACGCCTGACGACCCTCGGCACAGGCGGCACGCACGCGCTCGACGACTTCCAGACGACGGCTGTCGGCGACCAGCACGGTATTGACCGGCGTCCGGCCGGGCGGCAGTTCGTCGAGGATCGAGGTATCCAGATCGGCGTAGGCGCTCATGGCCAGCGTGCGCGGAATCGGCGTGGCGGTCATGATCAACTGGTGCGGGCACATCAAGCCGCCGACACCTTTTTTACGCAGCGCCAGACGCTGCTGAACCCCGAAACGGTGCTGCTCGTCGATGATCACCAGGGCCAGGTTCTTGAACTGCACTTCATCCTGAAACAACGCGTGTGTGCCGACCACCATCGGTGTACCGCTGGCAATCTGCTCCAGTGACGCAACCCGCGCTTTGCCCTTGAGCTTGCCCGCCAGCCAGGCTACACCGACGCCCAACGGTTCAAGCCAGCGTTGAAAATTGATGTAGTGCTGCTCGGCCAGAATTTCGGTAGGCGCCATCAGCGCCACCTGATAACCCGCTTCCAGCGCCTGCAAGGCGGCCAGCGCAGCGACCACCGTCTTGCCCGAGCCCACGTCGCCCTGAATCAGGCGCAGCATCGGCTCTGGCTGGCTGAGGTCGTAAGCCACTTCCTTGCCGACCCGTTGCTGAGCACCGGTCGGCGCAAAACCGAGGTTGGCGAGAAATTGCTTCGGCAGTTTCTTCGCCACCGGCAGTGCCGGGGCACGCTGCGAGCGCAGGCTTTCACGCAAGCGTTGCTGGGAAAGCTGATGAGTCAGCAGCTCTTCGAACGCCAGCCGGTGCTGGGCCCAGTGATGCCCAAGGGCCAACTCATCGACGTCAGCATCGGCGGGCGGATGATGCAGGTAGCGGATCGCATCATCCAGCGGTGCCAATTGATAATCGCGGGCCAGCTCTTCAGGCAGCCAGTCCGGCAGGCTTTTAGGGCCGAGCATTGCCAGACTCTGCTGGCACAGCTGGCGCAGACGCTGTTGAGTCAGGCCTTCGGTGGTGGGATAGATCGGCGTAAGCGTCTGCTCGACAGGCGCAGGCTCATCGCCGGTAATCGCCCGGTATTCCGGGTGATAGATTTCCAGACCGGACGCACCGGGACGAGCTTCGCCGAAGCAACGCAGGTGCGTGCCGCGCTTCATGCTTTCTTTCTGGGCATTGCTGAAGTGATAGAAACGCAAACTGACCACGCCGGTGCCGTCGCCCAGACGAACCAGCAGGCTGCGACGCTTGCCCATGACCACATCGGCGCCACTGACGACGCCTTCGATCACTGCATCCTGACCGGGACGCAACGCGCCGATAGGCACGATGCGGGTCCGGTCCTGATAACGCAACGGCAGATGGAACAGCACGTCCTGCAGGTTTTCCAGACCGACCCTGGCCAGCTTTTCTGCCATCGCCTCACCGACGCCTTTGAGCGCAGTGACCGAGACTTTGGAAAGCTCGCTCATTGTTTTTCTGCCTAGCTCGCTTCTGTTTTCGGACGAGCCACTGAGCACAGGCGTGCGGAGTCAGCGAGGATCTCGATGGCTTTCGGCCGCGGAAAGCTTGCACGCCAAGCGATGGCGACCGTACGGAACGGCACTGGCGGCGTCAGCGGGCGGACTTCGATCACGCCGGGAGCATAGTGATGACTGTCGACTGCCGACAGCGGCAGGATCGAAATGCCCAATCCCGAAGCGACCATGTGGCGAATGGTTTCCAGCGAGCTGGACTCGACCGTCGTGTGCTTCGCACCTTCGTTGCCTTTGCCCAGCGTCGGGCAGGCTTCCAGAACCTGATCACGGAAGCAGTGGCCTTCGCCCAGCAACAGCAGGCTTTTGTCGTTCAGCGCAGCAGCGTCGATGGTCTCTTTCTGAGTCCACGGGTGACCAGCCGGCATAAGCACGGAAAACGGCTCATCGTAAAGCGGCAGAGTCAGTACGTCCGCTTCGTGGAACGGCAAGGCAATGATCACTGCGTCCAGCTCGCCATTACGCAGCTTGTCGCGCAATACGTGAGTGAAGTTTTCTTCGATGTACAACGGCATCTGCGGGGCGACCCGGTGCAGTTGCGGGATCAAGTGCGGAAACAGATAAGGACCGACGGTGTAGATCGCGCCGACTTTCAGCGGCGCGGTCAGCTGATTCTTGCCAGCCTGGGCCAGTTCGCGAATGCCCTGAGCCTGCTCCAGCACCTTCTGGGCCTGGGCCACGATCCCTTCGCCTACCGGTGTCAGGCGCACAGCGCTTTTGCTGCGCTCGAAAATCAGCACACCGAGTTCGTCTTCGAGTTTCTTGACACCCACCGACAACGTTGGCTGGCTGACGTGGCAGCGCTCGGCAGCGTGGCCAAAGTGTTGCTCTTGGGCGAGCGTAACGATGTAGCGCAATTCTGTAAGGGTCATAACGTGCGTCCATGAAGTTGCGGCCCCAGCATAGCGGGTGCAATCGATAGACGCACGTTATCAGAAGCACTGATGCGTAACAAAAGTGCGATTCAGCGTTTATCCAGCGAATAAACGAACGGCGCGAGGATTTCTATGGTGCCGTTGTTGAGAATTTCCTTGGGCGGCTTGGGCAGCGGCTGAGCGCGACGAATCATTTCCATGGTTGCCCGATCCAGCGCCGGGCTGCCTGACGTATTGGCAATCGAGTAAGACAGCACGTTGCCATCAGCGTCGACCACGAAGCGCAGGCGGGCCACACCTTGCATGCCGCGACGGCGCGCATCCTCAGGGTATTTCTTGTACTTGCCGAGATGGCTCAACAAATCGCCCTGCCAGTTTGGCAATGCATTACTGGGTGGCGAAGGCGCAGGAGCTGGCGGCGTCGGTGCAGTCGACTTCTCTGGCTTGGCCGTCGTCGGCGGTGTATCGACCGGCTTCTCAGCAGCAGGCTTTTCCTGAGGCGGCTCAGGCTTTTTCTGCGGCTTTGGCGGCTGAGGCTTGGGTTTGGGCTTTTCGACCTTTTTGGGCACCACGATTTCCGGCTTTGGCGCCTCAACGACTTCCGGCATCGGCGCCTGCTCTTCCGGTGCAGGCGGCTGTGGTGGCTGAACGACCTGAGGAGGTGGCGGCGGTGCAGGCTCTGGCAACGGCGCAAGCTCGACCATCATGGCAGCCGGTGGCAACTCGATCGCCTGAGAGGCGGGCCACCGAAGGGCAACAATGATCGCAATCGCGTGCACGGCCAGCACCAACAACAGACTACCGCTATAGCGCGTCAGTTTTTGGCGCGTACTGATCATTTCTTACCAGCCGTCTCAAGACCCACCAGACCGACCTTCAGGTAACCCGCACCCCGAAGCGTGTTCATGACTTCCATCAGATCACCGTAATCCACGCCCTTGTCGGCCTGGAAGAAGATCGTGGTGTCCTTCTTGCCCTTGGTGCGGGCATCCAGGATCTGACCGATCTGCTCGCGCGCAACCTTCTCGTCGCCCAGATACAGGCTCTTGTCAGTCTTGACGCTGAGGAAAACCGGCTTTTCAGGCCTGGGCTGCGGTTTCGCCGTGGAGGCTGGCAGGTCGACCTTTATATCAACGGTTGCCAGCGGCGCAGCCACCATGAAAATGATCAACAGCACCAACATGACGTCGATGAACGGCGTCACATTGATTTCGTGGTTCTCGGCGAGATCGTCGCCGCCTTCGTTAAGATGCAGGCCCACGTATTAGCCCACCTTGACCATGTGCGGTTGTTGTTGATTGCGCTCGGTCGGCTCTGGCAGGTGATCCAGATCACGACTGACCAACAACAGAACATGCGCTGAAGCGTCAGAAACCTGAGCCTTGTAACCGGCGATGGAGCGGGCGAAGACGTTGTAGATCACTACCGCCGGAATCGCGGCCACCAGACCGAGTGCGGTTGCCAGCAAGGCTTCGGCGATACCTGGCGCAACCACAGCGAGGTTGGTGGTCTGGGTTTTGGCGATGCCGATGAAGCTGTTCATGATGCCCCACACCGTACCGAACAGGCCGACGAAGGGCGCAGTCGAACCGATGGTCGCCAACACGCCGGTGCCCATGCTCATGTTACGGCCGCAAGCCGCCACTAGACGCTCGAGACGGAAGCTGACCCGCTCCTTGATGCCTTCACGCTCACGACTGTTTGCCGAGAGACGCATCTCTTCAAGGGCGTCGTGCACCAGCAGGTGGGCCAGCGTGCCTTCCTTGCTGGCGCTGGCGCTGGCTTCGTTGAGGGAGCGGGCTTTCTTCAGATTGACGATCTCGCCACGCAAACGGCGCTTGGCCCCCAGCAGCTCGAAGCCCTTGGAGATCCAGATGGTCCACGTGATGACCGAAGCGATGGCGAGGCCGATCATGACGGCTTTGACGACCACGTCGGCGTTCTGGTACATGCCCCATGGCGACAGGTCATGCGCCATGCCCAGGCTGTTGTCCTCGGCTACCGGCTCGAGCGCCTGCGCAGGCGCCGCGTCAGGTGCAGCGACATCGGTTGCAACTGGCGCAGTCGCTGCCGGAGCAGTGACAGGTGCAGACGTTGGTGCTGCTTGATCCGCAAGTGCCATCGGCGCGAGCATCAGGCCCAAGACTAGGGCCGCGATACCGCGCCATGCGCGAGGCAAGCGAGGTAGCTTGGTTGGCGAAGCGATTGATTGATCGCGTGTCATGCTGGCCGGACCTGAGAGAGAAATAGGGGATGGTTCCAGACGTCGCGTGGTGCTTTCGACGTTCACAGGGAACAAATGGGCTGCCATTATTGCAAATCGTTCTTGTTAACAAAAGCAATGTGGTAGCTTTTTTACATATTCACGTCAATGATCGTGCTTTTACGAAGCGTTTTAAGGTGCTGATGCCACCTTCATCTTGGAGATTTCGAATGACTGCGCCCTCCCTTCTGATCGCCGGTTGCGGCGATATCGGCTCTCGGCTCGCCATCCGGCTGATGTCGGATGGCTGGGCTGTGCATGGGCTGCGACGTACGGTTTCAGAGCTCCCGGACGGGGTGATCGGTGTCGAAGGCGATCTGTTCAGGGCTGAAAAGCCTGAGCAATGGCCGACTGCGCCGCTCGACTATGTGGTGTATTGCGCCACGCCTTCCCAGCGTGACGAAGCGGGCTATCGTATGGCCTATGTCGAAGGGCTGAGAAATGTTCTGGGCTGGCTGGAGCAGTCCGGGCAGCGGCCAAAACGGGTGATCTTCGTCTCCAGCAGCGGCGTCTATGGTCAGCAGAATGGCGAATGGGTCGATGAGAACTCGACCACCGAGCCTGGCAGCTACACCGGCACAGTCATGCTGGAAGCCGAGCAGCTGGCGCTGAACAGCGGGCTGCCTGCTACCGCCGCGAGACTGACGGGCATCTACGGTCCTGGCCGCAGCGACTTGTCGAATCGAGTGCGTCAGGGGCACAGCGTGAGGATCGATCCGCCGGTCTATGCCAATCGTATTCATGCCGATGATGCAGCCAGCCTGCTGGCGCATCTGCTGCAAGCGGACCACCGCGGCGTGGCACTGGAAAGCTGCTATCTGGGCGTCGACGACGATCCTGCCGCGCTGGCCGATGTGGTGGCGTGGATACGTGAATACCTGGGCGTGACCGAATGGTCGGAAGACGTCAGCGTGCAGCGCGTCGGCAGCAAACGCTGTAGCAATGCGAGGGCCCGAGCGCTGGGATGGGCACCGATGTACCCGGATTACCGCGCTGGCTATGCGGCCTTGCTGGGCTAAAAAGAACGCGTATCAGGAGCGCCTGAAACGGCACTCCTGATTCATCAAGCGATTACTGCTGCTCCAGCAACCAGCGACGTGGGCCAGGACGCAATTCAGGCATCTGGTCCGCGCCGGCATTGTTCACTGCCTGGAAAATTTCCAGTTGTTTGCCTTTGCGGGCGAAGATCCACGGATTGCCTTTCTCGGCCTTTTCCAGCCACATACTGTCGTATTCGCCACTCATGGCCGCACAATCACCGGCCAGGCAGAGCGCGAAACGATCATTTTCCGGAAGCCCCTGCACACTGCCATCGGGCATGAATTGCACGGTGCTGCCTTGGCCGTCACCTTCGACGATCGTCCACTTGCCGCCCATGTAGGCGCCGTACAAGGCTTGCTCGAAGCTGCTGCCTGGCTGCGCGCCTTCGGGTGCCGGCTTCTCAGGCTTCTGGAAGTGCTGTTCCGGACCTGACTCGCTGGCGGCCTGAACCAGTTCGTCGCCCTTCACGCTCAGGTCTTCGAAGAAGTTACCGTAGAAATCGATGTGCAGCTTGCCTTCGGCAGCACTGACGATTTTGCCTTCGCCCAGCTCGAAACCATTGGAATAAATGGCCTGATTAGCCTTGGTGTTGACCTTCCACTCAAGGTTGGGGCCATTGGCGAGCAGTGCCTGACGCAGGTTGCCTTGCTTGACGGCAGCATCGATGGCGGTCTGGTTGATCCAGGTGCCGTCCGGATTGCGGTCGGCGTGGCTGGCGCAGCCGCCCAGAATAACGGCGAGCAGCGAGATGACGAGCGCAGAGCGCATAACGGATTCCTTCCTTCAGGGAAAACGGAGCGCAAGGCACGCTCCGTCGGGGGAGTTATTCGATGACGAGAATCGCGTCCATTTCGACCTGGGCACCACGCGGCAATGCAGCAACGCCGATAGCGGCGCGAGCCGGGTAAGGCTGCGAGAAATAAGTGCCCATGATTTCGTTGACCTTGGCAAAGTGAGACAGGTCAGTCAGAAAGATGTTCAGCTTGACGATGTCCTTGAAAGAACCACCCGCGGCCTCGGCAACCGACTTCAGGTTGTCAAAAACCTGAATGATCTGCGCTTCAATGCCTTCAACCAGCTCCATGGTGGCTGGGTCCAGCGGAATCTGTCCGGACATGTAGACGGTGTTGCCAGCTCTGATCGCCTGAGAGTAAGGGCCAATGGCCACTGGGGCTTTTTCGCTGGTGATGACAGTCTTGGTCATGAAAACTCCTTATTATTGAATTGGTTACGCGCGCATCCGGGTAATACGAGTGACCCCGGCAAGGGCGCGCAATTTCCTGATCACGCGGGCCAGGTGCACACGGTCGTGCACGCTGACCACCAGTTGAACCACGCTGATGCGACCATCGCGCTCGTCCATGCTGATTTTTTCGATATTGCCATCGGCCGCGTTGACACTGCTGGCCAGCAAGGCGATCAGGCCGCGCTGATGCTCCAGTTCGACACGCAATTCGACGTTGAATTCGCCGGTAACGTCCTTGGCCCACGAGAGCTGGATGCATTTTTCCGGGTTGTGACGAATTTCGCTGATGTTGCGGCAGTTATCCAGGTGCACGACCATGCCTTTGCCAGCAGACAGGTGACCGACAATCGGGTCGCCCGGTATCGGCGTGCAGCATTTGGCGTAACTGAGTACCAGGCCTTCGGTGCCGCGAATGGCCAGCGGACCCTCCGGACTTGGCAACTGATCGCCCTCGCCCAACAAACGACGGGCGACGACATAGGCCATGCGATTGCCCAGGCCGATGTCTTCAAGCAGGTCTTCCAGCACTTCGACCCGGTATTCGGTCAGCACCAACTGGATACGCTCCTCGGACACCTTGTCCAGGCTGCATTCGAAACCGTTGAGCACCTTGTTCAGCAGGCGCTCGCCAAGGTTGATCGACTCGGAGCGGCGTTGCAGCTTGAGCGCGTGACGAATGTGCGTACGGGCCTTGCCGGTGACGACAAAGTTCAGCCATGCAGGGTTCGGACGTGCGCCGGGAGCGCTGACAATCTCGACCGTGGAGCCGCTTTGCAGCGGTTCGGACAGCGGGGCCAGTCGACGGTTGATCCGGCAGGCAATGCAGCTGTTGCCGACATCGGT
The DNA here is from genome assembly GCF_900100365.1 of Pseudomonas cannabina. Taxonomy (NCBI): domain Bacteria; kingdom Pseudomonadati; phylum Pseudomonadota; class Gammaproteobacteria; order Pseudomonadales; family Pseudomonadaceae; genus Pseudomonas; species Pseudomonas cannabina. The sequence continues at coordinate 4,335,380 of NZ_FNKU01000001.1, read as the reverse complement.
ATGTACCGCGTAGGCGAAGTCTACGGCGGTGGAGCCTTTGGGCAGCTCCATGATCCGGCCTTTCGGCGTGAACACGTAGACCTCGTCCGGAAACAGGTCGATCTTGACGCTTTCGATGAATTCCAGCGAGTTGCCCGCGCGCTGCTGCATCTCCAGCACGCCCTTGACCCACTGCCGAGCGCGAGCATGAGTACCCTTGGGCTGCTCGTCGTCGCTGGACTTGTACAGCCAGTGCGCGGCAATCCCGTTATTGGCCATTTCTTCCATTTCACGGGTGCGAATCTGGATTTCGATAGGTACGCCGTGCATACCGAACAGCGTGGTGTGCAGCGACTGGTAGCCGTTGGCCTTTGGAATCGCGATGTAATCCTTGAAGCGGCCGGGCAATGGCTTGTACAAATTGTGTACAGCACCCAGCACGCGATAGCAGGTATCGACCTTGTCGACGATGATACGGAACGCGTAAACGTCCATGATCTCGTTGAAGGCCCGGCGCTTGCCGCGCATCTTTTTGTAAATACCGTAAAGATGTTTCTGCCGCCCGCTGACATCGCCTTCGATACCGTCGACTGCCAGGCAATGGCTCAGGGACTCTTCGATCTTGTTGACCAGCTCCTTGCGATTGCCCCTGGCGCGCTTGACCGCCTGGTTGATTCGCGAGGAGCGCATCGGGTACATGGCCTTGAAGCCAAGGTCTTCGAATTCGATACGCACGTTGTGCATGCCCAGCCGGTTGGCGATGGGCGCGTAGATTTCGAGGGTTTCCTTGGCGATGCGGCGACGCTTCTCGCCGGACAGAACCTCCAGCGTGCGCATGTTGTGCAGCCGGTCGGCGAGCTTGACCAGAATCACGCGAATATCGCGCGCCATGGCCATGGCCATCTTCTGGAAGTTTTCCGCCTGAGCTTCGGCTTTGGTCTCGAAATTCATCTGGGTCAGTTTGCTGACCCCGTCAACCAGTTCCGCGACGGTTTCACCAAATTGCGCACTGAGCGCTTCCTTGGCAATACCGGTGTCTTCGATGACGTCATGCAGCATCGCAGCCATCAGGCTCTGATGGTCCATGTGCATGTCAGCAAGAATATTGGCCACCGCGAGCGGGTGGGTGACATAGGCTTCGCCGCTGCGACGGCGCTGGCCGTCGTGGGCTTGTTCGGCATAGAAATACGCTCGGCGGACCAGATTGACCTGGTCTTTGCCGAGGTAGGCCGACAGTCTGTCGGCGAGGGCGTCTATGCTCGGCAAGGCGCTACCCCCTGCCAATGGCTTTTACCCTGCGCCGTACCGCGTCGACCCGGCATAGGCTTAGACGGCCTCGTTGGACTCGTCCTCGAACGCTGCGAACAATGGCTCATCTTCAACGATTTCGGCTTCTGCAATTACAGAATAATCCATCACGCCAGCAGCGATTTCGCGCAGTGCCATAACGGTAGGCTTGTCATTTTCCCACGCCAGCTTTGGCTCTTTGCCACCGGTTGCCAGTTGACGGGCACGCTTTGTGGAGAGCATGACCAGCTCAAAGCGGTTATCCACGTGTTCTAGGCAGTCTTCAACGGTTACGCGGGCCATGGGTATTCCTCGTAGCAAATGCGGATGCGCGATGCCCGGATGGGCGAGCGGACTCGGTAGTTTACAAGCGGACAAGGTCAGGCATCAAGCGGCAAGCCACAAACGGTAAGGTTTTAAGCTGTAAGCCGATGCCTGAAAACCGCTCGATCAGGCCAGCAGCTCCTGAAAAAGCTCGCTGTACTGTTCCTGCTGATGCTGCTGGGTCAGGCGATTGGCGCGGAAAATGGCCTTGAGGTCTTCCAGCGCGCCAGCGAAATCGTCGTTGACCACAATGTACTCGTATTCGTTGTAATGGCTCATTTCACTGACCGCTTCACGCATACGCGCTTCGATGATCTCGTCGCTGTCCTGACCCCGGTTGGTCAGACGCTGACGCAAGGCCTGCTGGGTCGGCGGCAGAATGAAGATGGACCGTGCCTGCGGCATTTGCGCCCGAACCTGACGCGCGCCTTGCCAGTCGATTTCCAGAATCAGGTCGTGGCCTTCATCCAGCGTCTGCTGCAAATGGCTTTGCGAGGTGCCATACAGATTGCCGAACACTTCGGCCTGCTCGAGAAAATCACCATGTTCGATCATGCGCAGGAACTCGGCACGATCGACGAAGTTGTAGTTCACGCCGTCTACTTCGCCGGGGCGCATGGCGCGTGTGGTGTGCGAGACCGAAACGCGGATCTTTGCCTGCGCGCCGTGCTGGGGCTCTTGCTGAGCGTCCATCAACGCCTTGACCAGACTGGTCTTGCCCGCGCCGGACGGGGCGGAAATGATGTACAGGGTGCCAGTGATATGGGTCATGTCAGGTTTAGCCTTACTCAATATTCTGCACTTGCTCACGCATCTGCTCGATCAACACTTTAAGGTTGACGGCAGCTTGCGTGCTGCGTGGATCAAAGGCCTTGGAGCCCAGTGTGTTCGCTTCGCGGTTAAGCTCCTGCATCAGGAAGTCGAGACGGCGACCCGCCTGACCGCCAGCCTTGAGCACGCGGCGCACTTCGGTAACGTGCGTGCTGAGGCGGTCCAGCTCTTCGGCGACATCGCTCTTCTGCGCCAGCAAAACCATTTCCTGCTCCAGACGCTGCGGATCCAGCTCGGCCTTCATGTCGGCAAAGCGATCCAGCACCTTCTGACGCTGGGCGGCCAGCATGTGCGGGACCAGCGTACGCAAGGTGGCAACTTCCTGGACAATGACCGTCAACCGTTCGTCGAGAAGCCGGGCCAGGTCGGTACCTTCGCGACCACGCCCGGCCTTCAATTCCGCCAGTCCCTCATTGAAAAGCATCAGCGCGTCGGCGTTCAGCGCCTGCGGATCATTGGCGTCGGGCACCAGTACACCGGGCCACGCCAGCACTTCAAGCGGGTTCAGCGCTGCCGGCTGATTGATCAGGCCGGCAACCGATTCTGCCGCCGCGATCAGTTGAGCGGCACGCTCGCGGTTGACTTGCAGCGGCTTGCCGGCGGTTTCTTCGACAAAGCGCAGGGTGCATTCGACCTTGCCACGCGACAGCCCTTGGCGCAGCGCTTCACGGATCGCGCCTTCCAGATCACGAAATGATTCCGGCAGGCGCAGGTGCGGCTCGAGGTAGCGGTGGTTGACCGAGCGCAACTCCCAGCTCAGCGTGCCTTGGGCGCCGGCCCGCTCTACCCGGGCGAAGGCGGTCATACTGTGCACCATGCGAAGTACCTCTTGATTCAGTCCATGAACGCGCCAGGTCGGCGGTCGTGGGTGTCGTGAAAGCCGACTGGCTGCAGAGGCGCAGGATTGTAGCGCAGTGCGACGCCCGCTCCCAATCCGGCAACGTGACAAGAGATACAAAGCGCTGCAAATCGTTATGCACAGGCGTTTCGCGCCGTTTTTCAGAGCCTGCGAATCACACAGGTTTGGCCACGGCGAGTTTTAGAGATGCCCAGCGGCAGCTGTGGCCTCTATAATGACCGACAGTTTTCCGTCTCAGTACAGGTATCCCAGATGAAACGTCCAAGTGGTCGCGCCGCCGATCAGCTCCGCTCGATCCGCATCACTCGCAACTACACCAAACACGCCGAGGGTTCTGTACTGGTCGAGTTTGGTGATACCAAGGTGATCTGCACCGTCAGCGTCGAAAACGGCGTACCACGCTTCCTCAAGGGCCAGGGCCAGGGCTGGTTGACCGCCGAGTACGGCATGTTGCCGCGTGCTACCGGCGAGCGTAACCAGCGTGAAGCCAGCCGTGGCAAGCAGGGCGGCCGCACCCTCGAGATCCAGCGCCTGATCGGTCGTTCGCTGCGCGCTGCACTCGACATGTCCAAATTGGGCGACGTCACCCTGTATGTCGATTGCGATGTCATTCAGGCTGACGGCGGCACTCGCACCGCGTCCATTACCGGCGCGATGGTTGCACTGGCTGACGCGCTGAAGGTGATCAAGAAGCGTGGCGGCCTGAAAGGCGGCGACCCGCTCAAGCAGATGATTGCGGCGGTTTCCGTCGGCATGTATCAAGGTGAACCAGTGCTCGACCTGGACTACCTTGAAGACTCCGCCGCCGAAACTGACCTGAACGTGGTGATGACCAGTGCCGGCGGTTTCATCGAAGTACAGGGCACTGCCGAAGGCGCGCCGTTCCAGCCCGAAGAGCTGAATGCGATGCTGGCACTGGCCCAGAAAGGCATGACCGAATTGTTCGAACTGCAGCGTGCCGCATTGGCCGACTGATACTTTTGGGAGTCTGAAAATGAGTGACAGCTTGCAACCGTTGAGCAAACCGCCGCAAAGCGCTCGTCAGTGGGCGATGTTCTGTCACTTGTCAGCATTTGCCGGGCTGGTGTTCCCGTTCGGCAACCTGCTGGGGCCGCTGATTATCTGGCAGCTGAAGAAAGACTCCGACCCGTTTATCGATGCGCAGGGCAAGGAAGCGCTCAATTTTCAGATCACGGTAGCCATTGCGGCGACCATCAGCATGCTGCTGATCCTGCTGGTGATCGGCTTTGCGTTGTTGACGCTGGTAGGCATTGGCGCGGCAGTGCTGGCGATCATCGCCGGAGTGAAAGCCAACGACGGCGTGGATTATCGCTATCCGTTTACCTGGCGCCTGATCAAATAGCGTTCACAAGCAACACAAAAAGCCGACATTGCAGACTGTGTGAAAACACACTGATGAAGGCCCAAGCAAACGCCCCGACTTGTTCGGGGCGTTTTTTTTGTATTGGCGCAGACGAAAAAAATGTCCGCTCAGCCCATCAAAGCCATCAGATGGCGCACACCGAGCACTTTAATCGCTCGTTTCAGGTTATAGGCATTCACCGCCAAGGCCATTTCAGCTTTTGTACCCTCCAGTTGTCGCAGCAAGAAACGGCCATTACCAAATAGCCATTGCTTGAGGTTGCCGAAGGGGTGCTCAACGATGGATCTTCGGTTGGCCATCATCTCAGGATGCGCCTGCATTCTTTGCTCCATCCGCTCGAAAGCCTCTTCATGGGCATGTCGTGAGACATAACGGCGCCGGGCTCGAGTGCATTGCGTTTTCAGCGCGCAGTTGGCGCAGTCATCGACCTCAGCCTGATAGATCCGATCACCTTTGTTGTGCTGTTTTAGCGTTAACCATTTGCCTGCCGGACACTGGAAACGATCGTGTCCGGTCTCATAGATAAAGTCTTTTCGCTCAAAGAGCTGCTCTTCCTGACTGCCAGGGTTTTTCGAACGATTGGGCGGTACATAGGCCGTAATCGAAGCATCCTCGCAGGCCTGAAACTGCTTGCCATTGGAGTAGCCGGCATCGGCAGTGACCGTCAGATCATCTTGCTGTAACTCTGCTTTGGCGGCCTTGGCCATCGGCTCCAGTTGCTTTCGGTCATCGCCATCTTGGGTGACCTCATGATGCAAAATCAGGCAATGCTCGGCGTCCACGACGGTTTGCACGTTGTAGGCCACACGTGGCCCTTTGGCCGTGCGCATCATTCGGGCATCGCTTTCATGGGTGTTGAACTGCTCGATGCCCATCGAACGCATCAGTGCCTGGCAACTCTGATTATCCTGTTGTCGAGCCTCAAGCTGTGCCAGGGCTACCTTGATTGCGCTGCGATCAATTGAATCTGTGGTTTCAGCCTTGTCGGCCTCATCCAGCTCGGCCAGATACTGAGCGATGCGCTTATCCAGTTTTTCTTCCTGGCGCTTGAGCTGCTTCAAATTCACATGACGCCGTGAGGATGCGACCGCCTGAAACTTGCTGCCGTCGATGGCCACCAACTCACCGGCGATCAAGCCTGCCGTGCGACAAAACCGAACGAAAGCACGGCAGGTCGCGATGAAGGCGGGTTTATTGTTCTTGCGAAAATCGGCGATGGTCTTGAAGTCGGGCTTGAGCCGGTTGATCAGCCACATCACTTCGATGTTGCGCTGACACTCGGCTTCAAGACGTCGCGATGAGCGAATCCGCTGAAAATAGCCGTAGAGGTAGAGTTTTAGCTGATCGGCGGGATCATAAGCAGGGCGCCCCGTGCTTTTTGGAATCGCTTTATCGAAGCCCAGTTGCACCAGATCGAGCCTGGCAACGTACAGGTCAATGACACGAACGAGGTGATCCTCGGGGATCAACTCTTCCAGCGAGACCGGGAATAGGCTGGTCTGGCTGCGGGACTCACCTTGGATGTAGGCCATAACGAAAAATGCTCTGTATCTTTCGATACGGAGCATTTTCTTTGAGCGCTGCGCAGATTGCTAGGTTTTCACACAGTCTGATTGAGTCGGCTTTTTTGTGTGCGCTGCCAGCTGAACTGTCAGCCTGAGTATCAGATAGTCAGGGTCCAATCGTAGTCCACGATCAGCGGCGCATGCTGCGAGAAACGTGGCTGACGTGGCAGGCGAGCACTGCGCACAAAGCGGCGCAGACCCGGTGTCAGGATCTGACAATCGAAGCGCCAGCCCAGATTCAGCATCTCGGCCTGCTCGTTATCCGGCCACCAGCTGTACTGATCGCCTTCGCGACTGACTTCGCGCAGGGCATCGACGTAGCCCATGGTGCCGACAATCTCGTCCATCCAGGCACGCTCGGGCGCCAGGAAACCAGGAGACTGCTGGCTGTCACGCCAGCTCTTGATGTCGAGCTTCTGCTGCGCCACGTAGAGCGACCCGCAATAGATGTACTCGCGACGCTTGCGGCGCTGCTTGTCCATGTATTTGCCGAAATCGTCCATGAGCTTGAATTTCTGATTCAGGTCCTCATCGCCGTTCATCCCTGATGGAAAGAGCAGGGTGGCAATACTGACCTTGTCGAAATCCGCTTGCAGGTAACGCCCGTACCGGTCGGCTGTCTCGAAGCCCAGTCCGCTGATCACCGCCTTTGGCTGCAACCGCGAATAAAGCGCAACGCCACCCTGAGCGGGAACCTCGGCTTCGCAGGCATAAAGGAAGTAGCCATCCAGCTGAAAGGCTGGATCATCCAGTTCAAAGGTGGAGGCGCGGGTGTCCTGTAAGCAGATGACGTCGGCATTCTGAGCTTGCAGCCAACTGAGCAAACCGCGCTCGACTGCCGCCTGAATGCCATTTACGTTCACACTGATGATCCGCATAAATGGCCCCAAAAATCACGTGCGTGTATGATACCCGAGCTCAAACCAATTAGCTAAATCCGTGGTATTCGGGGCTTTTTTCATGCAAGCGTATCAACGCGATTTCATCCGTTTTGCCATCGATCGCGGTGTTCTGCGCTTCGGTGAGTTCACCCTCAAGTCCGGTCGCACCAGCCCGTACTTCTTCAATGCCGGGTTGTTCAATACCGGTTCGGCGCTGGCGCAGCTGGGGCGTTTCTATGCGGCGGCAGTCGTCGAGAGCGGTATTGCCTTCGACGTGCTGTTCGGCCCGGCCTATAAAGGCATTCCGCTGGCGTCCGCGACCGCCGTGGCGCTGGCCGAACATCATGACCGTGACCTGCCGTGGTGTTTCAACCGCAAGGAAGCCAAGGCGCACGGCGAGGGTGGCAGCCTGGTCGGCTCTCCGCTGGCGGGCAATGTGCTGATCATCGACGATGTCATCACTGCCGGTACCGCAATCCGCGAAGTCATGCAGATCATCAAGGATCAGAACGCGACGGCGGCTGGCGTGCTGATCGCCCTCAATCGTCAGGAGCGTGGTAACGGCGAGCTGTCGGCAATCCAAGAGGTCGAGCGCGACTTCGGCATTCCGGTGGTGAGCATCGTGTCACTGAATCAAGTGCTCGAGTTCCTCGCTGACGATCCGCAGCTCAAGCAGCATCTGCCTGCTGTCGAGGCTTATCGCGCGCAATACGGGATCTGAGGCAGACCTATGGCAGTCGTCGGCACAAGGCAGGGTTGGGTTTGCGGTGCGCTGAGCGTTGCAGGGCTCTGGCTTTCTCTGGGCATGCTTGCATCCTTGGCCGCCCAGGCCGCCGACGCGCCCGAGGCTCGCCTTTACCGCTATGTCGACGGTCGCGGTGTGACAGTGATCGATACGCAAGGCGTACCACCTGACTACATCGCCAAAGGGTATGAAGTGCTCAATGGCCGTGGCCGGGTGATACAGGTGGTGCCGCCCGCACCGACTGCCGAGGAGATTCGCCAGGCCGAAGCCGACAAGCGCCAGGCCGCCGCCGATGCACAGCTGTTAAGCCTGTACAGCAGCGTAGGGGAGGTAGACCGCGTCAAAGCCCGCAAGCTCGCCGAACTGGATGCGCTGGTCGGCGTTGCCCAAGGCAACATTCAGGGGCTTGCTGCGCAACAGCGCAACCTGCAAGGCCAGGCCGCCGACCTGGAGCGCGCAGGGCGCCCGGTTCCGCAAACGCTCGTCGATCAACTGACCGACCTGCGTGATCAACAGCAGAAGCTGCAAACCGATATCGCCGGGTATCAGGCTGCGCGAGTAAAAGCCGAAGCCGGTTTTGCCGAAGATCGCGCGCGCGTGCAGCGGCTGACGCAGTAGGTTACGCCTTCAAGACCGGACGCGGAGCGTCCGGAACGGCATGCCGACGCGGAGCGTCGCACGATAGTTGAGATAGGAATGCCTTGGGTGACGCTCCGCGTCACAAATCTGCGTCGCGCGGCGGACTGAAGCCAGCCAGCAATCACCCGCAAAAAAGCCCCGTCAGCGTCAGCTCACGGGGCTTTGGGTGCTGCCTGAATCAATGCCGCTTGCGATTGGTGATCTGGGTGCCGACACCGCTGTCGGTGAAGATCTCCAGCAAGACCGCATTGGGCACTCGACCGTCGATGATGTGCGAGCTGTTGACCCCGCCCTGAACCGCTTCCAGCGCGCAACGAATCTTGGGCAGCATGCCGCCGTAGATGGTGCCGTCGGCGATCAGGCCATCGACCTGCTCGGTGGTCAGACCGGTCAATACTTCGCCCTGCTTGTTCATCAATCCGGCGATGTTGGTCAGCAGGATCAGCTTCTCGGCCTTGAGGGCCTCGGCAACCTTGCCCGCCACCAGATCGGCGTTGATGTTGTAGGACTCGCCCTCCGGGCCCACGCCAATAGGTGCGATGACCGGTATGAAATCGCCCTTGACCAGCATATTCAACAGGCCGGTATTGACGCCAACCACTTCGCCCACCTGACCGATGTCGATGATTTCAGGCTTGGTCATCTCCGGCGTCTGGCGCGTGACGGTGAGCTTTCTCGCACGAATCAGCTCAGCGTCTTTGCCGGTCAGACCGATAGCGCTGCCGCCATGGCGGTTGATCAGGTTGACGATGTCCTTGTTGACCTGGCCGCCCAGCACCATCTCCACCACATCCATGGTCTGCGCGTCAGTGACCCGCATGCCATCGATGAAATGACTCTCGATGGACAGACGCTTGAGCAGATCACCGATCTGCGGCCCGCCGCCATGCACCACCACCGGGTTGATGCCAACCGCTTTCATCAACACGATGTCGCGCGCAAAGCCGGTTTTCAGCTCTTCGCTCTCCATGGCGTTGCCGCCGTACTTGATCACCAGCGTCTTGCCGACAAAACGGCGAATGTACGGCAACGCTTCGGAAAGGACCTTGGCTACATTAGAGGCGGCATCACGTTCGAGGGTCATTCAGGGCTCCAGTCAAAAGGAAAAGCAATCAAAATGGCAGGTCGAGATCCGGGGCAACTTTCTTCAGCTCGGCGTGGAATACATCCTTGATACGCTGCAGTTCGGCTTCGGTTTCAGCTTCGAAACGCAACACCAGGACCGGTGTTGTGTTGGAGGCGCGAACCAGACCCCAGCCCTTCGGATAGTCCACACGAACACCGTCGATGGTGGTCAGCTTGGCGTCGCCCCACTGTGCATCTTTCTCAAGGGCTTCGATGATGCTGAACTTGGTGACATCCGTCACCTTGATGTTGATTTCCGGAGTCGAAATATCGTTCGGGAAGGTTTCGAACAGGTCTTCGGCGTTCGCTGACTCCTGGCTGAGGATCTCCAGCAGGCGCGCGGCGCTGTAGATGCCGTCGTCAAAACCGAACCAGCGCTCCTTGAAGAAAATGTGGCCGCTCATTTCACCGGCCAGCAGCGCACCGCTTTTCTTCATTTCTTTCTTGATCAGCGAGTGACCGGTTTTCCACATCACCGGGCGACCGCCGTGCTCGCTGATCAGCGGCGACAGGCGACGGGTGCATTTGACGTCAAAAATGATGTCGGCGCCAGGATTGCGCTTGAGTACATCCAGTGCGAACAGCATCAACAAGCGGTCCGGATAAACCACATTACCAGCGTTGGTCACGACACCGACGCGGTCGCCGTCACCGTCGAACGCCAGGCCCAGATCAGCCCCGGTTTCCTTGACCTTGGCAATCAGGTCTTGCAGGTTTTCCAGCTTGCCCGGGTCCGGATGGTGGTTCGGGAAGTTGCCGTCTACTTCTGCGAACAGGGAAATCACTTCGCAACCCAGCGCTTCGATCAGCTGCGGGGCAATCACACCTGCTGCGCCGTTGCCGCAATCGACCACGACCTTGAGCTTGCGCGCCATGACGATGTCGTCCTTGATCTGCTTGAAGTAGCGATCAAGGATATCGACTTTGGTGATGCTGCCTTTCTGCGAAGTCAGGTTATTGGTCTTGATGCGCTCGTGCAGCGCCTGGATCTGTTCGTTGGCGAGGGTATCGCCGGCGATGACGATCTTGAAACCGTTGTAGTCTTTCGGGTTGTGGCTGCCGGTCAGCATCACGCCGGTCTTGCCCGCCAGCACGTTGGCGGCGTAATACAGGGCAGGCGTCGGCACCAGACCGACGTCGCTGACATGGCAACCACTGTCGTGCAGACCTTGAATCAGTTGCTGTACCAATTCCGGGCCGGACAGGCGGCCATCGCGGCCAACGCTGACGTTAGGCTCGTTCTGCGCCAGGCTTTCGGAGCCGATCGCACGACCGATCCAATAGGCCGTTTCGGCATTGAGCGTATCCCCTACGACACCACGGATGTCGTAAGCGCGAAAAATAGTCTCGGGAAGTTGGGGTGCCACGGAAGCTGGGCTATTCATAACGAGGGGATGCTCCGATCTCAGGAAGTCCTGGTTTTCGTCGAGAAGGTCGATATCTAGAATATCGGTATCTTGGAACAGCGGATCGGTCCAGTCGGTGCGCGATGCAGCGACTGCAGGCGAAGCACTGCTTTCGGTAATATCTGCGCCGTGCCGTTCGCCCACAGCCAAGACGGCAACTGCCTGCGGCTGGATACGTAGCGAAACACGAGCAAGGGCCTGAGCCAGACCACTGAGTGCTGGCAGGCTCAAACCGAAGGGTTTGACGGCTTTTCCGCGCGAGAGTTCTTGAAGCAGCTGATCCAGCTGTCGCGCGTCGGCACAAATTCGCCGCTGCAAGGCCCGCTCATGGAGATGAAGACCATGCAATACGCCCGCTGCAGCGATGAGAAACGCCAGCAACAGGAGCAGGACGGGCGGTGAATTTTCCAGTGCCGGACCGGACGTAAATTCGAGTTTCCAGCCGGCATAGCCTGTATCGAAGCTCTGCCGCTCGCTATCGCCGGCCTGGCCGCGCTGCAGAAAGACCTGAGCAGGCGCATTGCCAAACTGCTGACTGAGGATAATCTGCCCGGCTTCGGCGGGAAGCGCAGGCACGGCACCGAGCAGGCGCTGCATGTCGAATGCCAGCAACAACGTGCCCAAGACCGGCTGAGTTGCGCCCGCACGCACCGGCGAGACACTGTAGATCAACCAGCGCTCGCCGACCTTGCGGGCCTCGGGGGCAACGATTTCGCCTTGCGCGGCCTTGTTCAGCATATCCAGCGTCGCAAAACTGACCGGCAGCGCACCTTGCTGATCGACGTCGGCCAGCCCCTTGGGGAACAGCCGAGCACCCGCCAGACCGCCCCATTGAGTAAGCCCCGCCTGTGCAGCCGCCAATGCCGTCGCAGTGTTTTCCTGCAACGCCTGAACCAGTGCTGCGCCAGCGGCGGCAGCCTGGGTGTCGGCGTTGATCTGCCGCAGCGCCACACTGACTGCGGCCGCCTGACTGCCGCCCCAGGCGTGCGCAAGCTGGCTCTGCTGCTGCGGGCCGGTCATCAGCGCGACCCAGACTATGGCCGCTGCGATGATCAGGCCGATAGCCGCAGGCACAAGGCCCGGAGCCAGAGCATGAAGGGTCGCGGCCGGAGGTGAGTGCTCGGCCGGTGTGGCTTGTTTCGAAGCGCTATGCTGACTGCCTTTCACCGACCTCTCCCTGAGGCTGACCCCGAAAGGATCAATTGACGATCAATGACTTCCGGAATGACCGAAGCCGCCTGCGCCGCGCTGGCTTTCGTCGAAGGCCTCAACCAGTTCGAAGTGCGCCTGCACCACCGGCACCAGCACCAACTGGGCCATTCGTTCGCCGACGGCAATCTTGAAGGCGGTCTGGCCACGGTTCCAGCAGGACACCATCAATTCGCCCTGATAATCCGAGTCGATCAGGCCAACCAGGTTGCCCAGCACGATACCGTGTTTGTGACCCAGGCCGGAGCGCGGCAGGATCAGGGCGGCAAGGCCCGGATCGCCGATGTAGATCGACAGGCCGGTAGGGATCAGCAGGGTCTGACCCGGTTCGAGAACGGTATCTTCCTTGAGCATGGCGCGCAGGTCGAGGCCGGCTGACCCGACAGTGGCGTAGGCCGGGAGCGGAAATTCGTTGCCAATGCGGGGGTCGAGGATCTTGGCTTGTAGAGCGTGCATTCGTAATTAAACCTGAGTCATGCGGTCGGCGATAAAAGTGATCAGCTGGCGAGCAATCTTGGCCTTGCTGGTCTGGGCAAAAAGCGTTGCGTGCAACGCCCGGTCGATCACGCTGCAAGCGTTCTCTTCGCTATTGAAGCCGATGCTGGGGTTGGCCACATCATTGGCGACGATCAGGTCGAGGTTCTTGTCCTTGAGCTTGCGTGCGGCATAGTCGAGCAGGTGTTCGGTCTCGGCAGCGAAACCGACGCTGAACGGGCGATCGGGGCGGGTGGCGATGGTGGCCAGAATATCCGGGTTACGGACCATCTGCAGCAGCAAGCCATCACCGCTTGCAGGATCTTTCTTCAATTTGTGCGGGGCGACAACTTCCGGACGGTAGTCGGCCACCGCTGCCGATGCGATGAACAGGTCGCACGGGATCGCCGCCTCACAGGCCGCCAACATGTCGCGAGCGCTGACTACGTCGATGCGTGAGACGCGATCCGGCGTCGGCAGGTTGACCGGCCCGGTGATCAGCGTGACGCGGGCACCGGCTTCGACCGCTGCCTCGGCCAGGGCAAATCCCATTTTGCCGGAGCTGTGGTTAGTGATGTAGCGCACCGGGTCGATGTTTTCCTGAGTCGGGCCTGCGGTGATCAGGACATGCTTGCCGGTCAGGCTATGACGCTGGAAGCAATCAGCGGCGCACTGGGCCAGATCGTTGGCTTCCAGCATGCGCCCGAAGCCGACATCGCCACAGGCCTGACTGCCGGAGGCCGGGCCGAACACCCGGAAGTCGCGCTCTTCGAGCAGACGGGTATTGGCCTGCACGGACGCATCGCGCCACATCGCCTGATTCATCGCCGGGGCGATGGCGACGGTCGCGTCGGTGGCCAGCACAATGGTGGTCAGCAGGTCATTGGCGACACCTTGAGCAAGGCGTGCGATCAGGTCAGCGGTGGCCGGAGCGATCAGGATCAGATCGGCCCATTTGGCAAGTTCGATATGCCCCATCGCAGCTTCGGCGGCCGGGTCGAGAAGGTCCAGATGCACCGGATGCCCGGACAGCGCCTGCATGGCCAGCGGCGTGATGAACTCCGCGCCGCCTTTGGTCATCACCACACGCACTTCCGCGCCCTGATCGCGCAAACGACGGACCAGTTCGGCGCTCTTGTAGGCCGCGATGCCGCCGCCGACGCCCAGAACGATGCGTTTTCGATACAGCCGCTGCATAGACCTGCCTTTTTGATCGAGTGAATTACGCGACTTGACGCCTCCCCAGGCCAGATCGTCGCGCAAAAAAGATGGGCTAAGATAGCACAGCGACCGCAGCGGGACAGCGGTGCCCAATCACATGGAGGTGCTATGAGTATTCGCAGTTGGCCCGCGGCAGAACGCCCGCGGGAACGCTTGTTGGAGCTGGGGGCAAAGGGGCTTTCCGACGCCGAGTTGCTGGCTATTTTTTTACGTACCGGGGTGGCCGGAAAAAGCGCTGTCGACCTCGCGCGTCATCTTCTGAATCAATTCGGCGGGCTCAGGCCATTACTGGACGCAGACCTGTCTGCGTTTACCTCTCAGTTGGGTCTGGGGCCTGCAAAGTTTGCTCAGTTACAAGCGGTAATGGAAATGGCCCGTCGGCACATGGCCGAGTCCTTGCGCAGGGATTCAGCGATGGAAAATCCGGCTCAGGTGCGCAGCTACCTCAAGGCGCTGCTTCGGCACGAACCCCACGAGGTGTTCGGCTGCCTTTTTCTGGACTCCAAGCACCGGGCCATAACCTTCGAAATACTGTTTCACGGGACGATCAATGCCGCCTATGTGCACCCGCGCCAGGTGGTAAAACGCGCCATGGCGCACAATGCCGCCAGCCTGATTCTCTGCCACAACCATCCTTCGGGCATCACCACGCCCAGCCGCTCGGACATCGACCTGACCAAGCGCCTCAAGGAGGCGCTGCTGCTCGTCGACGTGCAGGTGCTGGACCACGTGATCATCGGCGACGGCGAGCCGCTGTCGATGGTGGAGAAGGGCTTGATGTAGGGCCTTAATTGCCGACGAGTGCGGGAAGGAGGGCTCGGGCGGCGAACACTGCATTTTCGGCGATTGTACGGGCCTCTTCGCGGACAAGTCCGCTCCCACAAGAGCTCACGGCAACCTTGTGGGAGCGGACCGGGCGACGCTTCGCTTGTCCGCGAAGAGGCGCGCGCATCATAAAGATGCAAGCCCGCGACTTACTTCACCTGCACCTTGTAAAAATCCTGCCGCCCGAACGGGCTGACCTGATACCCCGTCACGTCCTTGCGGACCAACGCTGCAGCGGTCGGATGGGCGAGGGGAATCCACAGTGCCTGCTGCTGAATCTGCTGCTGGGCCTGTTGATAAAGCTTGCTGCGCGCAGCCTGATCGCTGGTGGACTTGCCATCGGTGATCAGCGTGTCCAGCGTCTTGTCGCAATAGCGGGCGAAGTTGGTGCCCGATTGCACGGCCGCGCAGGAGAACTGCGGGGTCAGGAAGTTATCCGGATCACCGTTGTCGCCCGCCCAGCCCATGAACAACAGATCATGCTCACCGGCCTTGGCGCGCCGAATCAGCTCGCCCCATTCGATCACCTTGATCTCGGCGTTGATACCGATCTGTTTCAGGTCAGCCTGCAACAACTGGGCACCCAGGGCCGGGTTCGGATTCAGCAGGCTGCCGGAAGGCCGCGTCCAGAGAGTGGTCTTGAAACCATCTTTGACGCCTGCCTTGGCCAGCAATGCTTTGGCCTTGGCAACATCATGTTTATACCCCGGAAGGTCGTTGGCATAGCTCCAGGTTTTCGGCGGATAAATACCGTTGGCCGCTACAGCGGTGCCTTCAAAGACCGCTTTCAGGTAATTGTCCTTGTCGAAAGCAAGGTTGAGCGCCTGGCGCACTTCCGGCTTGTCGAACGGCGGATGCTGACTGTTGATCGCAACAAACGCGGTCATGAACGCTTCGGTTTTCTCGACTTTGAGCGAGTTGTCCTTGCTGGCCGCCTGAATATCCAGTGGTTTGGGGGAAAGGGCGATCTGGCATTCGTTCTGGCGGATCTTCTGCAAACGCACATTGGCGTCTGGCGTAATGGCATACACCAGCGTGTCGACATCAGACTTGCCAGCAAAGTAGTCCTTGAACGCTTCGTAGCGCACCACTGCATCTTTCTGGAAAGGCTTGAACACAAACGGCCCGGTGCCGATGGGCTGGCTGTTGAGCTTTTCCGGGGTGCCCGCTTTCAGCAATTGCGCGGTGTATTCAGCCGAGTAGATCGAGGCAAACCCCATGCTCAGCGTCGCAAGAAAGGTCGAGTCGGCGCGATTGAGCGTAAAACGCACGGAGTGCGGGTCAGGCGCTTCAATATGCTTGATCAGCGCAGGCAACTGCATGGACTGCGCGTGCGGAAAACCGCTTTGGGCGACTTTGTGCCACGGGTTCTGCGGGTCGAGCATGCGCTGGAAGCTGAACAGCACATCGTCTGCCGTCAGTTCGCGAGTCGGTGTGAAGTAGTCCGTGGTATGGAATTTCACCCCGGCGCGCAATTTGAAATCGTACGTCAGGCCGTCGGCCGACACGGTCCAGCTTTGCGCCAGGCTCGGCACCAGCTTGCCGCTTTCGGCATCGAAGTCCACGAGACGATTCATCAAGACGTCTGCCGACGCGTTGGTGGTGGTCAGCGAGTTGTACTGCACAACGTCGAAACCTTCAGGGCTGGCTTCGGTGCAGACCGCGAGGCTGGTGGCCTGGGCTGCAATCGGAAGCAACAGCGGAACCAGCAAAAAAGGGAGTGCAGCTAGACGCATGGCGGTATTTCCTGTTCAGATCAGAAAGGGGCCCATCTGCCGGTGCAGTCTGGTGAGGGACTTACCCTAGACTATGTGCTGACGCAGAACAATCTTCATGGCGCGACGAGCGGTCGGCTTGCCAGCGCGCCCGCCAATGCTTGAGCACACAGCAATGCGAGGGCTGCTCCGCTGCACTAAAGTGCTTTGCCTGTTGTTGCACCTTGGGGTTTCTGGTATAAAGCAGCGCTCTTTTCTAGGGGCCCGGTTCCTTCACTGTAGGTGTAGCCGGTAAGACCCTTAAAGAAACGCGGCGCCTGGCGCCAAATGACTGAGAGATTAAGCGGCCAACCCATGCCGGGTTGGGCATGTGGTTTTAGAGGGCTGAGGCATGTCGAGAGTATGTCAAGTTACCGGTAAGGGTCCGGTGACTGGGAATAACATTTCCCACGCAAACAACAAAACCCGTCGTCGTTTCCTGCCAAACCTGCAGCATCACCGCTTCTGGGTTGAAGGCGAGAAGCGTTTTGTTCGTCTGCGCGTATCTGCTAAAGGCATGCGTATCATCGACAAGCGTGGCATTGAAGTTGTGCTCGCTGAACTGCGTCGCGACGGCAAAATTTAAGGGAGAGAATCATGCGTGAATTGATCCGTTTGGTGTCGAGCGCTGGTACAGGCCATTTCTACACCACCGACAAGAACAAACGTACTACCCCGGATAAAATCGAAATCAAAAAATTCGATCCGGTTGTACGCAAGCACGTGATCTACAAAGAAGGCAAAATCAAGTAATTGATTCTGTCGGCTGCAAAAAAACCCACCTTCTCAGACTGTGTGAAAACACACTGATGAAGGCCCAAGCAAACGCCCCGACTTGTTCGGGGCGTTTTTTTTGTATTGGCAGCAGACGAAAAAAATGTCCGCTCAGCCCATCAAAGCCATCAGATGGCGCACACCGAGCACTTTAATCGCTCGTTTCAGGTTATAGGCATTCACCGCCAAGGCCATTTCAGCTTTTGTACCCTCCAGTTGTCGCAGCAAGAAACGGCCATTACCAAATAGCCATTGCTTGAGGTTGCCGAAGGGGTGCTCAACGATGGATCTTCGGTTGGCCATCATCTCAGGATGCGCCTGCATTCTTTGCTCCATCCGCTCGAAAGCCTCTTCATGGGCATGTCGTGAGACATAACGGCGCCGGGCTCGAGTGCATTGCGTTTTCAGCGCGCAGTTGGCGCAGTCATCGACCTCAGCCTGATAGATCCGATCACCTTTGTTGTGCTGTTTTAGCGTTAACCATTTGCCTGCCGGACACTGGAAACGATCGTGTCCGGTCTCATAGATAAAGTCTTTTCGCTCAAAGAGCTGCTCTTCCTGACTGCCAGGGTTTTTCGAACGATTGGGCGGTACATAGGCCGTAATCGAAGCATCCTCGCAGGCCTGAAACTGCTTGCCATTGGAGTAGCCGGCATCGGCAGTGACCGTCAGATCATCTTGCTGTAACTCTGCTTTGGCGGCCTTGGCCATCGGCTCCAGTTGCTTTCGGTCATCGCCATCTTGGGTGACCTCATGATGCAAAATCAGGCAATGCTCGGCGTCCACGACGGTTTGCACGTTGTAGGCCACACGTGGCCCTTTGGCCGTGCGCATCATTCGGGCATCGCTTTCATGGGTGTTGAACTGCTCGATGCCCATCGAACGCATCAGTGCCTGGCAACTCTGATTATCCTGTTGTCGAGCCTCAAGCTGTGCCAGGGCTACCTTGATTGCGCTGCGATCAATTGAATCTGTGGTTTCAGCCTTGTCGGCCTCATCCAGCTCGGCCAGATACTGAGCGATGCGCTTATCCAGTTTTTCTTCCTGGCGCTTGAGCTGCTTCAAATTCACATGACGCCGTGAGGATGCGACCGCCTGAAACTTGCTGCCGTCGATGGCCACCAACTCACCGGCGATCAAGCCTGCCGTGCGACAAAACCGAACGAAAGCACGGCAGGTCGCGATGAAGGCGGGTTTATTGTTCTTGCGAAAATCGGCGATGGTCTTGAAGTCGGGCTTGAGCCGGTTGATCAGCCACATCACTTCGATGTTGCGCTGACACTCGGCTTCAAGACGTCGCGATGAGCGAATCCGCTGAAAATAGCCGTAGAGGTAGAGTTTTAGCTGATCGGCGGGATCATAAGCAGGGCGCCCCGTGCTTTTTGGAATCGCTTTATCGAAGCCCAGTTGCACCAGATCGAGCCTGGCAACGTACAGGTCAATGACACGAACGAGGTGATCCTCGGGGATCAACTCTTCCAGCGAGACCGGGAATAGGCTGGTCTGGCTGCGGGACTCACCTTGGATGTAGGCCATAACGAAAAATGCTCTGTATCTTTCGATACGGAGCATTTTCTTTGAGCGCTGCGCAGATTGCTAGGTTTTCACACAGTCTGAGCAGGGCCCTTTTTTGTAAGTGCACTTTAAAGGGCGTAAACGTTCTCGGCGTTGTGCCGTAGCCTTCTGGCAATTGTTTATAGGATGTCTGCTCCTTTACATCAGCAGTAGCAGTCTGTTGTTGGCCAAGCTTGCCCCTGGTGACAGGCAGCAGAACTCCCGTAAATACAAGCAGATACGCACGAGCGCAGTTACGAGAATACCTGAGTCTGTCGACTCGTCAGATAAGGTCTCGCGCGCAAGCCCTAAGCTATTCAACTACATTCTGGACCAAATCTAGCCTATCGAATCTGACCTAAGGTCGAGAGCCGTGCGCATAGCTCCTTGTTGCCTCGCATAGAATACTGTACAAATGAACAGTTACTCATCAGTTTACGCGTCGCTCAGAGAACCTAGAAGCTTTGCACCTTTGAATGTCCAAGACGGTGGAAGAGGAAATGATGACAGCAAAAGGCCATGCCCTGTGATACGTTTGATCTCCACGCTTGGCAGGGACGTCTGAGCTACATGCGAATATTCCCTCCTAGGGAGACGCTGAACAATTAACCCGTTCGCACCGTCCCCATTTCCAAGCCGGTTTTTTTCAACCTGCCGGCCTTATTTTACGTTTCTCGAGCAGATTTCTGCCCTCATTTTGCTGAAAGGCGGGCCAGTCCCGCCTTTCAGACGGATTTATCCTGCCGTCTGTTGTAAATACCGCTTGGCCAGCATCAGATTGGCCAACCCAAACAAACTGAACAACTGCGCTGTATTCTTTTCCAGCCCACGGTAGCGAACCTTGCGATGATTGAAGCGCACCTTGATTACCTGGAAGGGGTGCTCGACCTTGGCACGCAGTTGCGCCTTGGCATATTCAATTTTGCGCTTGACCCGATACAGCACGCTGCCTTCGCCGTGCTGCTTGTAACTGCTTGGCCGTTCTGCAATCGACCAGATAACGTCCCGTTCAGCATGCTCCGGTCGCTTGGCCGCACCGGTGTATCCAGCGTCACCCGAAACATAGGTTTCGTCACCGTGAAGCAACTGGCCAACCTGGGTGACATCCGCCACGTTAGCGGCCGTCCCTACTACGCTGTGCACCAGCCCCGACGTGGCGTCTACACCAATGTGGGCCTTCATCCCAAAGTGCCATTGATTGCCTTTCCTGGCCTGATGCATCTCAGGATCACGCTTGCCTTCTCGGTTCTTGACCGAGGGCGGCGCGGCGATCAGAGTAGCGTCGACGATAGTGCCTTCCTTGAGCAACAGCCCCCGGCTGGCCAGATGCTGGTTAATCGTTTCAAACAGCAGCCGGGTTAGCTGATGGACTTCCAGCAAGCGGCGAAAACGCAGCAAGGTGGTGGCATCCGGTGCAGACTCGCGACCCAGGTCGATACCCATAAAACCGCGGATGGCCTGGCTGTCGTAGACGGCATCTTCGCAACCTTCATCGGAGAAACCGAAACACTGCTGCACGACGTACATGCGCAACATGCGCGACACCCCTATCGCAGGGCGTCCGCGCTTGCCTGCGGTGTTGCTATAAAACGGCGCCACTTGCGCCTCCAGCAGGGCCCAGGGCACCAACTGTTCAAGGTCAGCCAGGAAGCGATCTCGGCGAGTCTGCTTTTTCTTGCCGGTATATTCGAGTTCGGAGAAGGTCTTCTGCACGCGCGTAACGCTCACGGAGAGGGAGGCTGTTGAAGGAACTTAGTGTGCCAAGGGTGGGGACAGTTGGCTATTTTTGCAGCGCCTCCCTAAGAAGCTAGAATAGAAATATTTCGCAGCTTGACGATCGTCATCGGATTTGATGTTGCTGTCAAATACATGCGCATGCAGGTCATCCACAACACCGTTGGTTCTGGCAACTGTCTCATAAAAAATACCGATCTTATAAAGTTTAGATTGCGGTGTGAGAATCAGATTTTCAAGGTAAGCGAGAGTAATCTTGCCGTCCTCTTCAGTTTCGGTGAAACCAGCCTGCTGTTCGGCCTTGATGATAATTAAGCACCGTTTGTTGTCCGTGTCCGTCGTCCCAGAGATAATCACCAATGTACCGCCCGGCCAGCGTTTACTAGTGTGGATGGAAGTATGGTGGTGGGCAATCGCAGCCGAGGTGGTAATAAATCCCCGGTCGGAAACTTGAACTAATTGTTTGGAGTATTCGTAGCAACTCGCGGCCGTCTTATTGGAGACATCCATTGCCAACGACCCTGATCCTGTCCCGAGAACCTTGCTGACCCGCTCCTGAAGCATTTGCTTACCTGCTTGATTCAGTGTGGTCAATTCAAGACTGATAGTTGCTGGAGTTGCGCCATGGTCATTAGGGAAGGTCTGAAAAAGCCTTTTCTTCAAAAGTCGAAGCCAGTAAATACAGGCGCTCCAGCCCGGTTCCTCTCCAAAAAAATGGGCTTTTTCAGAGGATACCTAGAGGGTGTAGACAAAATAAATTAAACTTTCACTCCCTTGTCTGAATAGCCCTCAAGCCATGCCTAAAACCGGACGTCCTCGCTCGATTGCCGCCGAGCACTATCCCGTGCTGGTGAAACTCGCTCATGCACAGCCCTATTCCAGCCAGGCCGAATTGGCGCTCGTATTCTTCGCCGAAACCGGTATCACTGCGCATCCCGACACCTTTGCAAAAGCGTTGAAAATGGCAGGGATTACGCGTGTAAAGCAGCGGGCCAAGGGAAGTTTTCAGTCACCTGAACCTAATAGAGCCTATGGCTACAATGAAACCCACCGCCGCCAACTGCCGGAGCAGCTATATCCGAGTTGCTTGACAGATACCGAGTGGGCACTGGTCGCCGACCTGTTTGAAAGCCAGGGCGGACGAGGAGTGCCACCGCTTCACTCTCGGCGCACGTTGCTGGAAGCCTGTTGCTATGTCGTACGCACGGGGTGCTCATGGCGAATGCTACCCCGCGATTTTCCTCATTGGGACAATGTCTACAAAACGTTCCGCCGGTGGAGCGCTCAAGGCAAGTTCGAGCAAATGCATGATCGCTTGCGAGCTCAATGGCGTGAGCGGGAAGAACGCGCTGACAGCCCGTCAGCAGCGATCCTGGATTCACAGTCGACCCGCAGTTCTCCTCAAGGCGGTGACAGCGGCTACGACGCAGGCAAAAAAGTGAAGGGGCGTAAACGAAGTCTGATTGTCGATACATTGGGCCTGCTGCTGGCTGTCAGTATCAGTGCTGCAAGCGTGCAGGATCGTGACGCGGCGGATGATGCGGTGGCGTACTCGAAGGAAAAATATCCGTCACTGAGCACGCTTTTTGTTGATAGTGCGTACGCAGGAAAATGGGCACAGCGCACCCATCAACTGCACGCTATCGATGTTCAAGTGATCCGTGGCCCGAATAACAGAAGAACAGGGCAATGGCACTCTGAACAAGGCGATCTATTTTCCGTGGAGCCTGTTCAGACTGGATTTGTGGTCATGCCCAAGCGATGGGTAGTGGAGCGAACTCATGCCTGGAATGAGAGAGCTCGGCGACTGATCATGCATCATGATCGCCTTTTTGCGGTAAGCGAGGCATGGGTTTGGTTGGCCGAGGCTCGAATACTCGCGCGCCGACTCACTACATGATTTTGTCTACACCCTCTTAGGGAGACGCTGAACAATTAACCCGTTTGCACCGTCCCCATTTCCAAGCCGGTTTTTTTCAACCTGCCGGCCTTATTTTACGTTTCTCGAGCAGATTTCTGCCCTCATTTTGCTGAAAGGCGGGCCAGTCCCGCCTTTCAGACGGATTTATCCTGCCGTCTGTTGTAAATACCGCTTGGCCAGCATCAGATTGGCCAACCCAAACAAACTGAACAACTGCGCTGTATTCTTTTCCAGCCCACGGTAGCGAACCTTGCGATGATTGAAGCGCACCTTGATTACCTGGAAGGGGTGCTCGACCTTGGCACGCAGTTGCGCCTTGGCATATTCAATTTTGCGCTTGACCCGATACAGCACGCTGCCTTCGCCGTGCTGCTTGTAACTGCTTGGCCGTTCTGCAATCGACCAGATAACGTCCCGTTCAGCATGCTCCGGTCGCTTGGCCGCACCGGTGTATCCAGCGTCACCCGAAACATAGGTTTCGTCACCGTGAAGCAACTGGCCAACCTGGGTGACATCCGCCACGTTAGCGGCCGTCCCTACTACGCTGTGCACCAGCCCCGACGTGGCGTCTACACCAATGTGGGCCTTCATCCCAAAGTGCCATTGATTGCCTTTCCTGGCCTGATGCATCTCAGGATCACGCTTGCCTTCTCGGTTCTTGACCGAGGGCGGCGCGGCGATCAGAGTAGCGTCGACGATAGTGCCTTCCTTGAGCAGCAGCCCCCGGCTGGCCAGATGCTGGTTAATCGTTTCAAACAGCAGCCGGGTTAGCTGATGGACTTCCAGCAAGCGGCGAAAACGCAGCAAGGTGGTGGCATCCGGTGCAGACTCGCGACCCAGGTCGATACCCATAAAACCGCGGATGGCCTGGCTGTCGTAGACGGCATCTTCGCAACCTTCATCGGAGAAACCGAAACACTGCTGCACGACGTACATGCGCAACATGCGCGACACCCCTATCGCAGGGCGTCCGCGCTTGCCTGCGGTGTTGCTATAAAACGGCGCCACTTGCGCCTCCAGCAGGGCCCAGGGCACCAACTGTTCAAGGTCAGCCAGGAAGCGATCTCGGCGAGTCTGCTTTTTCTTGCCGGTATATTCGAGTTCGGAGAAGGTCTTCTGCACGCGCGTAACGCTCACGGAGAGGGAGCTGTTGAAGGAACTTAGTGTGCCAAGGGTGGGGACAGTTGGCTATTTTTGCAGCGCCTCCTTAGTTAAAACAGTAACTTAGGTATCCTCTGAAAAAGCCCATTTTTTTGGAGAGGAACCGGGCTGGAGCGCCTGTATTTACTGGCTTCGACTTTTGAAGAAAAGGCTTTTTCAGACCTTCCTTAGAGGGTGTAGACAAAATAAATTAAACTTTCACTCCCTTGTCTGAATAGCCCTCAAGCCATGCCTAAAACCGGACGTCCTCGCTCGATTGCCGCCGAGCACTATCCCGTGCTGGTGAAACTCGCTCATGCACAGCCCTATTCCAGCCAGGCCGAATTGGCGCTCGTATTCTTCGCCGAAACCGGTATCACTGCGCATCCCGACACCTTTGCAAAAGCGTTGAAAATGGCAGGGATTACGCGTGTAAAGCAGCGGGCCAAGGGAAGTTTTCAGTCACCTGAACCTAATAAAGCCTATGGCTACAATGAAACCCACCGCCGCCAACTGCCGGAGCAGCTATATCCGAGTTGCTTGACAGATACCGAGTGGGCACTGGTCGCCGACCTGTTTGAAAGCCAGGGCGGACGAGGAGTGCCACCGCTTCACTCTCGGCGCACGTTGCTGGAAGCCTGTTGCTATGTCGTACGCACGGGGTGCTCATGGCGAATGCTACCCCGCGATTTTCCTCATTGGGACAATGTCTACAAAACGTTCCGCCGGTGGAGCGCTCAAGGCAAGTTCGAGCAAATGCATGATCGCTTGCGAGCTCAATGGCGTGAGCGGGAAGAACGCGCTGACAGCCCGTCAGCAGCGATCCTGGATTCACAGTCGACCCGCAGTTCTCCTCAAGGCGGTGACAGCGGCTACGACGCAGGCAAAAAAGTGAAGGGGCGTAAACGAAGTCTGATTGTCGATACATTGGGCCTGCTGCTGGCTGTCAGTATCAGTGCTGCAAGCGTGCAGGATCGTGACGCGGCGGATGATGCGGTGGCGTACTCGAAGGAAAAATATCCGTCACTGAGCACGCTTTTTGTTGATAGTGCGTACGCAGGAAAATGGGCACAGCGCACCCATCAACTGCACGCTATCGATGTTCAAGTGATCCGTGGCCCGAATAACAGAAGAACAGGGCAATGGCACTCTGAACAGGGCAGCCTGCGGCTGCAAATCGCCCGTTCTTACGATCGCGTAGCAGCAGAAACATTGATTTGAGCTTTGTCATGATGCCCGTTATTGATCATCATGAAGCCTGCTTACCCACCGCTGCTGCTTCAGATGAGTCCAGCCTACGCACCTCGACCGCTCAAAAACCTCTTCACCGCTAACCAGTATTGGGCACATCTCCTCGAAGGGGGCTATGAAGACATGACGCCTTCTTCATAACGTCAACTTGATGCATAGGCATCTTAAAATCCCCATGCATAAACTCATCAGTCCTCGTTTAGCCGCAGCGGAACGAACTGACACTCAGATGCTGACTTTGTACATTCATATCCTTGAATTCCAACCGCGCCACGCTCTTTAATCCAATTGTGCTGACCTTCAATGGAAACGATAAGTGTCTTTAGTCTATTCTCATTTCCTGCTTTTCGATACTCAAGATCTATTACGCCATTATCTCCGCTTAGTGAATAACTACAGTTAGTCAATGTTCCTCCCTTCTGACTTTTATCCACTGAAAGATATAAAGCAGTGGAAAACTCTTTAATGGAGTGTTTCTTGTGTGGTTGAGAAACCCAGTTCCCCTCCCAACCAGCAAACGTTTCCGGCGCGATATAGATACCATTAAGGAGGCGCTGATTTATTCGATTTTTCGTCCCTGCAACGCTCTGGAGGCCTTGATTTATCTGGGGGCAACAGCTGGGTTTTAGAATAAATCAGCGTCTCCTTAGCTGCCATAATGCAGGGGGATGCGGTCAATATAGCCGCCAGCAGACTGGTCTTGTGAAGCCTGTTCATAGCACTTGTCCTCTTGTCTGGTTCTTATAAATAGAATGAATGACTAGGCTCTATACGTAAACCAAAAAATACGATTGCTTGTAGAGAGCACGGAAGTGTTAGTGGAGCCGCACCAGCCGGCAGTTCCCAGCCTGCGGGGAAATATGAGGGCCGGGGAGCAATGAACATCGATTTGAGCTTTGCCATGAGGCCCATTATTGATCATCATGAAGCCTGCTTACCCACCGCTGCTGCTTCAGATGAGTCCTGCCTACACGCCTCGACCGCTCAAAAACCTCTTCACCGCTAACCAGTGCTGGGCACACCTCCTCGAGGAGGGCGGCTTACGCGACATCGAAGTCGAGTCCATCACCAAAATGCTGGCCTGCGGCACCTCGATCCTGGGCGTCAAACACTACACCTGCGGCAACGACAGCTGCCCGCACGTCAAATACCTGTGCAACACCTGCAGTTGCCGCGCCTGTCCATCCTGCGGCAAAAAAGCTACCGATCAGTGGATCGCCAATCAACAGCACCGCTTACCCGAGTGTACCTGGCAACACCTGGTGTTCACATTGCCTGACACCCTGTGGCCGCTGTTCTTTCATAACCGTCACTGGCTCGATGCCTTGTGTCGCCTGGCCGTCGACAACCTGCTCTATGCGGGCCGACGCCGGGGCGTGGAGGTGGGTGTTTTCTGCGCCATCCACACCTACGGCCGGCGACTTAACTGGCACCCCCACATCCATGTCTCGGTCACCTTGGGTGGGATCGATGACGCAGGTGTCTGGAAAGATCTGTCGTTTCATCCATCAGCCTTGCGTCGGCGCTGGATGTGGAATGTACGCCAGTACCTGCTCAGTCAGTGGGAGCACACCACCGTCCCACCTGAAAACGCTCATCTGCAGAGCGAAAATGACTGGCGTCACCTTGTGCTCAACGCCGGTGGTCAGCACTGGCACATCCACTTGTCGAAGAAGACGAAAAACGGCAAAAAGACCGTCAATTACCTGGGCCGCTACCTGAAAAAACCGCCCATCTCGGGCAGCCGATTGGCCCATTACACCAACAGCGCAACCTTGAGTTTTACCTACCTGGATCACCGCACCAAGACCTATCAGCAGGAAACGCTGAGCCAGCCCGACATGCTGCGCCGGGTGGTGCAGCACATCCCGGAGAAGCACTTTCGGATGATCCGGTATTTTGGATTTCTGGCCAACCGCGTCTGTGGCCGACAGCTACCCCGGGTGTATGAGGCGCTACGCATGGAAAGGCGTGGCAAAGCGCAAAAACTGTATTTTGCGCAGATGAGCAAAGCGTTCTTGCATCGGGATCCGTTCAGCTGCGTGCTGTGCGGAGCACGAATGGTTTATACCGCAGCCATCGCCGGCCTGACCGTGCAGGGCTTGATCAACAACGCTCAAAGCATCGCGCAATTGAGGTACGTGCCGGCCTGATACGGGAGAGGTGCGTCCAAAATCTGGAAAAGGTACAGAAAAGTCGCTTTCAATCCATTTTTCGGCGTGGGTGATGGGTTAAAAAAGCTTTTTGCCGACATCGACGCCACGTTGGCATCGCGCCGAGGGGACCTTTTTCGGCGGATTACCTTGCATAGGAATTATTGAAATTCCTATGCAACAAGGACACAGCCCAAGCGAGACGAGGGACCTGCCTCCTGCCGACATTGCTTTCCGTACGATTTTTTCCGAATTCTGCGAGCTCCCCTTTAAACGGTGGGTGTAGCAGTACTGAGACTGCGCGTTTGGCGGGGGGAAGTGTCAGCCAAGTAAAACGTATCTGGGCACAGGACCAGGCTAAAGATGAGGTCTGAATGTAGAAATAGCCTTGGTTTTTAAGCTGAGCCCGCAGCCTGCCTTGTGTGCTTTGGCAGTGTAGGCAGCGATGGATTTTTACCGCGCCTACAGGAACTTTTCTGGTTGGAGCACCACTCATGTCGTCTTATGGAAAGCTACACTGCTTATAGTAAGGAATAGACCAATGAGTCCAGCTCAGATCATCCGCACCTCTCATTCATTCCCGCCAAGTTTTACTGGTACTTCCTCTTCAGCCGAAAACAGTCATGCGCAATCGCCGCAGCAGGTTCTTACTCGTGCGTTCGGCGCGTCTGGTGAACTGAATGCGGCGTTCGGACGGACCTCCACTGCCTCTGCGCAGGACTTCACAAGCCTTCTGGGTACCCTTCAGCGTGAGTTGGAGAAAAAGACCCCGGCGTTTCCGGATCTCGCCGAACTAGCTAATCAGCTTGCAGACGCGGCGATGGGCGATCAGGGCGGGCATTGGTTGGGTCGCGACGAACAGCAGACACTCAAAGGTATGATAGACCGATGCAAAAGCCAGCTGGCACACACTCCTGCATCTGATGCTTCTTATGATCTGCTGGCTCAGGTTTGTGAAAATCTGAAAAAGGCGCGGCTGCATCAGTCAATAAGCCAGATGACCGGTGAGGCGCACGCGAAGGTGCGGGGCGTTCCGGATCTTTTGGCGCTGATCCAGCTTGACCCCGATATTCTAGCCGAGAAGCCAGTCGGCATGCCTTCCTACGTGAAGTTTAGCAGTTTTATTTGCATGGCAAAGGCCCGCACTGCGGAACTGAGTGAAAACCTCCGTAACGCTTCCAACGAAGTTGCTCTTTTGCTCCATCCTCACGCCGATACGATTTTAGAACTTGAGAGGTTGCCGGATGCTTTGGCGGCATTGACGGAAAATTGTCCAGATTCGCCTATTCGGGATGATCTCCGCTCCCTGGCGAAAGAGGCCGGAGAGCTACTTCAGCAGTTGCGTGCCAACGATCTCTTGCCGCAATCGAATGAGGTATCGAGCTACCAGGGCGAAACGTCTATGCGCAGTCGTGAGGTCGTCGAGCCAAAGTTGACGCTTTGCCAAGCGGGCGGTAATGGGCAGGGGCAACTCGAAGCCTCGCGTGCCCGTCCCGATGGTTTGCGCTACGCTCCAACACGTGCCGCTTCCAGCGGCCCTGAAGCTCGCGTGCCTGGGCAAGTGGTGGGCAGTAAAATCGCCGGCGATTCGCAAAAAGTAGCTGGTCTTTATGCTGAGAAAAAGAGGACAAATTGGACACAGGCAAACGGAGTTGCTGGGAAAATCAGCCACAAGATTCAATCCCTGCTGGGGATGCGAGATGCCGAGTCTCGTGTTCAGGCGTTCGTCGCATTCATGGCCGATGGAAAGGGGAAGCCAGACGCAACGATACTCGATCTAGGCGATGGGTGGATGAGGGCAACGCGTGTTATCAAAGGGGAAGCGGCCTTGATCGATTTCCAGTGCGACAGCGATGGTAAGGTAGTAGACGCACGACATCCCGGCAGATTTCCTTTGCTACCTCAAGGAAATGAGCGGGAAGCCTTTAAAACTGTACTTCAAGAACTGAAGTTCAGGGGCGCTGAAACGTTGTCTAAGGTTCCTGTGTATTACGTTAATAGGAATACGCGGGGTTACGTCATTCCTACGCATGGCTATGTGGTCGCTGGTCATCCCAACAGGGGGCGAAAAAGTGGCGCAGTTTTGTATGGGGTAGGAGGTGATCCGAAACGTGGCCCTGTGGCCTTGGATGAGAAACTGCTCGGTCATCTTGTAGGCAGGTCCGATTCGAAAACTTCTAGTAAGTTATCGGCGCCTGTCAAGGCTGCGATTTCAGCGCTTGCTGGAGCGTCATTTGCTACTCGCGAAGACTTTTATGACGCCTATTGTGCGGTTAGGGGTGATGCCGTTGATCCATTGGAGCGGCACAACGAGATTTCTTCTATCTATCGCCTTCTGCCTTTGTCCACGATGGAAATGTGGCCAAAGAAGGCAGATGATTACAGGGTCGCAAGGCCGGCAGCGCCGGAGCGGGATCTTCGCGCATTTGAAAATCTACCAAAAGACATCGGGCGAAAAGCTCAGCTGAAGAAAGTATCTAACGTGGACAGCATCGACCTGCTGGAAGCTAAGAGACAGTTTACGCTTCATCAGCTTTACCAGGACGAGATGTTGGGCCGCGACGGAACAGGAGTCCCATCTGCAGGCTTTAAGCCGAAAGTAGATGCTCAACGCCGTGACAACTTGGTGGCTTCCACCCCCAAATTTCAAAGATTGCCGCCGCACACAACTGACAAGGTCGGGAATTGTAACACCGGTGCATCATCCCTCCTTCAGCGAGCAGTGGACACCTATACCGAGAAGCGTAACTTGCCCCCCGAGAAAGTCACTGCGGCTAGTATCTTTGGTATTGGGTCGAGTCATCGACTTGCCATCTGGGACCCGTTGAACGGTTCTTCATCAGCCAAGTCCTCCAAAGACCGTTGAAGGGGGTATTCAAGGCAGGATGCAGATCGGTCGATCAACTTGTCAAAGTCGACGGTGATGAATTCCATCAAAAGCCCTTCGCGCAAGGCAAGAATATTGCGGAGCGCCTCGTTAGGCTCGGTTGAATTTTCAAACATATGATACGATAGGCCTGCATCGATCACGGTCATTTTGTATCTGTCTGGGCTTTTGTCTTTAGCGGTATCTGAGTGGGCAGATCAACTGCAAATCGCCTAGGGAGACGCTGATTTATTCTAAAACCCAGCTGTTGCCCCCAGATAAATCAAGGCCTCCAGAGCGTTGCCGGGACGAAAAATCGAATAAATCAGCGGCTCCCTAGGCCTCAGATCGGTAACCCCGCGGCCAGCATTCTGTCGCGCAGTTCAGCGGCTCGGGCCGGATCGAGTGCGTTACTGAACAGCGCCTTGATCTCGGTGGGTCTGGCGTCAAACTGCTCAACCAAATCTTTGATGCGGTAGCCATGGCGCGTCAGGGTTGGTTCCAGATCATCCAGTTGTCGCGACAGCACGGATTCCACCAACTCCGCTGAGACAGGTTTTTTCTCCGGTCAGGTAACCGGCCTCCAAGGCCAGGCTGATGTGCAGTTGAATTTGCAGCGGTGTGCGCAACTTGGTGGCGAGCAGGTCGATGGCGTCTTCGGTCAGAATCGATTCAGCGTCAACCCTGCCTCCGTGCAGGTCTCCAGCAGCCAGTGGATGTACTCACGCTGACTGCCAGCGATGCCGTCGAGTGAGAAGATGTCGGTGCGGTAGCCAATTTCCTCCATCGTCGGCCGGCGCAGATCGTTGCGCAGTTTGGGATGCCCGGCCAGCACCACCGACAACCGACCGTCACCGTCCTCGACCAGCTCCATCAAGCGCTTAAGTCCGGTCAGCGTATGGCCATTGAGGTCATGGGCCTCATCTACGAACAGCGCCACTGGGCGTTTGTTCTTCTTCACCAGCTCGCGCAAATCGCGCTCACGCTTTTCCCCTTGGGTCGGGATGCGTACCTGTTTTTCGGTGGACAGGTCGTAGTAGAGCGCGGCGATGAAGGTGGCCAGTTTGATGCTGTGCTTCTCAATGGCGAGGGACTTGGACACGGTGATCTTCTTCTCTGCCTCCATCACCTGTTGAAGCCGTCGCAGCATCACGGTTTTGCCACTGCCGATGACGCCACAGAGCGCAATCAGGCGGCCTTCGAAGATCGCGCCCTTGATGTCTTTGATCAGTTGCTGATGGTGGGAAGTCTCAAAATAACCGGCCTGGTTCAGCGGCAAAGTCAGCCCGTAGTGATGCATCACTTCAACCCGCATGTTCGTCTCCTGTTTTCTTGTTGCGGAAGTAGCTTCTGACGCGTTCAAGGACAACCCGTCGAATCAAGGTCTCGCTCACCACCTGGTGGATAAACGCTAGATCCTCTTTCGAAAGCTTGGCCAATGGCTGCGCCAGTTCGTTGGCGACGGCCAGCTTGGCGGCGATAACACTGGGAAAGTGGTACTCATGCGCTTCGGCATCGAAGGGCAGACGTGGCAACTCCACGGGAACGGCGGACGGTGTCAGCCTCACGTCGTTCCCGGCCAGCGCGGCGATGGGCAGGCCTAACTGATCGGCCAGTGAACGGATGCGTTCGGATCGTTCATCGGCCTTGCCACGGCTGAACGCTCTGTATCGATGCAACGGAATGGGTCCGGACACCGGGTAGAAAGGGCCGAAGCGCTCGCCATTGAACTCAGCATACAGCTCGTTATCAAACAGTCCCCAGAGCAACACCACGGATTCTCCCGCCATGTCAGGCTCGACCTCAAAGGTTGTGCCCTCAATGGTGACGCGTGCATCAATGCCAACCTTGCGTCTCTCTGGCTCGCGAGCGAAGCGGCAGAACTGCTCCTAGGTACACATCTCGCGCAGGCCTTCGGCGGGCAGGTTGGCCAGCCAGTCCTCAATACGCGAATGCGGTTCGCAACGATGGCCTTGCACGTTGTAGGTGCGCACCAGGTAACGCATCAGCCATTCGTTGGCCTGCACCTCGGTTTCCGGCTTGTGGAAGTGGTACAGCGTCTCGTGAGCTTCCTTCACGGTACGAAAGGGCCGCTCAACCTTGCCCTTTGAGCGAGCCGTGGTGCGGGTGCCATCCTTGCCAGCCGGTATGTGCGTCTGCCACTCGATGCCGAGCGCCTGCATGACGTTCTGGAAAACGCGACGTTTGGCCACGGGGCCGTTGTCCAGGTAGATCATCTTGGGACGGCCTTGGAACGGAAAGGTCGGGTCAGCCTTCGGTACCATGGCGTTGAACAGAAAGCGCAGCGCCGTTTCCGCGTCTTCACCGTAAACGCAGTGGTATTCCTGGTAAGCCACACCGCTGCGGTCATCTACCACGCTGAACAGCATCAGCGTCGGTTCACCCTTGCTCGGGTCAATCCATTCAGGCTTGTCGATGTGCTTGAGGTCGGAAGGTGACAGGTCGAATTGCCAGCAGTCATTGCTGTGCTCAGCCTGAAACCGAACGGCGGGCGGTTGCCGCAATAATCGCGACTGATTCAGGAGCCAGCGACCGAGGTATTCGTTCACCGTGCTACGGGTCAGAATACCCTTGGGTGCTCTGACCAAGCCTTGCTCAGTTTCCACCCCGTAATCTTCCAACAGCTCGATAGCACGGCGAGTGGAGAGGTGCCGCCCTTGCTTGTTAGTGGTACGTAGTTTGAGCGCAGCGATCAGCTCGCAGTAGCGTTCCAGCTGGGCCCGCTGCAATACACGCGGCTTACCGCGATCGGCACGGTGGACCGTATGGGGTTTATGGATGAGGTTCAGCGCCCGGTACACGGTGCTGGGGGACACGCCGTACAACTCAGCTATCGCGGCCACTTGTGTAGCCCGCTCCGGGCTTTTCTTCGGCAAGCGGTCGAGCCGTTGCCGCAATTGCAGCAACGAGTCAACAGGAATGGAACTACGCTTGGCGTCCATTTTGAGCTAGAGCTCGATACACTGAAGCACGACCAACGCCAAGCTTTCGGGCAATTTCTGTGGCGCCTAGATTTTCTTCGATCCATAAGCGCTGAACTTCCAGCGGGTCAATCGACGGTTTGCGGCCCCGGTAAACACCACGAGCTTTAGCGTCAGCAATTCCTTCAAGCTGCCGTTCTCGTCGCAGGTTGGTTTCAAACTCAGCGAACACGCCCAGCATGTCCAAGAATGCTTTTCCGGCTGCGCTCTGCGTATCGATTGGTTGCTCCGTCGCCTTGAGACTAACCCCACGCTCTTTGAGTGTATAAACGATGTCTTGAAGATCCTTGATGCTTCGTGCAAGACGATCAACACGCGTCACCACTAATGTATCGCCAGGGCGCAGAAAATCGAGCAGTGTTTTCAACTCCGTCCGACCAACCCGGCTAGCCCCGCTTTTCTTCTCGGCGCGCACCACATCACAACCCGCTTCACGCAAAGTTTTTTCTTGCAGAACGAAATCTTGATCACTTGTGGAAACACGAGCGTATCCGTAAAGGGCCATCGTCAGGTTTGTCTCTTTAGGCTCTAGAAGTTGAGAACTTATCATATCAAAAATGAAAAGCCACCCTATTGAGACGCAAAAAGCGCCTCATCCACTTGTCTCACAAGGGTGTACCAAAATGGGCCATATGATGACGACTCTCAATGTTGCGCGGGTGTACCTGCGTGTTAGTACCGAAGACTAGGACTTGCAGCGCCAAGAAGCGATCATTGGCAATGCGCGAGCATCGGGCTACTACGTGGCTGCGGTCTATCGCGAAAAAGCCTCGGGCGCTCGATCCGACCGTCCCGAGCTGTTGCGTATGATCGAGGACCTGCAACCAGGTGAAGTCGTCATCGCTGAGAAGATCGACCGAATCAGCCGTCTTCCCTTGCTCGAAGCAGAAAGGCTTGTAGACGCGATCAAGGCTAAGGGCGCACGCTTGGCGGTGCCCGGCATCGTCGATTTATCGGAATTGGCCGAGGCATCCAGTGGCGTCGCCAAGGTGGTGTTGCAAGGCGTACAAGACATGCTGTTGCGTGTGGCACTGCAAATAGCGCGTGACGACTTCGAGGACCGGCGAGAGCGACAACGGCAAGGCATCGACTTGGCCAAGAGCGCAGGTCGATATAGAGGACGTAAGCCGAATGCTAAAGTGCATGAACAGATCATTGCCCTTAAAGGCGGCGGGTGTAGCATTGCGGAGACTGCGCGGCTGGCGGGGGGTCAGTGTCAGCCAGGTAAAACGTGTGTGGGCACAGAACCAAGCTAAGGTTAAGATCGGATATTTGGGTGAGGGCGCGCCGAAAACCGCAAGTGAGTATATGGGGGATTATTAATGCAGCTGCATGAAGCGTTTCAACTGGTGGAAGCATTGGGCGTTGAAGAAGCCAATCAGCGAATCCAACAGGAAGGGGGGAAGTTGTTAGCTATCACACAGCGTGAGCGCGTCGGATCCGTATATGTCCTTGGAAAGGCCGGACCGGTCGACCCGAAACCGAAAACGGATTGGGAAGCAATGGTTGGATAAGCCTCAGCATACGCTTGGTCACAAGGGCATGAAGGTGCTGCTGCCGAAGCAGCGAACAAGTCCGATGGGGCAATACCCACCGCATGACTATTGCAGTGGGTCATCACTAAATGTCAACTGACAAACCCTTCGATTGTCTATAAAATGAGCGTACATCCAGCCGATCCCTCTGGGAGGTCGACATGACTGCAAAAGCCAAAAAAACCAGCAAGACTGAAAACCCGCATATTGAAGCTGCGGAGCGATTTCGCCAGCTGGCTCAGATTCTTGCTGGCGATCCTGCTGAAGCTAAGGCTTTCCGCCTTAAAACAGGCGTGTATAACACAAACGGCCAGCTGAAGGCCGCCTATCGCTGATGTATCAACAGCTTCCCTCATTTGTTCTCGGTTTTCACGGTTGCGATCGAAAAATCGGGGAAGCTGTGCTCGCTGGTGAGCATGTTGCTCAGAGTGTCAATGATTATGACTGGTTGGGTGAAGGCGCATATTTCTGGGAAAACAGTCCAGAGCGTGCTTTGAGCTATGCCCAACACATCAAAAAGCACTCCGGCCGTGGCAAAGGGGCGATCAAGCGGCCATTTGTCGTTGGCGCTGTGATCGACTTAGGGAGACGCTGATTTATTCTAAAACCCAGCTGTTGCCCCCAGATAAATCAAGGCCTCCAGAGCGTTGCAGGGACGAAAAATCGAATAAATCAGCGCCTCCTTAGGTTTATGTCTAAATCTGACGGACGAAGGTGCTCTTGATGAGCTTCGAGCTGCTTACGACATCCTTGTTGCTACGTCCGAGGACATACCACTCAACACCCCTGGGTTTAATGGCGATCAGGACAATCTCAAACGTAAACTAGATTGCGCTGTGTTCCAGACATTACACCAGGCTCGCGTTGCGGTAGGGCTACCGGATTACGCATCAATCCGGTCTCCCTTTCTGGAAGGGCCGGATCTATACCCAGGCACTTCTTTTCGCAAGCAAACGCATGTGCAGATTTGCATAAGAGATATGTCCTGCATTAAGGGATATTTCCTGCCCAGAAATGCTGATGGTTCGCTCTTCCAGCTCTAGGCAGTAGGCCCACCTAGTTTGTCATACTCAATACTTCACCTGAATGGGGTTGTAAGCCGGAATCCCAGAAATTTCCGTCATGGGCGGGAAGCCAGTACTGGTGCGGATTGACGCCAAACAGTTGTTTTCCGGCAGCGACGCCGCCAAGCCGAAAACGGCTTGATTGAGCGGCCAAATATGTACGGAAAACCGTATCGGGTAACACAAGCAGCCAGGAACCACTCTGGTGATGTTTTCCGACGGAATTTTCTGGGATTCCGGCGTACACCCCCAGTACGCGTGTAAACGCAAGCAGACTCGCCGCGAGCGCTTTCTCATCGAGATGGATCAGGTGGTGCCCTGGAAAGGCTTGATGTATAGGAATTTCAATAATTCCTATACAGGGTAATCCTCCTAAAAAGGCACCCTCTGCGTGATGCCAACGTGGCGTCGATGTCGGCAAAAAGCTTTTTTCACCCATCACCCACGCCGAAAAATGGATTGAAAGCGACTTTTCTGTACCTTTTCCAGATTTTGGACGCACCTCTCCCGTATCAGGCCGGCACGTACCTCAATTGCGCGATGCTTTGAGCGTTGTTGATCAAGCCCTGCACCGTCAGGCCGGCGATGGCTGCGGTGTACACCATCTGCGCTCCGCACAGCACGCAGCTGAACGGATCCCGCTGCAAGAACGCTTTGCTCATCTGCGCAAAATACAGTTTTGGCGCTTTGCCACGCCTTTCCATGCGTAGCGCCTCATACACCCGGGGTAGCTGTCGGCCACAGACGCGGTTGGCCAGAAATCCAAAATACCGGATCATCCGAAAGTGCTTTTCGGGGATGTGCTGCACCACCCGGCGCAGCATGTCGGTCTGGCTCAGCGTTTCCTGCTGATAGGTCTTGGTGCGGTGATCCAGGTAGGTGAAGCTCAACGTGGCACCGGAGGTGTAGTGCGCCAGACGACTGCCCGAGATGGGCGGTTTTTTCAGGTAGCGGCCCAGGTAATTGACGGTCTTTCGGCCGTTTTTCGTCTTCTTCGACAAGTGGATGTGCCAGTGCTGACCACCGGCGTTGAGCACAAGGTGACGCCAGTCATTTTCGCTCTGCAGATGAGCGTTTTCAGGTGGGACGGTGGTGTGCTCCCACTGACTGAGCAGGTACTGGCGTACATTCCACATCCAGCGCCGACGCAAGGCTGATGGATGAAACGACAGATCTTTCCAGACACCTGCGTCATCGATCCCACCCAAGGTGACCGAGACATGGATGTGGGGGTGCCAGTTAAGTCGCCGGCCGTAGGTGTGGATGGCGCAGAAAACACCCACCTCCACGCCCCGGCGTCGGCCCGCATAGAGCAGGTTGTCGACGGCCAGGCGACACAAGGCATCGAGCCAGTGACGGTTATGAAAGAACAGTGGCCACAGGGTGTCAGGCAATGTGAACACCAGGTGTTGCCAGGTACACTCGGGTAAGCGGTGCTGTTGATTGGCGATCCACTGATCGGTAGCTTTTTTGCCGCAGGATGGACAGGCGCGGCAGCTGCAGGTGTTGCACAGGTATTTGGCGTGCGGGCAGCTGTCGTTGCCGCAGGTGTAGTGTTTGACGCCCAGGATCGAGGTGCCGCAGGCCAGCATTTTGGTGACGGACTCGACTTCGATGTCGCGCAAGCCGCCCTCCTCGAGGAGGTGTGCCCAGCATTGATTGGCGGTGAAGAGGTTTTTGAGTGGTCGAGGTGTGTAGGCTGGACTCATCTGAAGCAGCAACGGTGGGTAAGCAGGCTTCATGATGATCAATAATGGGCCTCATGACAAAGCTCAAATCCATGTTTCTGCTGCTACGCGATCGCAAGAACGGGCGATTTGCAGCCGCAGGCTGCCCTGTTCGCAATACTGCGGTGGCCCGATACCTCAGCGACGCGCCA
The DNA here is from genome assembly GCF_900100365.1 of Pseudomonas cannabina. Lineage (NCBI taxonomy): Bacteria > Pseudomonadati > Pseudomonadota > Gammaproteobacteria > Pseudomonadales > Pseudomonadaceae > Pseudomonas > Pseudomonas cannabina. The sequence goes on along the minus strand of NZ_FNKU01000001.1, from coordinate 4,297,999 downwards.
ATGTTCTCCAGGTGTGGCCGCAACACGGCCCACTGGAGAGCCTGCGGCCAGAAGAATTCAATCCGCGCATTGAGGCGTTGGCCACGCGACATTGCAAATAGGGGGTGTAAGCCGGAATGCCCGAAATTTCCATTCAGGTGAAGTATTGAGTATGACAAACTAGGTAGGCCTACTGCCTAGAGTTGGAAGAGCGAACCATCAGCATTTCTGGGCAGGAAATATCCCTTAATGCAGGACATCTCTCTTATGCAAATCTGCACATGCGTTTGCTTGCGAAAAGAAGTGCCTGGGTATAGATCCGGCCCTTCCAGAAAGGGAGACCGGATTGATGCGTAATCCGGTAGCCCTACCGCAACGCGAGCCTGGTGCAATGTCTGGAAGGGGGCGGTTCTGGCAGGGGGCGAAATGACACGTTAAGAACTTACGGCTTGGGCCAGAGGTATTCGCCTGTCAGTAATATGTGAGCCCAACCAAGCGGAGAGATGTGTGCCAGAAGTTCGGGTGGCACATCTAGCCCTTCCCTTTGTCGTTCGGTGACCGCGTTACCGATGTGGATAGTGTTCCAGTAGATAATGATTGCGGTGAGCAGGTTGAGCCCAGCAATCCGGTAATGCTGCCCTTCGCTGGCGACTGATCATGCATCACGATCGGTTATTTGATGTGAGCGAGGCGTGGGTATGGTTGGCCGAAGCTCGAATGCTCGCCCGTCGACTTACCACTTGATTTTGTCTACACCCTCTTAGAGTGTCATTTCGCCCCCTGCCGAAACCGACCCCTTTTGGCCGCTCAATCAAACAGTTTTCGGCTTGGCGACGTCGCAGCCGGAAAATAACTGTTTGGCGTTAATCCGCACCCGTACTGGCTTCCAAACCATGACGGAAATTTCTGGGATTCCGGCTTACAACCCCTTTCAGAAAATCCTATGTAAAGGGAATGATATAGGTCATAATGTCCGTAAATATACCCAGAGAGGAAAAAATGACACATGCCCAGCCGCTTGAACTGCTTAAGCAGGCACGAAGCCGTTTTACCCAACGCGAAATCGCCGAGCGCGTCGGAAAGAATGCCAAAACCATAGGACGCTGGGAAAAGGGGGAGACTCCGTGTCCGACCATGCTTGAACCGGCGTTGCGCGACATGCTGCAAACGCTGACAACTGGTACTGTGACTGGCGATCATCGCTTTCGCTTCGTTGATCTGTTCGCGGGCATCGGTGGTATTCGCATGGGCTTCGAGGCGCATGGCGGTGAATGCGTGTTCACAAGCGAGTGGAACGACTTCTCGAAAAAAACCTACATCGAAAATTATGGCGACCGCCACCAGTTCGTCGGCGATATCGTGCCATTTCCTGCTGAAGACGTGCCCAATCATGATGTACTGCTGGGCGGTTTTCCATGCCAGCCGTTTAGTATCGCTGGGGTGAGCAAGAAGAATTCGCTCGGACGGCCACACGGTTTTGAATGCACCACCCAGGGAACGCTGTTTTTCGACGTTGCCCGCATGATCTCTACCAAACGGCCTGCGGCGTTCCTGCTGGAGAACGTGAAAAACCTGCTTTCGCACGACAAGGGCAACACATTCGAGGTAATCCTGCAAACGCTACGAGAAGAGCTTGGTTACGATGTGCATTACAAGGTAATCGACGGCCAGCATTTCACGCCGCAGCACCGCGAGCGGATTATCATCGTCGGCTTTCGCGAGAAAACAGGGTTTTCATGGGACGACTTGCGCCTGCCAACAGACGGGCCACGTCTGGCGTCGATCCTGCACAAGACCGATGGAACAGAACGCGTTTTGCCATGGGACGAAGACAGATTTTTCGATCACAAAAAACGTGTTGTTCAACCAAAATACACACTGACGCCTAACCTGTGGGCCTACCTCCAAGCTTACGCCGAAAAACACCGCGCAGCCGGTAACGGCTTCGGTTTTGGCATGGCGTTTCCAGATAGTGTGACGCGCACCCTGTCTGCGCGGTATCACAAGGATGGCTCGGAAATTCTGGTCAATCAAGGCAAGAAACGCCCGCGCCGCCTTACGCCACGAGAGTGCGCACGTCTGATGGGGTTTCCCGATACGTTCAGAATCCCGGTAAGCGATACGCAAGCGTATCGCCAGTTCGGCAATAGTGTCGTGATGCCGGTCATGCAGGAAGTGGCCCGCATCATGGTTCCCCACGTTCAGGCGCTGATAGCGCATGAGCGTGACGGCACTCCGCTTGCGTTGCCGTTGTTTGCCTGATGGTCGATGTAGTGGACAGTGCCACCCGTAGCAGGCTGATGTCCAGCATACGGGGGCGCAACACGAAACCGGAAATTCTGATTCGAAGTCTGCTGCACCGTAAGGGCTTCCGGTTCCGTCTCCATGTCCGCGATTACCGGGCAAGCCCGATATCGTGCTGCCACGTTACCATGCAGTGATATTCGTGCATGGATGCTTCTGGCATAGACATGACTGCCCGTTGTTTAAATGGCCCAGCACGCGCCCGGACTTCTGGCAAGATAAAATCGAACGGAACCGCACAAACGATCACAAAGCGAGCGAAGCCCTGCTTGCGAGCGGGTGGCGGGTTGGCATCGTCTGGGAATGCGCCATTCGTGGTGCGAGTAAAAACATTGAGGCAGTCGCACAAAGCCTTGCCGACTGGCTTCAAGGCAGTGCCCGATTTATCGAGGAGCGGGGATGAAACGAGGGTATCTGTCCGAGTATTTCGAGGGCGTCGCAGCCAAGCGTTTGAGCGCGGTCGAAGCCGATGTCATCAAATCGCACCAGCATGAGTTCAACGGCGTAGAGGGCTTGCGGGAGATTCTGGGCGAGCCGGAAGGCAAGGTGCAATATCAGGCAAAGCTGATGTATCTCACCGACCAAGACGATGAACCCATAGTCGAAGACAGTACGCTGACATGGTATGACGCACGGCAGCGGGCACGAAACGAACGTGGTGTAATGCGCTGGGAATATCGCCTATATTTCAAGACGACCAATGTTTCGCTGAATGCTGCTGCTGGCGATCTGCTTGTGATTGCGAAGCCCCGCGATGGCAGTCTGCTGGTTGTCATTGCTGAAAGCGGGTCGAGCATCGCCAGGCAGATTGAATGGTTGTTTGGTTTTGCCGATCTTGCACATCCCGGATTTTCTGTTAAATCCGAATTGGAAACGGAACAGGATCGCATCGAATTTGCATCGCGCTTCATTCTGGAAAGCATCGGCGTTGTAGTCGAGACATCTGCCGAAACTTACCTTGATGTCATGCTTGAAAAATTCAAAGGGAAGTTTCCAACCACCCGCGAATTTTCGGCTTATGCACGTTCGACCCTTAAAGACCTTGACGCACGCGCCGAACCAGACCTCGTGATAATGACTTGGATGGAGCGCGAAGAAATCCTGTTTCGCACGCTTGAACGCTACCTTATCGCCGACCGTTTATCAAAAGGATTCGCAGGCGAAGTGGATGTAGGCGTTGACGTGGATGGCTTCCTGTCATTTTCTCTGTCGGTGCAAAATCGTCGCAAGAGCCGGGTCGGCCTTGCGCTGGAAAACCATCTTGAACTGTTGTTTGCGGAAAACGGTTTGCGCTACGCACGCACCGCTGTCACAGAAAACAAGGCGAAGCCGGATTTTCTGTTCCCTGGCATGGCGGAATACCACAACCCGGCGTATGACTCGTTGAAGCTTACTATGCTGGGCGTGAAATCAACCTGCAAGGATCGCTGGCGGCAGGTGCTCGCTGAGGCTGACAGGATCAACAACAAACACCTGCTGACCCTGGAAACAGCTATCTCCACGCACCAGACCGACGAAATGGCGAGCAAGTGCCTGCAACTCGTCTTGCCTCGTGGCCTGCATCAGACCTATACGCCTGCCCAGCAAGCGTGGTTGATGGACGTGGCGGCATTCACGGACTTGGTACGTATCCGGCAGATGGCCTGACTGCTTTAACGTACTTTAATTCCACTTTTGTCAAATGCCCCAAGATTCTGTACTGAGGGGTCGGTTCCGGTTGGGGGCGAAATGACACGTTAAGAACTTACGGCTTGGGCCAGAGGTATTCGCCTGTCAGTAATATGTGAGCCCAACCAAGCGGAGAGTAGTGTTTTTTTTTCAGCACATGCCACATGCAGGCGCGAGAGTGGATAAAAACCTCATGCGCTCCAACCAAGCGCTGTCGCTTATGGCACCTGCGGCACAACACATCATTACCCTGTATAAGCCACTGCTGATTCCATGCCTCCAACAACAGATCTGCCTCCACTTCCACTGCTTGAGTCGTGCCCATTATCTCCTCTTGGGAATCACCTGCGTCTTCGCCTCAACCACTACCCCGCAGAAGTGTAGACCAGTCCCCTGGGCGGGGGCTTACGTCCCGAAGGCTCAAAAAAAGTCCATCAAGTCTGGGGTTTGCTTGCTTGCGTGGGAAAATGAACATGGCCCCCGTTATTGTAAAGCCTCACCCTAGCTTTTCTTCTCTGCGGCTTTGGCCAGAGCCGCCGGTGATATCTTCATTGCCGTCGTCTCGGCCTTTTCAGTATGCCCTAAGTGATATTCTGCGTATTGATCAGCACCGTCCTGCTTCACGCATACGGCCAGCAGCGTCCAGCCGTCATCTAGAAGTTTCTGGGCCGGACCTTGATGCGTCTTGGTAATCAGCTGCTTAATGTCTTCAATGGGCATAGATACTGCTCCTTGCTTGAATGATGGCCTATTATATTCAGATCCAAGCCATAGGCTTCCTTTCTGTTTATAGTTAAAAATCATGCGCCTGCACTGCCTCGTCTTGCTACGTTCAGAACTTAGTTTTTTCTTGGTTCTGAGCCCAGACACGCTTTACCTGGCTGACACTGACACCCGCCAGCCGCGCAGTCTCTGCAATGCTACACCCGCCGCTTTTAAGGGCAATGATCTGTTCATGCACTTTAGCATTCGGCTTGCGTCCTCTATATAGACCAGCGCTCTTGGCCAAGTCGATGCCTTGCCGCTGTCGCTCTCGCCGGTCCTCGAAGTCGTCACGCGCAATTTGCAGTGCCACACGCAACAGCATGTCTTGTACGCCTTGCAACACCACCTTGGCGACGCCACTGGATGCCTCAGCCAATTCCGATAAATCGACGATGCCAGGCACCGCCAAGCGTGCGCCCTTAGCCTTGATCGCGTCTACAAGCCTTTCTGCTTCGAGCAAGGGAAGACGGCTGATTCGGTCGATCTTCTCAGCGATGACGACTTCACCTGGTTGCAGGTCCTCGATCATGCGCAACAGCTCGGGACGGTCGGATCGAGCGCCCGAGGCTTTTTCGCGATAGACCGCAGCCACGTAGTAGCCCGATGCTCGCGCATTGCCAATGATCGCTTCTTGGCGCTGCAAGTCCTGGTCTTCAGTACTGACACGCAGGTACACCCGCGCAACATTGAGAGTCGTCATCATATGGCCCATTTTGGTATACCCGACGAAGCTCTGCTCATTAGCTATGGATCAATCGGCCTAAACGCGACCCTTTAGAGCTAGGTCACAATGAGCCTACCTTTTACGCCATGATGATTGGTTTCCTTCCATATTACGTTCTGAGCTATATCCCTACCTAATTTTGCGTCAAAGCGTCAAAGCGTCAAAGCGTCAAAGCGTTATAATTCTCTTGCTTGTGCAATGAATGAGGATTACGATTACTTGCGTTAATTGACGCAATAACGCAATAACGCACTGAACTTGACTGGAGGCGGTATGGCACTTCGTATCGGTACGGCATCTCAAAAAGGGGGCGTTTACAAGAGCGCCATTGCTCGCGCTCTTGCTACGACGTATGCATCAGCTGGATGGACAGTCAAAATCTGCGACTTGGACATTGACCAATCCACGTGTCACGACTGGAACCTGCGCCGTATGAAAGCTGGGATTGAGCCCATAATAAGGGTGGAGACGTTTGGAACTTTTAGCCAAGCGCTCAAGGCTTCCAGCTCAGATGACGTAGATTTGCTTATATTTGATGGGGGCCCTCAAGCGACTGCCGGTGTCACCGCCACTGTAAAAATGACCCCCTAACGCCAACCTAGAATTGACCCCCCTGGGTAAAACTGGCGGCTTTGAGCTGCCAATATGTTGACCCAGGAGCAGTCTGTGGAAATTAAAGTGTTGGCCCGTCAGGGCCATGGCATCAAATTCATCGCCCGTGAGCTGGGTATTTCGCGTAACACCGTGCGCAAGTACCTGCGAAAGGCCCGGTCGCTACCCAATGACAAGGTGAGACCCGCACGTCCGTGCAAAATCGACCCCTTCAAGGACTACCTGCACGAGCGTATTGAGGCGGCGCGCCCGCACTGGATTCCGGCGACCGTCCTGCTGCGTGAGATCACGGCATTGGGGTACAGCGGCGGCGTCAGTCGTCTGAAGGCTTATATTCGCCCCTTCAAACGTAAGGCAGAAGAGCCGGTGGTACGTTTCGAGACTCTGCCCGGTAAGCAGATGCAGGTGGACTTCACCACCATTCGACGAGGCCGTCAGCCGCTTAAGGCGTTCGTGGCGACACTTGGTTTTAGTCGAGCAAGCTTTGTCCGTTTCTCCGAGCGAGAGGACAGCGAAGCCTGGCTGACAGGGCTTCGGGAGGCGTTCGCTTACTTTGGCGGCGTGCCCGAGCAGGCATTGTTTGATAACGCCGGAACCATCATCACCGAGCGAGATGCTTTTGGGGAGGGCCAGCATCGTTGGCATCCCCGATTGGCTGCGCTGGCCGATGAGTTTGGTTTTATTCCCAAGGTCTGCCGCCCTTACCGTGCCCAGACCAAGGGTAAGGTTGAGCGCTTCAACGGGTATCTGAAGGGCAGTTTCATTACCCCGTTGGCCGCTACGCTCAAGAGTGCGGGTCTGACGCTGGATGTGGTGACGGCCAACGCACATATCGGCCAATGGCTCGACGAAGTCGCTCATCAGCGGATTCACGGCACGACGGGTGTTCAACCGGCGGTACGTCTGGCCCAAGAGCAGCAGGTACTATTACCACTGCCAACACAGAGCCTGCGCCCACAACCCGCCCCAGGCCTACGCCTGGGGCGGGTCCTGCCGTACGAGAGCTTGCAGCATCCGCTGTCGGTTTATGAGCAACTGCTGGAGGTGAGAGCATGAACCTTCAACATGCTCGCCTGACAGAACTATGCAAGGGGCTAAAGCTTGAGCGCGTCGGGGTGGACTGGCCGCACCTGGCCCAACAAGCAGCAAGCGGCGAAGACAGCTTTGCCGACTTCCTCGAAAAGCTGCTGGTTGCCGAGACCGATGCCCGAAGTGAACGCTCTCGACAGGCCCTGCTGAAAACTGCCGCGCTGCCCGCCGTGAAAACGCTGGAGCAATACGACTTCGCGTTTGCCACCGGCGTCCCTCGGGCACAGCTCCAGGAGCTGGCAGCACTGAGTTTTGTTGGACGTGCCGAGAACATCGTGTTCCTGGGGCCTAGTGGTGTAGGCAAGAGCCACCTGGCCATCGCGCTGGCCTACCGGGCGGTGATGGCCGGTATCAAAACCCGCTTCGTCACTGCGGCTGACTTGATGCTGCAACTGACCGCTGCGCACCGCCAGGAACGGCTCAAGGAATACTTCAGTCGTGTGGTGATGGCCCCCGGGTTGTTGGTCATCGATGAAATCGGTTACCTGCCGTTTGGTCGTGATGAAGCCAACCTGTTCTTCAATGTTGTCGCCAAGCGCTACGAGCAAGGCAGCCTGATCCTCACGAGTAACTTGCCGTTTACCCAGTGGGCCGGAACCTTTGCGGATGATCAAACACTGACAGCGGCCATGCTGGACAGGCTGTTACATCATGCCCATATCGTGCAGATGACAGGTGAAAGCTATCGACTCAAGGACAAGCGCAAAGCAGGAACCAACTCTTCTCGGGCCGAACCGGCTCGAAAATATGAACCCGAGGGTGGTCAAAACTAAGTTGGCGATTTAGCACGGAAGGGGGTCACTTTTTAGTTGGCGTTGACATGCCGGTACGGTCGACATGGGTAAATCAGTTGATCTTATGATTCTTCCGACCGGTCTCAGTCTTGATGACCTAACCCCTACCGTTCGACTGGCTAACAGGTTGGTGGATAAACACGGCATTTCACCAGACCGAATCGCTTTGGCATTAGTTCGTGGAGGCGACAGTGACAAAGAAATTGTGGAGGCTCGCTCGTATCTCTCTGCAACACCTTATCATTTACTTGCTGGCACGCTGTATGAAAAAGTGTTGTATCGCCGTGCCCATGACTCTGGATTTTCCGTGACCGAAGTTTCTCACAAAGGGCTTCGAGAACAGGCAGATCGTTTGGTCCAATCTATTGTTGACCGCATAAGCTCTCTGCCGCAAAATGACAAAAGCGTCATTTGACGCATTGACGCTATATGAGGAGTTCAAATGGTTAACATTCCTAAGCCGCCTTCACGAGTAACAGGCAAAGGCACGCCACCCCGCAGCGACGACCTATCAACGGTTGTTGGTAACAACACCGAAAAACCATAAGCCAAAAAAGACGTGCCTATGAATCTGCGCGTCCCAGATGAGTTTAAAAGGCGTGTAGACCAATTTGCTTTGGACCACAGAGTCAGCGTGAAGAAAGTCACTATGCAGGCACTGGAAGAATTTATGAATAGAGCCGGAGCTGCCCAATAGCCTCACGGAAAGCAAAAAATAGCGTCATTGCGTCATTTGAAGCATTCAGCGTTTGAGCGGATTTGTAGGAGGGTGAAATCGAATCAGTTTAAAAGATGCTGGGGAATGGCTGTAACCATCCCCCAGCGTGAACAAAACCAACCTGTGAGAGAAGATGATGTCCGAGCGAGAATATAACACAGTCCGAAACCTGCACTTATGTCAGCTTTCAGACCCAAAATATTTGCATCTACTGAGAGAATTTGCTGGCCACATGGCTCCGCCATGCGTGGCAGAAGCCCTAACGAGGTGGCTCGATAGCGTTCAAGGAATGAAACAGGGAGTGACCGTATGAAACCGTTATCTCTCAACCAACAGTCGTCTTTAAGGAGGCGCTGATTTATTCGATTTTTCGTCCCTGCAACGCTCTGGAGGCCTTGATTTATCTGGGGGCAACAGCTGGGTTTTAGAATAAATCAGCGTCTCCTTAAAGGAGCTAGCACCGTGAACGGATATGAACACCCTACCCGCGACACCCCGGCGCACGCTGTCTACAGATTGTCTTGGCTTGCATATGCCAACGTGATCATGACGTCAATTTTTTTGATTGCTGTGTCGTTAGGCATCGGCTCGTGGACGAAACATAATGCTCAATCTGATTCGGCCTTTAAGATTGGCATTACGTTCAGCGTGTTCGTACTGGTGGTCTCGCTGGCTATAGGTATTTACAGGATACTTTTCCTCAAAAGTGTTCGCCTCTATACAGATGATATTGGCGTATGGATTTTTCGAGGAATTTTGCCTTGGAGCAAAGGGGTTCGCGGTGTCAAATGGCGTGACATTGAAGATGCCATGTACTACACGGGGTTTTTCAGCTGGATGTTCCGTTCGTACACCGTGCGCATAGGCCATAGGTTCACCAAGACGAGCGAGATTTTTGTCTATCATCTGGCCCAAGGTCACACCGCTGTCGAGCACATCAATCGCATGCATCAAACTATCCTGCAGGCCGAGCAGGCCGTTAACCCCTCACGTGAGGTTTAACGTGCCGACAGTCTGACGGTGCCAGTGCCTTTCCAAGGTCGGTAAGCTGTTGAAATATCCATAACAGGTGCGATTTCAAATTGGCCCCTTCGCTCGACAATAGCGTAGGGGCCATTTTTATGAGTGGTGGCAGCTAACTGAATCGCCCCTGGTTTCCTAGAGGGTGTAGACAAAATCATGTAGTGAGTCGGCGCGCGAGTATTCGAGCCTCGGCCAACCAAACCCATGCCTCGCTTACCGCAAAAAGGCGATCATGATGCATGATCAGTCGCCGAGCTCTCTCATTCCAGGCATGAGTTCGCTCCACTACCCATCGCTTGGGCATGACCACAAATCCAGTCTGAACAGGCTCCACGGAAAATAGATCGCCTTGTTCAGAGTGCCATTGCCCTGTTCTTCTGTTATTCGGGCCACGGATCACTTGAACATCGATAGCGTGCAGTTGATGGGTGCGCTGTGCCCATTTTCCTGCGTACGCACTATCAACAAAAAGCGTGCTCAGTGACGGATATTTTTCCTTCGAGTACGCCACCGCATCATCCGCCGCGTCACGATCCTGCACGCTTGCAGCACTGATACTGACAGCCAGCAGCAGGCCCAATGTATCGACAATCAGACTTCGTTTACGCCCCTTCACTTTTTTGCCTGCGTCGTAGCCGCTGTCACCGCCTTGAGGAGAACTGCGGGTCGACTGTGAATCCAGGATCGCTGCTGACGGGCTGTCAGCGCGTTCTTCCCGCTCACGCCATTGAGCTCGCAAGCGATCATGCATTTGCTCGAACTTGCCTTGAGCGCTCCACCGGCGGAACGTTTTGTAGACATTGTCCCAATGAGGAAAATCGCGGGGTAGCATTCGCCATGAGCACCCCGTGCGTACGACATAGCAACAGGCTTCCAGCAACGTGCGCCGAGAGTGAAGCGGTGGCACTCCTCGTCCGCCCTGGCTTTCAAACAGGTCGGCGACCAGTGCCCACTCGGTATCTGTCAAGCAACTCGGATATAGCTGCTCCGGCAGTTGGCGGCGGTGGGTTTCATTGTAGCCATAGGCTTTATTAGGTTCAGGTGACTGAAAACTTCCCTTGGCCCGCTGCTTTACACGCGTAATCCCTGCCATTTTCAACGCTTTTGCAAAGGTGTCGGGATGCGCAGTGATACCGGTTTCGGCGAAGAATACGAGCGCCAATTCGGCCTGGCTGGAATAGGGCTGTGCATGAGCGAGTTTCACCAGCACGGGATAGTGCTCGGCGGCAATCGAGCGAGGACGTCCGGTTTTAGGCATGGCTTGAGGGCTATTCAGACAAGGGAGTGAAAGTTTAATTTATTTTGTCTACACCCTCTAGGGAAACTCTGAAAAAGACTTCCTAATTTGGCAAAATCTCCGGACACCAGTCGCCGAGCTTTTCGATGATGAAACAGATGACCTTCGCCGACGCCGAGTATGCCGGCAAGCGCAAGCAGACCCGTAAGGAATTGTTCCTGATCGAGATGGATCAGGTGGTGCCCTGGAAAGGTTTGATTGCCCTGATTGAGCCCTATTATCCAAAAGGAGAAGGTGGCCGGCCCGCCTACCCACTGATGGCGATGCTGCGTGTTCATCTGATGCAGAACTGGTTCGGCTACAGCGATCCGGCGATGGAAGAAGCGCTGTATGAGACGACCATCCTGCGTCAGTTTTCAGGCCTGAGCCTGGAGCGAATTCCAGACGAAACCACCATTCTCAACTTCCGTCGTCTGCTGGAAAAGCACGAGTTGGCGACCGGGATTCTCGGCGTAATTAATGGTTATCTGGGCGACCGTGGCTTGTCGTTGCGTCAAGGCACCATCGTCGATGCCACGCTGATTCACGCGCCCAGTTCGACCAAGAACAAGGATGGCAAACGCGATCCTGAGATGCATCAAACCAAGAAAGGTAACCAGTACTATTTCGGCGCCAAGGCTCACATCGGCGCCGACGACGAGTCAGGCCTGGTGCACAGCGTGGTAGTAACAGCGGCCAATGTGGCAGACGTCACGCAGGTTGCCAAACTGCTGCACGGCGAGGAAAACGTAGTCTGCGCCGACGCAGGTTACACCGGGGTCGAGAAGCGCGAAGAACACGCTGGGCGCAAGGTCATTTGGCAGATTGCCGCCCGCCGCAGCACTTACAAAAAGCACGGAAAACGCAGTATTTTGTACAAGGCGATCCGCAAAATCGAGAAGGCCAAGGCCCAGGTTCGCGCCAAGGTCGAGCATCCGTTTCGGGTCATCAAACGCCAGTTTGGCTATGAAAAAGTGCGCTTTCGGGGCTTGGCCAAGAACACCGCGCAGATGGTGACGTTGTTCGCCCTGTCAAACCTGTGGATGGCCCGCCGACATTTGTTGGCGAGCGCAGGAGAGGTGCGCGTGTAATGCAGGAAATGGTTACCGCAAAAGGCTTTGCAGCGGCCGAAAGAGCTAAAAAGCGAAGATAATTGAGCAAATTTCGACATGCATCGTTTTTTGAAAAGTGCTGAGGACTCGGTAGCCGGAAAACATCCGGCTACTTCAGACCTTCCCTAGACGACTTAATCCATGAAATATGGAAGACGCCTGGATTTGAGGATTGGAGCGCGGACTTTACTCCAAGCTCTTTAGATACTCTTGGCGAATGGCTTGCCCATAGAATTATGAAAAATCGCTCACACCACGGAAAAGGTGAAAAACAAGCAGAGCCTAATATCAGTAAAAAACCACCAGAAAAAACTAGCTTAACTGATGAAGAATTATCGCTAGGGAGACGCTGATTTATTCTAAAACCCAGCTGTTGCCCCCAGATAAATCAAGGCCTCCAGAGCGTTGCAGGGACGAAAAATCGAATAAATCAGCGCCTCCCTAGCAGTTCATGCAGGGATGTATTATGGCGAAGTTTCTGTGAAGAACAATACAAAATTACATTGGGCACAACTCAAAGGAAGTAAAAAGAATGCAGATTACGGTCAACCCGTAATACTCGGGCAGAACGTCATGCCGATAAACCCGATAAGAGTCGTTAATGCTTTTATATGCGGTATCGCTGACGGAACAAAAACTAGGTATCCTCTGAAAAAGCCCATTTTTTTGGAGAGGAACCGGGCTGGAGCGCCTGTATTTACTGGCTTCGACTTTTGAAGAAAAGGCTTTTTCAGACCTTCCCTAGCAAACGGCTCCGGGAGGCGTATGACTACTGGATGACATTTGTACAAAAAGATACATGAGGATTACTCAGAAAAAATACTCTACTTAAAAAATTATCATTACGAATAACGCAGTTATCAGAAAAACCAATAGTTCCCTTGTCGCTGGGCACCAAGAAAAACGAAAGCAAAACCACCCAGACCAGCGACAGCGCCGCCGGGTCGACCATCACCGCCGGTAACGACGTGCGCCTGCGCGCGACCGGCGCCGGTGCAGACAGCGACATCACCGTACAAGGCAGCCAGATCAAGGCCGGGCGAGATGCCAGCCTGATGGCCGACGGCGACATCAACCTGCTGGCCGCCAACAACACCAGCCAGCAAAACACCGACAGCAAAGGCAGCAGCGCCGGCGTCGGTATCGGCTTTTAGGAGAGGGCATAGCGATTTGTATGTATGAGCCGAGCGGGCTACACCCGGCGTTATGGTTTCGATGTCTGTGCATTGCGCACTGAGGAACCGTTGAAAGCCTGTGAATCGGCAGAATGAAGCTACAAATACATCGCTCAATTCTGGAAGAATCGGCATTGAAATCTTTAAGGAGACGCTGATTTATTCTAAAACCCAGCTGTTGCCCCCAGATAAATCAAGGCCTCCAGAGCGTTGCAGGGACGAAAAATCGAATAAATCAGCGCCTCCTTAAGGACATTACCTGTGAAACATACAATCTGCGTCACCTTGCTACTGGCTCTGAGCGGCTGCTTGACCATGTCGGGCGAATACACCGTGACGGCCCACGACGCTTCCGGCGCACAGATAGAAAAGCTCGGCACTTTCGTCGCCCAGGGCCATAACATTTACCCTATACGTAACGCCTTCTGCCTTAACGCACCGGGTGCTACGGTGATCATTCGTGACGCCAAGACCGGCGAGGAACTGCGCAGCGAGAGTCCTTACCACTGCCGTTAACCCCAAAAAAATTTTCTATGGGACCTAATTTGCGCCACTCCTTCAAAGCACGGGCATCGAACTCAAGGCTATAAGTCATCCAATGAAACCTTGACCCGTTGTGGAGCAACAAGACGCTCACGCACTTTCGCCAGTAGCGCTGCATCTTCCTCGGTCATCAAGACTGTCTTGAATGGTAGCTGTCCGCGCTCTGCTACGTACTGCAGGGTCTGACGCATCAGTTCAGATGGGGTAACGCCAAGCTTTTCCAGTTCCCGGAAAGCACGCGCTTTGAGATCGTCATCGATACGAATATTTATAGATGCCATCAGAGCGGCCTCCATGTGTAATGACATTAGTCTTTACGCTGAGGTAAAGGCTCGTTTTTGCAAGCAGGAGAGGACTGATCAAAGCATGGACCAAACTATTGCCCCCTCGCCCTCCACTCCTCCCTCGTCATCTCCCAGACCTCGACCGCATACCGCCCACCAACAAACTCATCTTCATGCGTGCCCACCACCCGCATGCCCTCATTGATCGAGATGCGGCGGGACGCTTCATTCAGGACGGCCTTGGGAACCTGCATCAGGTCCATGTTCAGCACTTCAAACCAGTAACGGTTGAAGGCCTGGCACGCTTCCGTCATATAGCCGTTGCGCTGGTAGTTCGGGTGCAGCCAGAAGCCGCGGTTGTTACCGGGCTGGGTCATGAGGGTGATGCTGCCGATAATGTCGTCAGGAGCGCTTTGCAGACGGATCATCCAGTGCCACTCCGTGCCTCGGGCGATGGCGGGCAGTGCGACGTCCTCGATGTAACGCAGCGCACCCTCTTCCGGGTAGGGCCAAGGGACGCGGTTATTGAGATAGCGCACGATGTCCCAGTGCGGGAAGCACCGCTGGACGCTGGCTGCATCCTCCAGCCGAAGTGGTGTCAGCAATAGCCGATCAGTCTGCAAAGTCGGTGTGGCGCTCACGACGAATTCCTTCTCGGTCAGTAGTTCCTACAGGATGAACGGTCTCTGTACCGGGGATTTACGCCGAACTGTGCGACGCGAATCAAGGTCTATGCAACATCTTTTATACATCGGAAAGCCTAGTGCCCAGAATCATTACGGATCAGACGCCTCAGACTGTGGCAGATGAGCAGCAGACCAAGCTATTTGGCTCGCCCAAGGAACGGCTGGATTTTTATCGGCGCGAAATTCATTACGAAACCACCAACTTGTCCAACCGCACCAACGCGTATCTGTCGGCACAGTCGTTTCTGGTGATTGCCTATGCGTCGTCGATGGCGAACATGAACCCGGAGTGGGGCGTGATGTTCACGCTCGTCGTTCCGCCCATGCTGGCGTTGCTGGGATTGCTCAGCACGCTGTTCGCCTGGCCCGGTATTCGGGCGGCGTGCGACATCATTCAGCACTGGCATCACAAGCAAGCACAACTGTTGCGCAGCGAACCGGTGATCGGGCTGACCTATGATGACTCGCCACTGTTCAGCGACTGGGAATCCAGCGAGACCGGGCCGAAAAAGTCCCTGCTGTTCTCCAAGCGCACCCCTTGGCTGTTCAGCTTTTTCTGGATTTTCCTTGGCAGCTTCGCAGTGTTCGTGCAGTTGATCGCGGACTGAGGGCCATCGGCTTTAGAGCGGAGGTAGACGTAGCCCTGCAATGGCCGCCTGTGAAGCAGAGCGTCACGAGAGGCATGCCCACGCTGGAGCGGTGGGCACGATCAAGACGCAGGCGACTTTTTCGTCAAGCCGCCTCCCCCATCAAAAAACGCTAATCGGGTAATCGACAAAAATGCGGGTCTCGTTACCGTCGCTGTTGTAAGCCTGTGCATCGTCTGACACGCGCAGAAATGAGTTGCGCAGGCGGATCGAGAGGTCTTTGGCCGGGCCGTTCTGGACGACGTAGGTCAGCTGGCTGAAGATCTCGCGCTCGGTGCCGTCGCCGCTGCCAACGGTGCCATCATCGATGTTGTCGCCGCGCACGTAGGCGGCTTTGTAGCTCAGGCCGGGCAGGACCAGCCCGGACAGGTCGATGCCGTAGGCTGCTTGCCACGAGCGCTCGTCCTTGCCGTTGAAGTCGGACCAGTAGGAGTTGGCGAGGTAGATGGTGTTGCCGCCATCGCCGAAACCGCCGTCGTTGCGGTAGCCGCCGTAGGCGTAACCCATGTCGCCGCTGCTGCGCTGATGCGCCAGGGTGAAGGAATGAATGCCGACTGCCCAGGTCGCCCCCAGGCTCCAGATTTTGTTGTCACGCGCATCGCTGGTGGTGAAGTCTTTATCCAGCGTGGTCTTGTAGCCGTTGAAGTCGAGGGTCAGCGACTGATCTTCCGGCAAGGCAAAAACGTAGTTCAGGTTCAGGTACTGCTTTTTGAGCACGTCTTCGTTGTCGGAGGCGTAGAACGCGGCGCTGAATTCATCGGTGAATTTGTAGCTGGCGCCATAGACGTTGATGCTTTTCAGGTCACCGCTGTCGCGGCCTTCGGCGCTTTTGCGCGCTTCCTGCGTGAAACGTCCGGCAACCACTTCAAGCCCGTCGATCTCTTTGGAGGTGATCATCGTGCCGGTATAGCTTTCCGGCAGCAGTCGGGAGTTGTCGTAGCTCAGTACCGGCAGTAGCGGCATCTGGTCGCCGTACTTGATGACGGTGTTCGAGAAGCGCGCTTTTACCGCAGCACCTGCGCGGGACAGGTCATCTGCAGCAGCGCCGCTGTCACCCTGCTTGAAGAAGTCGATGCCGCCATTACCACTGCGGCCTTTGCCACCATCAAGGCGAATGCCGTACAACGCGAAGGCATCGACGCCCACGCCAACCGTGCCTTGAGTGAAACCGGACGCGAAGGTGCCCATGAAGGCCTGACCCCATTCGGACTTGTCTTCACGGCCATTCTTGAAGTCGCGATTGATGTAAGCGTTGCGCAGGTTGACGTTCAGACTGCTGTCTTCGACAAACCCTTTTGAATCTGCCTGTCCCTGGGCCATGGCCTGACTGGCGCTGATGATGCCCAAAGCGAGCATACCCATACGTTTGTTAAGCATCTTGTCTTCCTTTTTCCTGCAAATTGACATGCGCTGTGGCGACGGCTCATGGCCGTCCTGGCTTCCAGCCTCTGAACAAGCAGTATAGAGAGCCGCACAAAGTCATTGCAGTGGAGGACTACTGATGCACGTACAAGGAATGGGGCCACAGGCAGTGGGGCGCGAATCCTAGTCCCGGTGCCTGAGGGTGTCAAACGCACAAGTGGCCGCTCTGAAGCCCGGTGTGTGACTTAATCTGTCAGCACGTGAAGCAGCGCTTCAAACTCGGCGTCGTTGAACAGGCCGGCCGGGTAACGCTGCAACAGCATTGCGCGCACGTCTGGCCTGGGTTTCGCGGGCCTGGTCATCCTTAACCAATCCGCCATTACCTGGCGGGCCTCGTTACTGTGAGAAGCAGATAAACCACGAACGTACTGCGGGCTCATCACTGCGTTCATAACGAAAACCTCTTGATTCATGAGGGGCTAAATCTACTGATGCCATGTGACAGTCAAGCTAGTAAAACGGGTTTACGCCAATCGAATTTACTGTCAACGCTGATAAATCTGATGAGGGAGGTTATACAGTAACGTATAAAAAAGCCCATCAGATGATGGGCTTAGTAGAGCAAGATCGAGACCATTAAGTTACTGCAAGATACAACTAGTTACGAAGTATTACCCTTTGTAGGGGGCTGGTTGTTGCTGCGTCAGGCAGTGGATATTGCCGCCACCCAGCAACAATTCCCGGCCAGGTGCCATCACCACCTCGTGCTCTGGAAACAGCTTTTGCAGGATTTCACGGGCTTTTTCGTCCATCGGATCATCGAAGCTCGGCGCGATAATGCCGCCATTGACGATCAGAAAGTTCACGTAGGAACCGGCCAGACGCACCGATGGGTTGCGTTCCTGACTGCCGTGCACCTGATCCACACCGGCACATTCTTCTTCTGTGGCGAACAATGGGCCGGGAATCGGCATTTTATGAACGATAAACGAGCGCCCCTGCGCATCCAGGGTGTTTTCGAAAATACTCATCGCCGCATGACAACGCGAGTAGTTGGGGTCTTCGGGATCATCGGTCCACGCCAGTAACACTTCACCCGGACGCACATAGCAGCAAAAGTTATCCACATGCCCGTCGGTTTCGTCATTGAACAGGCCATCAGGCAGCCAAATGATCTTATCCACAGCCAGATAATCGCTGAGCACTGTTTCGATCTGCTCGCGGGTCAGGTGCGGATTACGATTGCGATTGAGCAGGCACTCTTCAGTGGTAATCAGGGTGCCTTCGCCATCGACGTGGATCGAGCCGCCTTCCAGCACGAAACCTTCGGTGGCGTAACGGGGGCAACGCTCTATTTCCAGCACCTTGCTGCCCAGCTGCGAGTCAAGGTTCCACGGCGCATACAGCCCGCCGTTGAAGCCGCCCCAGGCATTGAATTCCCAGTTCACGCCACGCACTTCGCCCCGGTCGTTGATGACGAAGGTCGGCCCACTGTCGCGCACCCAGGCATCGTTGCTGCTCATTTCCACAACACGGATGTTCGGCATGTCGAGACGTGCTCGGGCGTTGTCGTATTGCCCGGCAGACACCGCCACCGTAACCGGCTCGAAGCGGGCGATGGCCTTGGCGATGGCAACGTGGGCGGCCTGCGCGGGCTTGCCGCCGAGGCGCCAGTTGTCCGGGCGCTCGGGCCAGACCATCCAGATCTGGGTCTGCGGCGCCCATTCGGCTGGCATGTGGAAACCGTCGGCGCGTGGCGTGCTGTTGAGCGTGGTCATGGCGATCAGGACTCCAGCGAACCGTCGAGGGTCTTGATCGCACCGTACAGGTTCGGACGGCGATCACGGAACGTGCCCCAGGCGCTGCGAATGTGCTCCAGTTCGTCCAGGTCGAAGCTATGCACCAGCACGCCTTCTTCGGTTTCGTCGAGTTCGGCGACTTTTTCACCGAACTGGTTGGCGATGAACGACGAGCCGTAGAAAGTGATGTCGTAGCCGTCCTGCTCTTCATTGCCGATACGGTTGCTGGCGATCAGCGGCATCAGGTTCGCGCCGGCATGGCCTTGTTGCACGCGCTGCCAGTGGTCGCGGGAGCTGATGGTCTTGTCATGCGGCTCGCTGCCGATGGCGGTCGGGTAGAAGAGGATTTCTGCGCCCTGCAACGCCATGCTGCGCGCGCACTCCGGGAACCACTGATCCCAGCAGATGCCGACGCCGATTTTTGCGTAACGAGTCTGCCAGACCTTGAAGCCGGTGTCGCCCGGGTTGAAGTAGTACTTTTCGTGGTAGCCAGGGCCGTCCGGGATATGGCTCTTGCGGTAGATGCCCAGGTTGGTGCCGTCTGCGTCGATGATTGCAACGGTGTTGAAACGCGCACGACCCGCCAGCTCGAAAAAGCTGATCGGCAATACGACTTGCAGTTCTTTGGCGATTTTCTGGAAATGCTTGATCGCGACGTTGGCTTCAAGGGTGGTCGCCAGCTGCAGATAGTCCGGGTTCGGCTTCTGGCAGAAGTACGGAGTTTCGAACAGCTCCTGAATCAGGATGATCTGTGCGCCCTTGGCGGCAGCTTCACGCACCAGCTTTTCAGCGGTCTCGATGTTGGCTTCCAGATCCCAGGAGCAGGCCATCTGGGTAGCGGCGACAGAAACGATACGGCTCATGAAAATTTCTCCAGGGGCGGTTGCAGGGGACTTAACACCATAGCAGACAAGCGATGACGATTATGGGGGGCTTTATAGCGGATAAAAATCGGTATTAAAAGGTTAAAGCCGATAATAAAAATGAATAGATAGAATTTATACCGATATAAATCTGCATATCTGTCTGGCTTGGCACTCACTCGTGGCGGGCAATGCGTTCCGACGCTGGAGTGCCCAGCGTTATATACAAGTCTCGTGGGGCAACCAAGGCGGCGATCCGCATTGCTCACGAAAAGCGCGGTACAGCCCCAGGAAATAGGCCGCCTGGACTATCATCTTCGTGAGCAAGCTCACTCCCACAGTGATCTTGACTCCGGATGATGCTGCGGTTTTAGCCCCATTTTTCGGGGTCACTTCACTCTGCGTGGGTATGCCGTTCCGGACGCTCTGCGTCCTCTATTCCAGTTCGTAAAGGACCTTCGACACGTTATCGACGAAAAAATCCACACTCTGGCGGGTGGTGCACATCGGGGGTTTGATTTTCAGGATGTTCAGGTAATCGCCGGTGGGCTGCATGAAGATGCCCAGTTCGCGCAAGCGCTCGCAGAGCCGGGCGGTTTCTTCGCTGGCGGGTTCGAGGGTCTGGCGGTCGCGAACCAGTTCCACGCCCAGGTAGAAACCCATGCCGTGCACCGCGCCCACCAGCGGATGTTTATCGGCAAACGCCTGCAATCGCGCCTTGAAGTGATCACCGACAATCCGCGCGTTGTCCCGCAGCTTTTCTTCTTCCATGACATCCAGCACCGCCATGCCGATCCGGCAACTCACCGGGCTGCCACCGGAGGACGAGAAGAAATAGCCCTCGGCCTCCAACGCCTCGGCAATCTCGCGACGGGTGATGACCGCGCCCAGCGGATGGCCGTTGCCCATGCCTTTGGCCAGAGTGATGATGTCCGGCACCACGCCCTGCTCTTCAAAGCCCCAGAAATAATGACCGAGACGGCCATAACCCACCTGCACTTCATCGGCGATGCACACACCGCCGACCGCGCGAACGTTCTGATAGACCTGTTGCAGATAGCCAGGCGGCAACGAAATACCGCCTGCATTGCCGTACACCGGTTCGCAGATGAACCCCGCCACCTGGCGCGCTTGCCCGGCCAGCGTTACCAGCACCTGATCGACGCTGCGAACATACTCCGGCGCACTGTCCGCGCCACGAAACGGCCCGCGATACGTGTTGGGTGCGGTGACCGGGTGCACCCAGTCCGGCCGGGTGCTGAGTGCCTGCGGGTTGTCGGCGATTGAAGTGGAAATGGCATCGGTCGCCACCGACCAGCCGTGATAGGCCTCCAAGACACTGAGCATGTCGCGCCCGCCGCTGAAGGCCCACGCCAGCCGGATTGCCAAATCATTGGCCTCGGTGCCGCTGTTGACCAGAAACACCCGGTCCATGCCGTCAGGTGCCAGCTTGAGCAGGCGTTCGGAAAACTCGGCAATCGCCGCGTAATGAAAACGCGAGTTGGTGTTGAGCAATGACCACTGCCGAGCCGCTTCGTGGGCCATGCGCGGATGGCCATGGCCGAGGACCGCGACGTTATTCAGCATGTCCAGATACGAGCGGCCGTGCATGTCGATCAAATGATTGCGCCAGCCGCGCTCGATCTGCGGCGGTGCCTGATAATAGTGTTTCTGCGAACGGGCAAAACTGGCATCACGACGCGCCAGCAACAGCGCGGCATCTTCCAGTGCTGGCGCGTCGCAATCGAAGCCCAGCAAGGTCGAGGGTGATGGGCAAAACCGGCGCCAGGCAGCGGCCCATGACGGTGTGGTGAACAGCGGCGGGTTGAGCTCTGGCGCCGTACACAATTGCAGCAGCAGCGAGCCGCCTCCCTGCCCGATCAGCGCGCCAGCCTGAACCTGACCAGACAACGCAGCATCCGGCAGCACGCCCCACAGTTTCAACGTGATGCCGTCGCCGACCAGCAGCAACGCAGCATCGGCGGTCAGGCGCAGCGTGCCGTTGAACGGCGCATGCAGCGCTGTCTCGGCCGGTACATGCAGTTCGACGTGCAACGCGAATGTTTCAGGCTCCTTCGCGCAGTCAGGCAGAGTGCGTGACAGGCGGTACTCACCAAAACGGCTGACCGCCAGCCCGTGACCACCGGCCGCTTGCGAGAGCAAATATTCATCAATCCCGCTCTGCTCCCAATTGCCTGCCACGAAATGCTCGCTGAGCACGCCCAGATCGACCTGTGTCGGCTTGAGCCCTTGCAGACCGGGCAGCAGCGGTTGGTAAGCTGGCTGCTCGACGGAAGGTAAATCCATCCCCACGGCCTGCAGGATTGCCGTCTCCATCAACGCCATTGGCAGCGAAGTGGCAACGTCAAAAATGTTCCATTCGCCCGCCAGATTGGCCTGAATATAAGTGTTGTCAGGCTCGACACTCGCCTGTTGCTCGCTACTGAGCACCAGCACGGCAGAGCGGGCGACGATCAGCGGCCAGAGCGCCTGCAACTCTTCGGTCTTCAGTGGATTGAGCGCGTGATAAGCAACCACCGCAGGCACGATGTACAGCGGATCGCCATCGGCGTGGTGCAGCAGTGCGGCGCAGGTGACCGACAGATCGGCCACTCGCCAGGTGCTGAGCAGATCACCGAAATCGATCAGCCCCTGTATCTGCCATTGACGGCGACCATCACGTTGCCAGACCACGTTGTGCTCGGTGATGTCCAGATGCACCGCCTGCATCGGTAGCGCCGCAATCAATGGCAACAAACGATGATGAGCCTGCTCTGCCGCCTCGATCACGCAGGCGCGGGCGCCGGCATCCTTGAGCACCGGCAACAGATGCTTGATCAGCGCATGGGCATGACGCGGGTCCCATTGCAGAATACGCTCAAGGCCTGGGTGTGCGAAATCGGCCAGCGCCAGATCGACCCGCGCGCACAGCTCGCCAAGCCCGACCACGACCGCGCGGCTCAGATGCCCGGCGTGCCCCAACGATTGCCCGTCGATAAATTCTAGCACGCGCACATGCACCGCCTGCCCATCGATCTCGACGGACAACAATTGCTCGGTATCATTGGCACGGATCACGCCAGGCACGTTGACAGCGCCGTGGCGGCCGAGGTGTTGCAAGGCCGCGTGCTGGGCGCTCAGTTCGGCAGTCGAATAAGCGCCATGGCAGATTTTAAGAACGTACCGCCGCGTGTCGGTTTGCAGCAAAAAGTTACGATCCTGTTGGCTCCCCAAGGCGCTCAACACGCCGCTCAGCCCGTAATGTTGCGCGAGCAATTGCCGCGCCTGATCCACACTGACATCGGGGCAAGGCAGGCTGGAGCGGCGGATAAGCGTGGCGAGCGGCATGGGAGACCTCAATTATTGTCACACCCCGATGCAATGGACAGCGCTTCACGGGCAATCGGACAACTATAGGGCGATTGACGCTCGCCACCAAACCGGCGCGGCACCTCAGGTCGGGAAATCTGCGGCAGTTCTATTCAGCGCCCCACTCAGGTTTAATGGCCTCATCCTGTCATACACGCTCAAGCGCTATGCTGCACTACTTTCAGAACTCACAAGAAGGTCAGTTCATGCGAATACTCGTCACTGGGGGCGCGGGCTTCATCGGCTCCGCACTGATCCGCCATCTGATAAACAACACCGAACACGACGTGCTGAACTTCGACAAATTGACGTACGCCGGCAACCTTGAGTCGCTGCAGTCGATTGCGACCAACACACGCTATGAGTTCGTGCAGGCCGATATCTGCGATCAAGCCAAGGTCAGCGCAGTGCTGGAGCGGTTCGCACCGCACGCGATCATGCACCTGGCGGCTGAATCCCACGTCGACCGTTCCATCGATGGCCCGGCAGAGTTTGTGCAAACCAACATCGTCGGCACTTACAGCCTGCTGGAGGCCACGCGCGCCTACTGGCTGAAGCTGCCGGAGGCCGAACGTCAGGCCTTCCGTTTCCACCATATTTCCACCGATGAAGTGTATGGCGACCTGCACGGTGTCGACGATCTATTCACCGAAACCACACCCTATGCGCCCAGCTCGCCGTACTCGGCAAGCAAGGCTGCGTCCGATCACCTGGTTCGCGCCTGGCATCGCACTTATGGCCTGCCGGTGGTGGTGACCAACTGTTCCAATAACTATGGCCCGTTCCATTTCCCCGAAAAACTGATCCCGCTGGTGATTCTCAACGCCCTCGCGGGCAAGCCGCTACCGGTGTACGGCAATGGCCTGCAAGTGCGCGACTGGTAGTACGTCGAAGACCACGCGCGGGCACTGCTCAAAGTGGTCACCGAGGGCGAGGTCGGCGAGACCTATAACATCGGCGGCCATAACGAGCAGAAGAACATCGACGTGGTACGCGGTATCTGCACGCTGCTCGATGAACTGACCCCGCACCATCCGGCAGGCGTTCAGCACTATAGCGACCTGATCACCTACGTGGTTGATCGGCCGGGCCACGACCAGCGTTACGCCATCGACGCCAGCAAGATCGACAAAGACCTCGGCTGGACACCTGAAGAAACCTTCGAGTCCGGGCTGCGCAAGACGGTGCAGTGGTATCTGGACAATCTGGACTGGTGCCGCAGGGTTCAGGACGGCAGCTATCAGGGCGAGCGACTGGGCTTCAGCGAAAACAAAGATCTGATCGCCTGATCGCCGCACTTTTCGATTGGCACACCTGAGTGCAGACTGTCGAACAGCCACTATTTATCGAAGATTGCAGGGGAAGTCACGTGAACGTAGTAGCCACACAATTGCCGGAAGTCCTTATTCTGGAACCCAGAGTTTTTGGTGATGAACGAGGCTTTTTCTATGAAAGCTTCAACGCCAAAGCCTTTCAGGAAGCTACCGGCCTGACCCGGCAGTTCGTGCAGGACAACCATTCGCGCTCGCAACAAGGCGTGCTGCGCGGCCTGCATTATCAGATCGAAAACGCCCAGGGCAAACTGGTGCGCGTCACCGTCGGCAAAGTGCTGGATGTGGCTGTGGACATCCGCCGCAGTTCGCCGAACTTCGGTCAGTGGGTCGGCGTCGAGCTGTCCGCTGAAAACGCCCGTCAGTTATGGGTTCCGGAAGGGTTTGCGCATGGCTTCGTGGTACTTAGCGAGCATGCCGAGTTCCTCTACAAGACCACCGACTACTACACGCCTTCGGCCGAGCGCTGCATCGCCTGGGACGACCCGGACCTGGCCATCGACTGGCAGCTGGACGGCCAGCCGAGTCTGTCGGCCAAGGATCAGCAAGGCAAACGCCTGAAAGAAGCCGATCTGTTTCCCTGAGTGAATAACCGCAGGCACCGTGGCGCAATGTCCGGGTGCCTGACACGTCGGCGGCGGGCATAATAAGCGCCTGATGCCCACGTCAGGATCGACCGGGTGTTTCTGTTGCCGGTTGCGACTCCTCGCAACCGGCATCGTCAACCCTTCGGCGACGGCCAATCGATGACCATGACCCCCACTCTGCCGCCCCGCCCCCGCTGGCGCAGCCTTGCCCTGTTGGCGCTGTGCCTGGCGCCGCTGCTGTGGCCGCTGGAACACCTGGCCGAGCGTTACTACCGAAACGTGCTGGCTAATCAGAACCGTCAGACCCTCGACCTGTACGTCGCCAACCTGCTGGGCACCCTGCACCGCTACGAAACCCTGCCGCAGATTCTCGGCGACCTGCCCGCGTTACGCGGCCTGCTGGCCGACCCGAAAGACAGCACGACGCTGGAAAACGCCAATCGCTTGCTCAGCGACATCACGCGCCAGACCGGCGCGGATGTCATGTACCTGATGGACGCTAACGGCCTGACCCTGGCCGCTTCGAATTCGGAGCAGAAAGACAGCTTCATCGGCCGCAACTTCTCGTTCCGCCCGTATTTCATCGATGCGCTGGCGGGCCGGACCGGACGCTTTTTCGGCCTGGGCACCACGTCGGTCAAGCGCGGCTACTTCTTCGCCGCGCCAGTACGTGACGGTGATCGGGTTATCGGCGTGCTGGTGATCAAAGTCGATCTGGACCACACTGAAACCCTGTGGGGCAAGACACCCGAACAACTGCTGCTGACCGACCAGAACGGCGTGGTGATTCTGACCTCCAACCCCGAATGGCGCTTCCGGGCGACCCGCGACCTGTCGGAGGAAGAGAAAAAAACCATCACCGCCATACAGCCCTATCCGACTCATGATCCGCGACCGTTGCGCATCGATGAACATGCCTGGCTGACCCAGACCCAAGCCATCGAAGAAACCGGCTGGAACGTGAACATCCTCGCCCCGCGTGCCCTGATCGACCGCCCGGTACGCACCGTGCTGGCGATTGGCGGCGCGACACTTCTGGTGCTGATGCTGCTGTTGGGCCTGATGATGCAGCGTCGTCGCCATTATCTGGACCGTATCGCCTTCGAAGCCAAAGCGCGGCGCGAGCTGGAGATGCGCGTGATCGAACGTACCAGCGATCTGGAAGGCCTCAACAGCCGCCTGCGTCAGGAAGTGCTGGAGCGCGAACAGGCGCAGCAGGAATTGGTGCAGGCTCAGGACGAACTGGTCCAGACCAGCAAACTCACCGCGCTGGGCACCATGTCGGCGAGCATCAGCCATGAACTGAATCAACCGCTGGCCGCCATCCGCAGTTACGCGGAGAACGCCGAAGTGCTGCTCGATCACCAGCGCACCGAAGAGGCGCGCGGCAACCTCAAGCTGATCAGCGAACTGACCGGGCGCATGGCCTCGATCATCGCTCACCTGCGCGCCTTCGCCCGACGTGACCGTCACGCGCCTGAAAGTGTCGCGCTGCAACCGGCGCTGGACGACGCACTGGCGTTGCTGGCCAAGCGGCGGCGGGCCATGGAAGTCGAGCTGATCCGCGATCTGCCGGACGCGACGCTGTGGGTGCAGGCTGGCGAGACCCGTTTGCGACAAGTGCTGGGCAACCTGCTGGCCAACGCGCTGGACGCCCTCACCGAAAAAGGTCCGCCGCGCAGGCTGTGGATAAGTGCCGAGCAAACCGCCGAGGGCGTCAACCTGTACATTCGCGACAACGGTCCCGGCTTTTCTCAGGAAGCACTGGCGCGGGCCCGCGAGCCGTTCTTCACCACCAAGACGCGTACTCAGGGTCTCGGGCTGGGCCTGGCGATTTGCGATACGCTGATGCGTGCGCTGGGCGGCGAATTGCTGTTCGCCAACCATCCCGGCGGCGGCGCGCTACTCACCCTGCGCCTGCGTGCGGGGGCTTCCGGGGCCAATCTTCAACCGCCAGAGGACCTTTCCGCATGAGTTCGGACACAGCCATCGACGGCCAGATTCAAGTGGTGCTGATCGACGACGATTCGCACCTGCGCCAGGCCTTGCGCCAGACGCTGGACCTGGCCGGCCTGAACGTTCTGTCGCTGCCCCAGGCCACTGGCCTGGCCGAACGCATCGGTCGCGACTGGCCGGGCGTGGTGGTCAGTGATATCCGCATGCAGGGCATGGACGGTCTGGAGCTGCTCGATCAACTTCACGAACAGGACCCCGACCTGCCAGTGCTGCTGATCACCGGCCATGGCGATGTGCCGCTGGCGGTGAAAGCCATGCGCGCCGGTGCTTACGATTTTCTGGAAAAGCCCTTTGCCAGCGACGCCATGCTCGACAGCGTGCGCCGCGCCCTGGCATTACGCCGACTGGTGCTGGATAACCGCAGCCTGCGTCTGGCACTGAGCGACCGCCAGCAACTGAGCACCCGGCTGATCGGCCAGTCGCCTTCGATATTGCGTCTGCGCGAACAGATCGGCGCTCTGGCCGGAACGCGCGCCGATGTGCTGATCCTGGGTGAAACCGGCGCCGGCAAAGAAGTCGTCGCCCGCGCGCTGCATGATTTGTCCAACCGCCGCAACGGCCCGTTCGTGGCGATCAACGCCGGGGCACTGGCCGAGTCGGTGGTTGAAAGCGAACTGTTCGGCCACGAGCCCGGCGCGTTTACCGGCGCGCAAAAGCGGCGCATCGGCAAGTTCGAGTTTGCCAATGGCGGCACGCTGTTCCTCGATGAAATCGAAAGCATGAGCCTGGATGTACAGGTCAAGCTGCTGCGTCTGCTGCAAGAGCGCGTGGTTGAGCGGATGGGCAGCAATCAGCAGATCCCGCTGGATATCCGCATCATCGCGGCGACCAAGGAAGATCTGCGTCAGGCTGCCGATCAGGGCCGCTTCCGGGCTGACTTGTATTACCGGCTGAACGTGGCTTCGCTGCGCATTCCGCCGTTGCGCGAGCGTGGTGAAGACGCGCTTATGCTGTTCGAGCACAACGCCGATGCGGCCAGCATGCGCCACGGTATTCCCAAACAGGAGCTCAAGCCTGGCCAGCGGGCGCTATTGTTGCGCCATAACTGGCCAGGCAATGTCCGCGAACTGCAAAACGCCGCCGAACGCTTCGCGCTGGGACTGGAACTGGAGCTGGAAGGCGGTGACGCCGAGCAGGCTCCGCCGCCGGGCGGAGGCTTGAGCGATCAGGTCGAAAGCTTCGAGCGAGCGTTGATCGCCGCCGAGCTGGCGCGTCCGCACAGCTCGGTGCGCAGCCTGGCCGAAGCGCTGGGCGTGCCACGCAAAACCCTGCACGACAAACTGCGCAAGCACGGTCTGAATTTTGGCGACAGCAGCGGAGCCTCCGATGACAACGATTGAGCCCGAAGGCGACGCAGCCCGCGAGCTGGAACGGGTGCTGCACCACGACATTCCGCTGACCCGCGACATGGGCATGCGGGTGATTGACTGGCGCGACCATACGCTGCGTTTGCACCTGCCGCTGGCCCCCAACGTCAATCACAAGAGCACGCTGTTCGGCGGCAGCCTGTATTGCGGCGCAGTGCTGGCAGGCTGGGGCTGGTTACACCTGAGGCTGCACGAAGCGGGAATCACCGACGGCCATATCGTGATTCAGGACGGGCAGATCAGTTATCCACTGCCGGTGCGATGCGATGCAATTGCCCGGTGCGATGCGCCGGATGCGACGCAGTGGGAAAAATTCATCACCACCTACCAACGCCGAGGCCGCGCCCGCCTGACCCTGCACACCGGCATCAGCGCGCAGGACAGCGAAGAACAGGCCGTGCGGTTTGTCGGGCAGTTTGTGTTGCACCGGTGAAGCCAGCGCACGAAAACTCATCGTCTGAACCATCGTCTTCGCGATCTGCAGGGTTGACGAGCTTATGTGTGAGCCGGGCGAGCAATGCGGATCACCCCTGCCTTCAGGACTGTGCCAGCACCAGCAGTTTCTCGCGCCAGGCGGCGTTGGCGGGCAGGGCCAGGAAGAATGGGTTGAGTAGCGATTCGCGGGGCGGGTAGCTGAAAGGTTTGCCGTCCAGTTGCAACACCGCGCCTCCAGCGCCTTCAAGCACGCCTTGTGCCGCAGCGGTGTCCCATTGCGAGGTCGGGGCCAGCCTTGGATAGCAGTCGGCAGCGCCTTCGGCCAGCAAGCAGAACTTCAGTGAACTGCCGATATTGGTCAATTGCAGCGGCCCAAGCCCGTTCGCCAGGCCGGCCAGCAAATGCTCCTGCTCGGGGCTGGAATGGCGGCGGCTGGCGACCACGGTAAACGTCTGCCCGCTGCCAATCTCATTGCGCACCGCAATCGGCTCGGCATGATCAATATCATCGCTGCGCCAGGCACCCAGCCCGGCACCGCCGAAATAACAACGGTTGTTGGTCGGCATCGAGACCACACCGAACACCACGCGACCATTCTCTATCAGCGCCACGTTGACGGTGAACTCTTCACTGCCGGAAATGAATTCCTTGGTACCGTCCAGCGGATCGACCAGCCACCAGCGCTGCCACGTTGCCCGTTCACTGAGCGGGATGTCGGCGTCCTCTTCGGACAGCACGTGAATACTCGGATCAAGCGCTTGCAAGCCCTCGACCAGCACCTGATGGGCAGCCAGATCGGCAGCGGTTACCGGGGAATCGTCCGTTTTGGTGGTCACGGTGACGTTGGCACGCCAGAACGGCAGGATCACGTCCCCGGCCAGTCGTGCCAGCTCTATCACCGGGGCGAGCAGCGGATGGGGCAGGTTTTTCAGCGAATCGGTCATGGCTGGAACAGTCCACGCTGGGTCAACAGGTCACGGGTGAGGTACAGCGCCGCCAGCGCGCGGCCTTCGCTGAACTGGGCATTCTGCGCCAGGCTCGACAGTTCCCGCAGGTTGATCCGGTCGACCCGAATCGGCTCGGGCTCGTCACCCTCCAGCCGCTCCTCGTAAAGGTCGGTCGCCAGCACCACCTTGATTTTCTGGCTCATGTAGCCCGGGGACAGCGACAGTTCAGTAAGCAGCTCCAGATGGCGCGCACCGAACCCCGCTTCTTCCTTGAGTTCACGGTTGGCGGCGTCCAGCACGTCTTCGCCCGGCTCGATCAAACCTTTGGGCAAAGACAACTCGTACTCATCGGTGCCACCGCAATATTCTTCGATCAAGACGGCGTGATCGGCATCCAGCATGGCCACGATCATCACTGCGCCGGGGCCGCCTTTGCTGGCCAGACGCTCATAGGTCCGCTCGACGCCATTGGTAAAGCGCAGTTGCAGCTCTTCAACGCGGAACAGACGACTGCTGGCAACGATTGCACGAGCAAGTACGGTAGGTTTCTGACGCATGACAGGCTCCTTTACATGAACGAGGTACTATACCGAGCTTTTCCTGAAGTCTGTGTCGGATATGCTTGCCCGACACTCACCCCTGACGAGGCCAGAATGCTTTCCATGCCCTGGAGCGAAATCGATACCGTCCTGCTGGATATGGACGGCACGTTGCTCGACCTGCATTACGACGAACACTTCTGGATGCAACACCTGCCGCAGCGTTATGCCGAATTACATGGCGTCAGCTTCGCCATGGCCTGGCTGGAACTCAAACCCCTGTTCGAAAACAACGCGGGCACGCTCAACTGGTATTGCCTGGATTTCTGGAGTAAAGAGCTGAAACTATCGGTGCGCGACCTGAAACGTGAAATCGCGCACATGATTGCCCTGCGCCCCGATGCAGAAACCTTTCTGGCCGCCATCAAGGACGCCGGTAAGCGCGTGATCATGATCACCAACGCGCATCGAGATTCGTTGTCGCTGAAAATGGAGCGCATCGAGCTGGCGCCCTACTTCGAGCTCATGATCAGCTCTCATGACTACGGTTTCCCGAAAGAAAACCAGCAATTCTGGGACGCCTTGCAGGCCGAAACGGATTTTGATCCGGCACGCAGCCTGTTTATCGACGACACCTTGCCGGTCCTGCGCAGCGCCCGGCAATTTGGCGTGGCCCATCTGTTGGCAGTCCGTCAACCGAACAGCCAGAAAGGCCCGAAAGACACCGAAGAGTTTGCCGCAGTAGACGACTATCGCGAGTTGGTTAAAGGGTTGTGAAGCGAATGCGTGCCCACTTCTCAGTGGGCACGTGCTTCAGATCACTTCGGAATACGAAGCTTCTGACCCGGATAAATCTTGTCGACACTCTTCAGCATCGGCTTGTTGGCTTCGAATATTTTCTGGTACTGGTTGGCATCGCCATACACGCGCTTGGAAATAGCGCTTAGGGTGTCGCCCGACTTCACTTCGACGTATTGAGATTCAGCAGTCTCGCCGCCCGCAACAGTCATTTGGTCGTCGACCTTATCCACGCCATGAATATTGCCCAGCGTCACGACAATCTTTTCCCTTTCCTCCTGATTGGCGACCTGGCCTTTGACGATCACAGTGCTGCCGTTGACTTCGGTCTGCACATTGGGATTGCCCAGACCGACTTTGGAAATATGCTCTTTCAACACTTCGTCGGCGTTGGCCTTGTCTGGCGTCAGCGCGTCCAGAATTTTCTCGCCTGCTTCTTTCAGGAAACTGATAAGGCTCATTCTCTGGTTCTCCCATAGTGTGGTTCGATGAATGCCGCTAAAAGTGTAGCCCTTGTAAATCAAGGGCTGCAGGCTTCCGACCAACGTTGCTCGACCATGGTTCAGCCTGGACGCGTAGAATCGGCGGTCTGGACTGCCCACCGGAGAGAATATGGACATCAAGCAACTCAAATTTCTGATCGCCCTCGATGAAACGAGACATTTCGGCCAGGCGGCTGCGCGCTGCAATATCACCCAGCCGACGCTGTCGATGCGTTTGCGCAATCTGGAGGAAGAGCTTGGCTTGCCACTGGTCAATCGCGGCCAGCGCTTTGAAGGTTTCACGGCGCCCGGCGAACGGGTCCTGGCGTGGGCGCGTACCGTATTGGCAGCCTATGACGGCCTGCAGGCTGAGGCCGCCGCGTGCCGAGGCCATCTGGTCGGCACCCTGCGCCTGGGTGTAGTGCCACTGTCGAGTTTCGATCCGTTGCCGCTGTTGCACCGGCTGCATCAGATGCACCCCAACCTGCGCTTCGAGCTGTCATCACTCAGTTCCGAACAAGTGCTTGAGCAATTGGCGAGCAATCGCATCGATCTGGGCGTGTCTTATCTGGAGCGACTGGACAACGAGCGTTTCGATTCGCTGACCCTGGACGACACGCGCATGGGGTTGCTGTACGACCAGCGGCATTTTTCGTGTGGCGAGGAACCGCTGAGCTGGGCGGATCTGGTCGAGCTGCCCTTGGGCATGCTGACCAGCGGCATGCATTTTCGCCAATCAATCGACCATAACTTCCACAGTCGCAACCTGCAGCCTCATCCACTGATCCAGACCGATGCCGTTCATCAGTTGCTACAAGCGGTGCATGGCGGATTCTGCTGCGCAATCATGCCGCTGGACGGTGGCCTGGAAACGCTCACCGAGCATTTGCGCCTGCATCCGATTGCCGATGCGCGCACGTTGGCGCGGCTCGGGCTGATCATGCGCCGCAGTGCACCGCGGTCTGCGCTGGCTGAAGCGTGCTTTGCACTGGTCGCGGAGATCCCCCGCTGAAACGCTGATCGACGTTATCTATCGGGGCATTGGCACTAGCGATTAGACGGTAGCTGATAAGACGCCTAGTCTTGCAGATGTCAATCTGCCGGTATCTAAGCCCATGCCCGTTACGCGCAAGGTCAGCTCGGCGCCCGTTTCTGCGCCCGCCCCCGACGCAAGTCAGTCTTACAGCTACTCGAATCTCGAGGGCAAGGACGCTGCACGCAACGCGCTTGCCGAAGAAGTGGCGCTGGCCATCGCTTACAACGGCATCAGCCAGGCCGTCATGCTGGTCAGCCCAACCGATCTGGAAGACTTCATCGTCGGCTTCAGCCTGGGCAGCGGCATCATTGCCTCGCCCGATGAAATCTACGACTTCAAACTCAGCGGTTGCGCCTCGGCGATGCAGGCCGAGGTCGAAATCGCCAGCCGCGCTTTCTGGGAACTCAAGCAGCAGCGTCGGCAACTGGCGGGCACCAGCGGCTGCGGATTGTGCGGTGTTGAAGCGGTCGAACAGGCGCTGCCGGAACTGAACGTCCTGCCCGGCGCGCCTTTGCCGCCGATTGAGTGGCTGGAAGGTCTGCGCCAACGCATCGGCGAATTCCAGCCCCTCGGCCGTCATTGCGGCGCCGTGCACGCGGCGGTGTTCATGGACGGTAATGGCCAGTTGCTGATGGGCCGTGAAGACATCGGCCGCCACAACGCGCTGGACAAGCTGATCGGCGCGCTGGTGCGCCAGGACATTTCGACCGTCGGCGGCGTTGCTATCGTGACCAGCCGCTGCAGCCTGGAACTGATTCAGAAAGTATTGCGCGCCGGCATCCAGACCCTGGTCAGCCTGTCTTCGCCCACCGGACTTGCCCTGCAATGGGCTCGCCGTCACAACCTCAATTTAATTCACCTGCCGCAGCACAGTGCGCCGCGGGTTTATAGCCCTGCGATGGAGATTCAACCGTGAGCACTCATCATCAAGCCGACAAGACACCTACCCCCCGCTACAAGCCGTACAAAGGCGCAGCAGGCGGCTGGGGCGCACTGATCAGCGTGACTCAGGCATGGCTGGGCAGTGACAACGCGCTGAAAAACCTGCGCATTATGCTCAAGACCAACCAGAACGGCGGCTTCGACTGCCCGGGCTGCGCATGGGGTGATTCGCCGGAAAGCGGCATGGTCAAGTTTTGCGAGAACGGCGCCAAGGCGGTCAACTGGGAGGCCACCAAGCGCCGCGTTGACCCGGCCTTTTTTGCGCGCTACAGCGTCAGCTCGCTGCTGGAGCAGAGCGATTACTGGCTCGAATATCAGGGTCGCCTGACCGAGCCGATGGTTTACGACGCAGAAACCGACCGTTACAAGCCCATCAGCTGGGATAACGCGTATGCGTTGATCGCTAAACACCTGAACAACCTGCCCAGCCCGAACATGGCCGAGTTCTACACCTCGGGCCGCGCCAGCAACGAAGCGGCTTATCTATATCAGCTGTTCGTGCGCGCCTACGGCACCAACAACTTCCCTGACTGCTCGAACATGTGCCACGAAGCCAGTGGCGTTGCACTGTCGCAAAGCGTCGGTGTCGGCAAAGGCACCGTGACGTTCGATGATTTCGAACACGCTGATGCCATCTTCGTCCTCGGCCAGAACCCCGGCACCAACCACCCGCGCATGCTGGAACCGTTGCGTGAAGCGGTACAGCGCGGCGCTCAGGTGGTCTGCGTCAACCCGCTCAAAGAGCGCGGTCTGGAGCGTTTCCAGCACCCGCAGCACCCGGTTGAAATGCTCACCAACGGCGACCGCCCGACCAATACCGCTTATTTCCGCCCTGCGCTGGGCGGTGACATGGCGCTGCTGCGCGGCATGGCCAAGTTCCTGCTGCAATGGGAACGTGATGCACAACTGGCGAATGAACCGTCGGTTTTTGACCACGCATTCCTCAACGAACACACCGAAGGCGTGCTGGATTACCTGGCGGCCATCGATGAAACATCGTGGGACGAGATCGTCGAGCAGTCCGGCCTGCCGCTGACTGACATCGAGCAGTCGGCGCGCATGTACGCCAAAGGCAAGAACGTCATCATGTGCTGGGCGATGGGCATCACTCAGCATCGTCACTCGGTGGCGACCATTCAGGAAATCGCTAACCTGATGCTGCTGCGCGGCAACATTGGCCGCCCTGGAGCTGGTCTGTGCCCGGTGCGCGGTCACAGTAACGTGCAAGGCGACCGCACCATGGGCATCAACGAGCGCCCGCCGGTGTTCTTCCTCGATGCGCTGGAAAAACGCTTTCAGTTCCAGGTGCCGCGTGACAACGGGCACAACGTGGTCGAAGCGATCCACGCCATGGCCGAAGGCCGCGCCAAGGTGTTCATCGCGCTGGGCGGCAACTTCGCGCAGGCGACCCCGGACAGCCATCGTACCGCCGAAGCCCTCAGCAACTGTGATTTGACGGTGCAGATCAGCACCAAGCTCAACCGCAGCCACCTGTTCCACGGCAAAGACGCACTGATTCTGCCGTGCTTTGGTCGTACCGACATCGACATTCAGGCCAACGGCCCGCAAGCCGTCACCGTGGAAGATTCGTTCAGCATGGTGCACGCCTCCAACGGCCAGTTGCAGCCGCTGTCGAAGCAGATGCGCTCGGAGCCTGCCATCATTGCCGGTATCGCCAACGCGACACTGGGCAAAAAACCGGTGGACTGGTTGTGGCTGGTGGAAGACTACAACCGTATTCGTGAGCTGATCGCCGACACCATTCCCGGCTTCAAGGACTTCAACGAGCGCATCAAGCATCCTGGCGGGTTTTATCTGGGCAACGCAGCCGGTGCGCGGCGCTGGAATACCGCGTCGACCCGCGCCAACTTCAAGTCCAATACGCTGCCGCTCAAACTGATCCACGAAGGCATCAGCTCGACCGGTGAGGTGCCGGACCTGATCATGCAGTCGATGCGCTCCCACGATCAGTACAACACCACTATTTATGGCCTGGACGACCGTTATCGCGGCGTGAAAGGTCAGCGCGACGTGCTGTTCGTCAATGAGGCGGACATCATTCGCCTGGGCTTCCAGCCGGGTCAAAAGGCCGACCTGATTTCGATCTGGGGCGACAACCGCGAACGCCGCGTCAAAGGCTTCACGCTGCTGCCGTTCGATATCCCGGCAGGTCAGGCTGCGGCTTACTATCCCGAGGTCAACCCGCTGGTGCCGCTGGAGAGCGTCGGCGAAGGCAGCAGCACGCCAACGTCGAAGTTCGTGGCGATCCGTCTTGAGCGCTCGGTAGAATCGGCGCGGATTGTCTGACGCTCAGAGTAATTTGAGTCGCCCATGAAAAAGGCCCGTTTCATTTGAAACGGGCCTTTTGCAAGTAACCTGAGACTGTGTTTTTGAATTTAAGTTCCTTAGGGAGGCGCTGATTTATTCGATTTTTCGTCCCTGCAACGCTCTGGAGGCCTTGATTTATCTGGGGGCAACAGCTGGGTTTTAGAATAAATCAGCGTCTCCTTAGAGGGTGTAGACAAAATAAATTAAACTTTCACTCCCTTGTCTGAATAGCCCTCAAGCCATGCCTAAAACCGGACGTCCTCGCTCGATTGCCGCCGAGCACTATCCCGTGCTGGTGAAACTCGCTCATGCACAGCCCTATTCCAGCCAGGCCGAATTGGCGCTCGTATTCTTCGCCGAAACCGGTATCACTGCGCATCCCGACACCTTTGCAAAAGCGTTGAAAATGGCAGGGATTACGCGTGTAAAGCAGCGGGCCAAGGGAAGTTTTCAGTCACCTGAACCTAATAAAGCCTATGGCTACAATGAAACCCACCGCCGCCAACTGCCGGAGCAGCTATATCCGAGTTGCTTGACAGATACCGAGTGGGCACTGGTCGCCGACCTGTTTGAAAGCCAGGGCGGACGAGGAGTGCCACCGCTTCACTCTCGGCGCACGTTGCTGGAAGCCTGTTGCTATGTCGTACGCACGGGGTGCTCATGGCGAATGCTACCCCGCGATTTTCCTCATTGGGACAATGTCTACAAAACGTTCCGCCGGTGGAGCGCTCAAGGCAAGTTCGAGCAAATGCATGATCGCTTGCGAGCTCAATGGCGTGAGCGGGAAGAACGCGCTGACAGCCCGTCAGCAGCGATCCTGGATTCACAGTCGACCCGCAGTTCTCCTCAAGGCGGTGACAGCGGCTACGACGCAGGCAAAAAAGTGAAGGGGCGTAAACGAAGTCTGATTGTCGATACATTGGGCCTGCTGCTGGCTGTCAGTATCAGTGCTGCAAGCGTGCAGGATCGTGACGCGGCGGATGATGCGGTGGCGTACTCGAAGGAAAAATATCCGTCACTGAGCACGCTTTTTGTTGATAGTGCGTACGCAGGAAAATGGGCACAGCGCACCCATCAACTGCACGCTATCGATGTTCAAGTGATCCGTGGCCCGAATAACAGAAGAACAGGGCAATGGCACTCTGAACAAGGCGATCTATTTTCCGTGGAGCCTGTTCAGACTGGATTTGTGGTCATGCCCAAGCGATGGGTAGTGGAGCGAACTCATGCCTGGAATGAGAGAGCTCGGCGACTGATCATGCATCATGATCGCCTTTTTGCGGTAAGCGAGGCATGGGTTTGGTTGGCTGAGGCTCGAATACTCGCGCGCCGACTCACTACATGATTTTGTCTACACCCTCTTAGGTATCCTCTGAAAAAGCCCATTTTTTTGGAGAGGAACCGGGCTGGAGCGCCTGTATTTACTGGCTTCGACTTTTGAAGAAAAGGCTTTTTCAGACCTTCCTTAGGCATGGTGCAATGCTGTGTAGGCAAAGGACAAACAGCTTACTTTATTTTGTCTACACCCTCTTAGCGGAAAGCCTTTCGATGTCGTCTACTTTTTTTGCGTCCACGGCCCGCGTGATTTCGCGGGCTCGCACGTTCTCAGAGTTGACTAAGTCGTAGATCGCCATCTGAGCGCGCTGCTCGGAGTATTCATCCTTCCAACGCGCGTCTACCTGCCGATCATGATTGAGTACATGCTGCCCATAATCTGCGCGCTGTTTGCCGGTGAACGTGGGTGATCCTGATCGAAACCAAGTCTGGCGGTGAGCGGTGATGCGCCGCGTCTGGTCGCCACCAACCGAAGCAAACAACTGTAGAAGGCTCGATTTTCCAGTGCCATTCGCACCAAGGACAAATAGCATCTGCCCAGCGTTTACCGTCAGCTTTAGAGTATCTTTCGGCCCGTTAATAGGGATTGAGAACGAGAATGACATGTTAGTTATCCGGGATCATTCGAGGGTGCCCGTCTATGAAGCCATCCTCGTGAACAGTAATTCGACGGCCCCTGTGTCCGGTTAGACGACTATCCAGGTCGACCCGTGTGTAGTGCCACCGCCATGATGCCGCTTGATCGTAGAACGGTTGAGTCTGTACAACAAGACTGCCTGCAATCGGAGCGAGCCGACCCGGTGACAATTTGATTGGGTCACTCTGATAATGGCTACGGAGATTAGCCGACCGGCTGCTGCGCTGGGTTCAGGCCGTGTGTATCGCGGTGCTCTTGAATACAAGGATTCAGTATGTGCCCCAGTCGCTGTTCAAAGTCGGCATAGGTGATGCCTGAGAGGCATACGGGAAACTGTACGGTGTGCAGCACCCGATGGAGTTTTGAGAGCGAATACCCTGAACCGTAATCATCAGACTGATTTTTGTTCTTCGCCGCGTGCCCAGTGAAGGCTGGGATTAGTCGGTCAGCCTCATCACTGGTGTTCCGAAGCAGATCAACAAAGGTATGGCGGAAAGCATGGAATTTCTTTCCGTCGGGCTTGCCATCAGAGAGACGCTTGCGAATACCGATGCTATAGAAATAGCCTCCATACGTTGTGCTAGCGCTTGGCATCCGGGTAAAGAAGGTGGTCGCGATTCCGCCCCAGCCTTTGATTTTCTGATAGGTGAGCCCATCCGAAAATAGGTTTTTCCGACCTTCTTTTTGAGCTTGCGCCACAAAATCCAAGAAGCCGATTCTGATCAGTTCGCTATGGATAGGCATGAATCGATTGCTGTTATCGTTCTTCAGCGATTTTGTGCCTTCTTCAACGAGTCGAGCAAACCAAATTCCGGTACCCACCTCTTGAGTAATGTCAGCAGTTTCCAACTGGCAGAGTTCATTGAGTCGCCCTCCAGTAAAGATGCCAAGCAGCGGAAGCCAGAATTGGTACGGGAAGACAAGATTGGCTGAGCCGCTATCAGTTCCTTCATAGAGATAGCCTGAGAAGATCGCGTGCAGCTCTTGGGTTGAGAACGGTTTGTCCTGTCGAGCGATACGCCCGGCCTCAGTGTTGACAGATGGAACTTCAGTTTTGCCTGGCTCGATGTCTGTGTAGCCTTTGGCGTAAGCGAATTTATGCAGCACGCTGAGCCGGATTATCATCTTTTCAATGGTTGGGCCGCTAATCAGATCATCCCCTTGCGAGGCAAGGATCGATTCAATAGGTGAGTCCGGCGGCGGAATTTTTCTGCCGCGAAGGGCCTTGACCTGCCTAGTGGCTTGATACAGCTGGTTGATATCTTCTAGCGAAAGAGAGTCAAACGGCCTGTTACCGCTCAGAATGGTTAGCCTGAGGGCGTGTCCCTTTTCGTCAGCGTGGGCGCTGGCTGATTTTTTTCTGTTCAGGCGCTGGTCAGTCTCACGTAAAAGCATCCAAAGCTCATACAGGGTAGGGCCTGGAAGTTTTGGCACTAACGGTGCGGGGGCCGAGGCTGGCGCTGCTGCGGTTGCGTCCGGCCTACTGAGCTGTTGCAGAGCTAGCTCATCTAATAGCTTTGGCAGCAGCTTCCGGAATCTTGTGAACGGGATTCCATTGCCTGCGGTAAAAATCTGATCTGCGAGGCCCCTCTGGCTCTCAGGGATAGCCCGCTTAGCATTGCCGGTTAGCACTTCAGCTATGGCATTCCAGCGTTGCTGAATTTCGATTTTTTGCCAATCTTCGTCTGAAATGGCCGATTTGGTGCTCTGTGCTGGTTCAGCCGAGTGGCTCGCCCATGCGCCAGCAGACTCAGCTTGCTCTATCTCATGAATGTAGAGCTCGTAATCTGCGTCTGTCGGAACGTAATCGTCTTGGTCAACCACGCGTAGCACCCTGTCAAAAGCAGCTTCAAAGCGTGCAGCGTATTGCCGTGCGCAGCGAAGCGCCAGTCTAAGACTGTCGGTTTTCAATGAGCGCCGGATTTCTCGTTGCAGGCCGAATGCTGAGCGCAAGGGCTTCGGAGTCACGATTCTGAAATAGTAAGTTCCGTGACGGCTCGTGGTGAGGAATGCGGGTCGGATTGGCATGGTTGGCACCGTTGCGATGCCCCACCTAAAAGCACTCAACAGTGCCCCACCAGCTTGTTCTGTCCTGCTATTGTCGAAAAATGTAGATTTGACAATCGTTTAGCGATACTGGATTAGATGGCGGGATTCGAACCCACGACCCCTGCCTTCGGAGGGCAGTACTCTATCCAGCTGAGCTACTGGTGCGACGCGGGCGCCATGATACTCACATGGGTACGGGGCGTCCAGTTGCGGTCGGCCTGCAACGCAAATCATCCAGCGCCCCCTGTATGCGGACGCCGGTAGGCCTTTCATCACCCCACATCCACTGACGCCCACAAAGGGACAGGCCACCGCTTCCGGCACAACCACCACGTGGTGCATGATGCCCCAATACCCCCCAGCCAGCTCGTTCTCACCGAGGCCATCTTATCAACCAGTTCAAAAGCATCGAGCGCAGCCCGTGCCGCGTTCTCATCACCGGGGCCAGCATCGCAGGCTGCGCAGCGGCATGGTGGCTGACGCAGCGCAATTGCGATGTCACGGTTGTCGAGCAGGCGCCTGCCTTTCGCGATGGCGGGCAGAATGTGGATGTGCGCGGCGCGGCTCGGGAGGTCTTGCGTTTGATGGGCCTTGAGCAGGCGGTGAAGGACCTTAATACCGGCGAGACCGGGCTGGCGTGGGTGGATGAGGACAATCGCACAGCGGCGCGCATTGATCTGTCCGGTCTGGAGGGCGATGGGCCGACGGCTGAGCTTGAGGTGCTGCGCGGTGACCTTGCCCGGCTGCTTTATGAGGCTTCGTCTGCCGACGCGTTCTATCGCTTTGGTGATCGCATCGTTTCGGTCGAGCGCGATGAGGCGGGTGTGTCCGTCACGTTCGGCAGCGGTGGCGTGGAGCGTTTTGACCTGTTGATCATCGCGGAAGGTGTCGGCTCGCACACCCGGGAGCTGGTGTTCCCCGGTGAGAACCAGCCTCGCAGAATGGACCTGGCGAGCGCGTTCTTTACCGTGCCCCGTGCGCCGACGGACAGCCAGACTGCGCGTTGGTACAACGCGGTGGGCGGTCGCAGTGCAGGTGTGCGTCCGGATAACCGCGGGACGACGCGGGCGTTTTTTAATGTGCAGGGCCGAAGCCACATGACGGTCGGCAACAGTGTTGCCGAGCAGAAGGCGTTTCTTCGGGCGTCCTTTGCAGGCGCGGGCTGGGAGGTGCCTCGTCTGCTGGAAGGGATGGAGGCTGCGGAGGATTTCTGGTTCGATGACTTGCGTCAGGTGAAGATCGATCGCTGGTCGAATGGCCCGGTGGTCCTGCTGGGCGATGCGGCGTGGTGTGTCACGCCGCTGGGCGGAGTCGGTGCTTCGTTATCGCTTATTGGCGCGTATGTGCTGGCGGGCGAACTCACCAAGACCGATACGATTGCAGAGGCGCTTGCCTCGTACGAATATGTCCTGCGCCCTGTGGTGAAAAAGTCGCAGAGCGTGCCGAAACTTGTTCCGCGTCTGGTACATCCTCGCACTCAGACCGGGGTGAAAATCCTGCGCGCCGTGCAGCGGCTGGTGGCAACGCCTTTTATCAGCAAGCGTGCTGCCAAGGCGCTGACCCCGGCAGTGCAGGCGTTCACGCTGCCGGATTATCGATAGTGCTGCAGCCCCCTCCGGGGCTGACACTGATCCGAAAACCACACAGCCCTGAACGACCGTTCTTTTTTTCGAACAGCCTATTGTCCTTTGCCCCCGCAATGCCTAGGATTCGTTTGAGATTTCAAACGCTCTTGTTCGGTCTTCCTGCTTTTATGCGTTGCGCATCGCTGGAACCCGATGGAATGTTTTCCTGACGATGGCTTCCAAACGGGGTGCATCGATATTCAATTGTTCGCTCTGCCTTTGTGCGGCGCTGTTTAGGAGGCCCGACATGCAGCTTAAAGATTCCACTCTGTTCCGCCAGCAAGCCTATATCAACGGTCAGTGGCTGGACGCGGACGGTGGTCAGTCGATCAAGGTCAACAACCCGGCGACCAACGAGATCCTCGGTACGGTGCCGAAAATGGGCGCAGGCGAGACGCGTCGGGCGATTGAGGCTGCTGACAAGGCGCTGCCGGCCTGGCGTGCGCTGACCGCCAAAGAGCGCGGTAACAAGCTGCGTCGCTGGTTCGAGCTGATGATCGAGAACCAGGACGACCTGGGCCTGTTGATGACTTTGGAGCAGGGCAAGCCGCTGGCTGAGGCCAAGGGCGAGATTACTTATGCAGCGTCCTTTATCGAGTGGTTCGCGGAAGAAGCCAAGCGCGTGTACGGCGATGTGATTCCTGGTCACCAGCCGGACAAGCGTCTGATCGTGCTCAAGCAGCCGATTGGTGTGACAGCGGCGATTACCCCGTGGAACTTCCCGGCGGCGATGATCACCCGCAAGGCCGGTCCTGCGCTGGCGGCGGGTTGTACAATGGTGCTCAAGCCTGCGTCGCAAACGCCGTTTTCGGCACTGGCGCTGGCTGAACTGGCCGAGCGTGCGGGTATCCCGGCTGGCGTGTTCAGCGTGGTAACGGGCAGTGCGGGCGATATCGGCAGCGAGCTGACCGGCAACCCGATTGTGCGTAAATTGTCCTTCACCGGCTCGACCGAGATCGGTCGCCAGCTGATGGCCGAATGCGCCAAGGACATCAAGAAAGTATCGCTGGAGCTGGGCGGTAACGCGCCGTTCATCGTGTTCGACGATGCTGACCTCGACAAGGCGGTCGAGGGCGCGATGATCTCCAAGTACCGCAACAACGGCCAGACCTGCGTCTGCGCCAACCGCATCTATGTGCAGGACGCGGTGTATGACGCGTTCGCCGAGAAGCTCAAGGCCGCGGTCGGCAAGCTGAAGATCGGTAACGGTCTGGAAGACGGCATCACCACTGGCCCGCTGATCGACGACAAGGCGGTTGCCAAGGTCAAGGAGCACATCGCCGACGCGGTCAGCAAAGGCGCAACCGTGCTGACCGGCGGCAACAGTCTGGAAGGTTCGTTCTTCGAGCCGACTATTCTGGTTAACGTGTCGAAAGATGCTGCCGTTGCCAAAGAAGAAACTTTCGGCCCGCTGGCCCCGCTGTTCCGTTTCAAGGACGAGGCCGAAGCGATTGCGCTGGCCAACGACACCGAGTTCGGTCTGGCGTCGTACTTCTACGCGCAGAACATGAGCCGGGTGTTCCGGGTTGCCGAAGCGCTGGAATATGGCATGGTGGGTATCAACACCGGCCTGATCTCCAACGAACTGGCACCGTTCGGCGGTATCAAGTCGTCGGGCCTGGGCCGTGAAGGCTCCAAGTACGGCATCGAAGATTATCTGGAAATCAAATACCTCTGCCTGTCGGTCTGACTGGCGCAGAAGTATTGCAGCCGATGGCGCGCGAGAGCGACGTGTCATCGGTTTTTTGCAGCACAGCAGTTTCTTGGTGGCCTGAAGGCTGCAGCAGTCGATCATCGTATGCTGCCGCAGTTGATCCAGCCCGCTTGATCCTTGAGCCACGCCGACCGATGAGCGGCGAATGAGGAATACATGAGCAAGACTAACGACTCCCTGATGCAACGCCGCCATGCAGCCGTCCCGCGCGGCGTTGGGCAGATCCACCCGATTTTTGCTGCTTCGGCGAAGAACGCGACCGTCACCGACGTAGAAGGTCGTGAGTTCATCGACTTCGCGGGCGGTATCGCGGTATTGAACACCGGGCACCTGCACCCGAAAATCGTTGCGGCGGTGCAAGAGCAATTGACCAAGCTGACTCACACCTGCTTCCAGGTCCTGGCTTACGAGCCATACGTTGAGCTGTGCGAGAAGGTCAACGCCAAGGTCCCGGGTGATTTCGAGAAGAAAACCCTGCTGGTGACCACGGGCTCCGAAGCGGTGGAAAACGCCGTGAAGATCGCGCGCGCTGCCACTGGCCGTGCGGGCGTGATCGCCTTCACCGGCGCTTACCACGGTCGCACCATGATGACCCTCGGTCTGACCGGCAAGGTGGTGCCTTACTCGGCCGGCATGGGCCTGATGCCGGGCGGGATCTTCCGCGCGCTGTACCCGTGCGAGCTGCATGGCGTGAGCGTTGACGATTCCATCGCCAGCATCGAGCGCATCTTCAAGAACGACGCCGAGCCTAAAGATATCGCTGCCATCATCATCGAGCCGGTGCAGGGCGAGGGTGGTTTCTACGTGGCGCCGAAGGCGTTCATGAAGCG
The DNA here is from genome assembly GCF_900100365.1 of Pseudomonas cannabina. Classification (NCBI taxonomy): domain Bacteria; kingdom Pseudomonadati; phylum Pseudomonadota; class Gammaproteobacteria; order Pseudomonadales; family Pseudomonadaceae; genus Pseudomonas; species Pseudomonas cannabina. The sequence continues at coordinate 4,254,209 of NZ_FNKU01000001.1, read as the reverse complement.
TCTGCGCGAGCTGTGCGACAAGCACGGCATCCTGCTGATCGCGGACGAAGTGCAGACCGGCGCTGGCCGTACCGGCACGTTCTTCGCCATGGAGCAGATGGGCGTTGCTGCTGACCTGACGACCTTTGCCAAGTCCATCGCAGGCGGCTTCCCGCTGGCGGGCGTGTGCGGCAAGGCTGAATACATGGACGCCATCGCGCCAGGCGGACTGGGCGGCACCTATGCGGGCAGCCCGGTCGCTTGCGCGGCGGCACTGGCGGTTCTGGATATCTTCGAAGAAGAGCACCTGCTGGAGCGTTGCCAGGCACTGGGTGAGCATCTGGTGACGTCGCTCAAGGCGATGCAAGCCAAGTATCCGGTGATCGGTGAAGTGCGCGCGCTGGGTGCGATGATTGCTGTCGAGCTGTTCGAAGACGGCGACTCGCACAAGCCGAACGCGGCGGCCGTCGCTCAGGTCGTCGCCAAGGCACGTGACAAGGGCCTGATCCTGCTGTCGTGCGGTACTTATGGCAACGTGTTGCGCGTGCTTGTCCCGCTGACCGCCGAAGATGAAATTCTGAGCCGTGGTCTGGCGATTCTGGAAGAATGTTTCGCTGAAATCGCCTGAAAAGTGTGACGTCACGAATTGATTAATTTGTGACCAAACAGACAAAAAAAGCCCGTTTCGACGGGTTTTTTTTCGTCTGGAGCGAGGTTTTTCGCTCTTTTGGCTATATACGGGCGATTGCATTGGCTAAGGTGAGCGCATCGACATCGGAGAGTCATGATGACTGCTGTAGTTTTGCCCGCGGTTCCTCGCGTATTGATTGCTGAGTCTGACCCGTGGGTTCGCGAGACGCTCAGTGATCTGGTGCTGAGCGTGCGTGCGGATGTCGAGCTGGAAATGTGCACTGATGGCAAACAGGCTGTCGAGTGGATGAAAAAGCATCTTCCTGACCTGGTCATCGCCGCTCGCGAGCTGCCGGGTATCGATGGATTGAGTCTGTTGCGCGGCGTGCGCAACCTGCGTCGTCAGCCTGCCATACCGTTTATCCTGATCAGCAATCGCAATGACAGCGCCAGTGTGCGCGAGGTCGTGCCGCTGGCGCCGACCGCCTACCTGACCAAGCCGCTGAACACCGAAGGTTTGCGCCATCGCCTCGAAGGCCTGTTGCTGGAACATCGTGCGCTGGCTCCGGGCGAGGTGCCCGCGCTTGCGCCGGGGCTGACGCTGAGCAAGTTTCTCGAAAAGCGTCGCGATATTGCCGACGGTGCACCGCTGTATGTCGATGTCGCGACGGCGATCAAGCTCAGTCAGACGCCGAACGGAACGGATCCGGTGCTGCTCGAGCAAGAGTTGCGCAATGATCCGCATATCACGGCGGTGCTGGTTGCTGCCGCCAACAGCGCCGCCCAGCATCTGGGCAAGCCGATTCAGTCGCTGGCCGGGGCGCTGGCCGTTCTGGGTCCGGTTCAGGGGGCAAACATCGCATCGGGCCTGGCCAAAAAGCGCATGGCCGTTCTGACCCATGACGCGTTGTTGGCGCGGGCCAGCGAGCTGTGGACGATGTCGCAACGCACCGCTGAGTACGCGCGCATTCTGGGCGGCATGCTGGAACTGGATGTCGAACGCTGTTTCTGCGCCGGGCTGCTGCAATCGCTGGGTGATCTGGCGGTGTTGGGCTGCCTGCAAGAATGGCTGCTGGCGGGCGGCGAACTGAACGAGCAGGCCATCGAGCAATCGCTGGAGCAGTATTCCGCCGCGTTTGGTTCGGCACTGCGCACTCGCTGGCGCTTGCCGCTGGAACTGCGTGAACTGATCGCTGCGGTGTATCAGTACAACACCGGCATCTATACGCGCGAAGTGCTGACCATGAACCTGGCGGGCCAAATGGCGCGACTGGGCGAGGAGGAAAGCGTCACCGCGCTGATCAAGACCAAGTCGGCCAAGCTGCTGAAATTGAGCGTGGGCGATTTACAGCGGCTGCGCAAAAAACTGACCGGCGTGACTGATCCGAGTCTGCTGAGACCGGTCGCGGTCGAGCCTGAGGCCGCTGCTGAGGTGGTTGAGGACGATGAGCCTGATCTGCTGGACTTGGCGCCTGAACCGCCTGCCGAGCAACCAGCGGCGATTGAGGACCCGGGAGATGCGGTTCAGGATGTACCGAAGAAATAAGAGCGTGGCCAAGCTTCTTCGCTAGCAAGTGAACATCGTCCTATGGGAATGGGCGCGGCGGCGATCCGCATTGCTCACGAAGAGGCCGGAACAGCCAATGAAGATTTGCTGATCAATGACTCCGCCTTCGCGAGCAAGCTCGCTCCCACAAGTGAACATCATCCTGACGCTCTGCGCCGCGCCGCCTACTCAGGATCGGACGCAGAGCGTCCAGGGCGGCATGCGACGCTGAGCGTCGCACGATAACTCGGTAGTTGAGATTATCGTTCCGCGCGCTCCAGCGTCGGAATGCCTTGCGTGACGCTCTGCGTCACAATCTGCGCCGCGCCGCCTACTCAGGATCGGACGCAGAGCGTCCAAGGCGGGCATGCAACGCGGAGCGTCGCACGATAACTCAGATTATTTAAGGCGCTTCAAACCAGCACGATCTGATTCTTGCCCTGGCGCTTGGCCTGATACATCGCGGCGTCGGCGCGGCCGTAGAGGGCTTCGAGGCCTTGGTCTTCGGGGCCGAGGTTGGTCAGGCCCTGGCTGGCGGTGATGCTGAATGTGACGCCGCCTGCCTGAAAATTCTGCCGCTGAATCTCGCGTTGCAGGCGCTCGGCAATCTGCATGGCCATTTCCGGCGCGCAGCCGGGGAATAACGCCGCGAATTCTTCGCCGCCAATACGCCCGAACAGATCACCGCGCCTCAAGGCCGAGCGACCGCTTTCGGCGATGCGTTGCAATACCGTGTCGCCTTCCTGGTGGCCGTAGGTGTCGTTCACCAGTTTGAAGTCATCGATATCAAGCAGCAGAAAGGCCAGCGGCGTGCCGTTCAGCCGCGCCAGTTCGAACTCTCGCTGGGCGCACTCGAAGAAGTGGCGGCGGTTGCTGCTCTGGGTCAGCACATCGGTCGTCGCCAGGCGTTGCAGTTCATCTTCGAGGTGTTTTTTCTCGGTGATGTCTTCAGCGATACCCACCACGATCAAGCGCTGACTGGCGTCGGCGCGATGGCTGAGGAAGCATTTGTCGCTGAGCCAGCGGACTTCGCCGTCGGCACGAATGATCCGGTACTCGCGATCTTCGATGGCGCCTTTCTCGATGACTTCGCTCAGGCTGCGTTCGGCGTAGTTGAGATCATCCGGGTAGATGCTGTCCCGCCATTCGCCGTAGTCGGCCAAGAGCAAGCCCGCTGAGCGGCCGAAGATACGCTCGTAGGCCGGGCTGACGTAGACCATATGCTGGGTTTCCCAGTCGAACGCCCACAGAACGGCGTTCACACTCACCAGCAGCGAGCTGAACAATTGTTCGCGCTCGCTCAGGCGGGTAACTTCGGCCTGAGCGTGCATCAGGGCTAACAGGGTTTCTGCGGCTGCGGGCATATCTGTGATCGGTGCGCCAGCTGAGGCGATAGGGGACTGCTTTTCCATGAGCACGTATCTCAAGCATTGGCGGCACTGCCAAACCCTTTCCCATATTTCCCGGGAAAGTTGATGAGATAGGCTGAATGGGGGGAAGTTCCGAAGCGGACGCGCCCGTGAGGGGCGCGCCGATCAACGGTATCAGGCGTGCGCAGTGCGCAGCGAGTAGGTTTTCAACTGGTCAGCGAAGTCGCGCAGGGACTTAATGCCACTGGCTTCGGCTTCGTGAATCCACTCTTTGATGGCGGACAGCATGTCGTGGCCATTGCTGCTGGTCTTGACCCAGATCTGTTGCAGCGCGAGGCGTTTTTCGTAGATCACCTTCAGCGCGTGGCTGTGTTCCAGCATGGTCTGGATGCGCACGTGGTGCCTGTCATCGAGCAGGCTGGTTTCACGCGACAGCAGGCGTTTGGCCCGACGGAACTGATGACGCACCGATTCGTCAGCCTTGCCCAGCTCCTGAGCAACCAGCGGCGCGATGACCAGCTTGCGGTACTGCGCCATGATCTGGAAGCGGTTGTTGAGGATCGCCATGGCTGTGTCCATGTCCATGCTGCCCTTGCCTTCGACCCGGTGGACGATAGGCGCGACCCGCTGGACCTTCGCCAGACGCAGGAAGCTGAATACCTTGATCCACGCCCAGCCCATGTCGAATTCCCAGGGCTTGACCGACAGCTTGGCCGAGTTGGGGTAAGTGTGGTGATTGTTGTGCAGCTCTTCGCCGCCGATCACGATGCCCCATGGCACCAGATTGGTCGCCGCGTCACGGCATTCGAAATTGCGATAGCCGACCGCATGGCCGAGACCATTGACCACGCCTGCGGCCCAGAACGGAATCCACATCATCTGCACAGCCCAGACCGTGATACCGAGCGCGCCGAACAGCGCCAGGTCGATTACTGCCATGAGGGCGATACCCAGCAGTTTGTAGCGCGAATACAGATTGCGCTCGATCCAGTCTTCCGGGCAGTTTTTGCCGTAGATGCGCAGGGTATCCTGATTCCGGGCTTCTTCGCGATACAGCTCGGCACCTTTGCGCAGCACGGTGGACAAGCCTTTGACGACCGGGCTGTGTGGGTCGTCGGCGGTTTCGCATTTTGCGTGATGCTTGCGGTGGATGGCGGTCCATTCGCGGGTGTTCTGGGCAGTGGTCAGCCACAGCCAGAACCGGAAGAAGTGCTTCAGCCCGGCATTGAGTTCGAGCGAGCGGTGAGCTGAATAGCGGTGCAGATAGACCGTGACGCCAATAATTGTTACATGGGTCATTACCAGCGTGACTGCTATTACCTGCCAGACTGAAAGGTCGAGCAAACCGTTGTACCACATAGGCTGTTTGGCCCTCGTAAAAGTACCTGTGAAGAAAAAAGTCGCACGAGCATTATCACTGACATTCCACAGAAAACCAGTCACCCTTGCAGATAAGAGTCGCAGGATGTTTCCTGCTTTATAATTCAGACTTTTCGCCAGGCTTGCGTTTTTTATGTCCGAATATTCCCGTGGCGCGCTGCGAACCGCCGTCCTGTATGGGCTGCTGTCGATTCTGTGGTTCGTGACCGGCGACTACTTGCTGTCGGTTTTTGTCGAAGATCCGGCGCGACTGGCCTTCGGCCAACAGATGATCGGTTACAGCTGGGCGCTGCTCAGCGCCGTCATGATCTTCATTGTGCGTGACAGACTGAAGGGCATCGTCGGCGGCGAAGCGACGTTCGCGCGACAGCAGGAGGACTATGACCGGCTGCTGCTCGCGGCGGTGGTGTTCGACAGCACGCGTGAGGGCGTGCTGGTCAGTGATGCAGACGGGCGCATTGTCCACGTCAACCGCGCCTTTGTGGACATCACCGGCTATCAGGCCGAAGAAGTGCTGGGTTTCAACCCCAGCAAATTCAAGTCCGGCCGCCATGGCCCGGAGTTTTATCGACAGATGTACCACTCGCTGCTCAGTGCCGGGCAGTGGAGCGGCGAGATCTGGAATCGGCGCAAAAGCGGCGAGATCTACCCGCAGTGGCAGACCATCCGCAGCATCAAGGGCGATGACGGCAAAGCCAGGCATTACGTGGCGGTGTTTTCCGACATCACCGCCATCAAGCGCTCCGAGCAGGAGCTGGCGCAACTGGCGCACTACGATGCGTTGACGGAGCTGCCCAACCGCCTGCTGCTGACCGACCGTATCAGCCAGGCGCTGACGTCCGCTCGCTCCAGCAGGCGCGGTTGTGCGTTGCTGCTGGTGGACCTGGATAACTTCAGAAACATCAACGATAGCCTCGGCCATAACATCGGCGACGAGGTGCTCAAGGCGGCTGCCGAACGGCTCAAGGTGCTGTCCGGCAGTGACACGACGGTCTCGCGTCTGGGCGGCGATGAATTCGCACTGTTGGTCAAAAATTGTACACAGATGGTGCACGCTGCCGCCCTTGCGCAGCAGGTCATCAATGCGTTCAAGCCGCCTTATGCAATTGCCGGGCATCAGTTGTTTGTCACTGCCAGCATCGGCATCAGCCTGTTTCCCGGTGACGCCCTGACTGCGGAACAACTGTTGCGCAATGCCGATTCGGCGCTGTTCAAGGCCAAAAACGATGGTCGGGAGGGCTTTGCCCTGTACACCGAGGAGCTGACCGCCCAGGCCCAGCAACGGGTGCAACTGGCCAGCGAGCTGCGTCAGGCGATCGAGCAGGAAGAGTTGCGGGTGTTTTATCAGCCGGTTTACGACCTGAATACCGGGCGAATTTGCGCTGCCGAAGCGCTGGTGCGTTGGCAGCACCCGACACGCGGCATGGTATCGCCCGGCGAATTCATCCCCATCGCCGAGCAGAACGGGCTGATCGTCGATATCGACGCCTGGGTATTGAATACTGCCTGTCGGCAAATGCAGACCTGGCTGGCGGCGGGCGTTCCGATTGCGTCTGTTGCGGTCAATGTGTCCAGTCGTCTGTTCAGCCGGGGTGATCTGGACCGGCAAGTGGCTCAGGTCTTGAGCGAGACCGGGCTCGATCCCGTGTTTCTTGAGCTGGAAGTCACGGAAAGCGCCGTCATGGAAGACCCCGAGCAGGCCATCGAGCAGCTGCACCGGCTGCGTGAGCTGGGCCTGAGCCTGGCCATCGACGATTTCGGCACGGGCTACTCGTCACTTCTGCGGCTCAAGAGCATGCCGGTGCAGAAGCTGAAGATCGATCAGGGCTTCGTCGCCGGGCTGCCTGGCGACGACGATGACATCGCAATCGTGCGGGCGGTCATCGCGCTGGCCTCAAGCCTTGGCATGCACGTGCTGGCGGAGGGCATCGAACATGCCAGCCAAGCGTCATTTCTGCTGAGCAACGGTTGTCAGTTGGGCCAGGGTTACTGGTTTGCCCGACCCATGGCCGCGCAGGCAATCGACTGGTCTCACGCGCCCGCTTTCAACTAGCCCGCTTTACCCGCGCGTGACCGGCGTCGGGATGTGCAATGCATCCTGACCATAAGCCTTCGTGCTAAATGTCTTTTGGTTATATCTGCATTCTTAAATAGTCTTTTTAAGAATATCTCCGGCTCACTATGATTGGTCCATCGCCACAGCCATCGGCCCAGTCACGACGGCAGGTTTCTCACCTTTCAAGGAATAAGATAATGAGCGCATCTCTACGTAGTGTTGACGGTCAGGACGAAGCAGCAATTCTGCGTGAGATACAGAGTGCGTTGCGTGACCTGCGTTTCGGCGCCGTCGAAATCACTGTGCACAACGCACAGGTGGTGCAGATCGAGCGCAAGGAAAAATTCCGCTTGCAGAACCCAGCCGCCAAGCAAAGCTGACGTTGTAACCCGACTGGTCAACCGGAGGGCTTCATCCTGACTCCTGATGCACCGCTGAACACAAGCAGCTCGGCAGTACGGATGCCGTTCTGACGCGCCAAGAAGAAATCAAAAAGCCGACACACAGAATTCCCGGGAGCTTCATCTATGTCCATTCGCCGCTTTGCACTGGCCGCTATCGCCAGTGCCGTTTTCGCAGGTTCGGCTGTTGCCAAGGATTACGAACTGCTCAACGTGTCTTACGACCCGACGCGCGAGCTGTATCAGGATTACAACGCAGAATTCGTCAGCCACTGGAAGAAGACTCATCCGGACGACAAGGTCGAGATCAAGCAGTCTCACGGCGGCTCGGGCAAGCAGGCGCGTGGTGTGATCGACGGCCTGCGTGCCGACGTGGTGACCCTGGCGCTGGCCGGTGACATCGACGAAATCGCCAAACTCGGTAAGTCCCTGCCTGAAAACTGGCAGACCCGCCTGCCGGACGCGAGCACCCCGTACACCTCGACCATCGTGTTTCTGGTGCGCAAGGGCAACCCGAAAGGCATCAAGGACTGGGGCGACCTGATCAAGAAAGACGTTTCCGTGATCACGCCTAACCCGAAAACCTCCGGCGGCGCTCGCTGGAATTTCCTGGCTGCATGGGCTTACGGCCTGAAAGCGGGCGGCGGCGATGAAGCCAAAGCCAAGGAATACGTGCAGACGTTGTTCAAGCATGTGCCGATTCTGGACACCGGCGCTCGTGGCTCGACCATCACCTTCGTCAACAACGGCCAGGGTGACGTGTTGCTGGCCTGGGAAAACGAAGCGTTTCTGGCGTTGAAAGAGGAGGGCGGCAAGGACAAGTTCGACATCGTCGTGCCGTCGCTGTCGATTCTCGCCGAGCCGCCAGTGGCCGTGGTCGACAAAAATGCCGAGAAGAAGGGCAACACCGAGATCGCGACCGAGTACCTCAAGCACCTGTACAGCAAGGAAGGGCAGGAAATTGCCGCAAAAAACTTCTATCGTCCACGTGACAAAGAAATCGCTGCCAAATACGAGAGCCAGTTTCCAAAACTGGATCTGGTGACTATCGACAAAGACTTTGGCGGCTGGAAGACTGCGCAGCCGAAGTTTTTCAATGATGGCGGCGTGTTCGACCAGATTTACCAGGCGCAATAAACCGAATGGCGATGCCGCGCGAGTGGCACCGCAGGTCAGGTCAAGCGGCCCGGATTAACGTCCGGGCTTCGTGTAAGTGAAACCAGGGACTTTTATGTCGCGTCGCATTTCCCCCGTCATACCCGGCTTCGGGCTGACGCTGGGTTACACCTTGGTGTACCTCAGTCTGATTGTGCTAATACCGCTGGCCGCCATGTTCGTGCATGCCGCGCAGCTCACCTGGGATCAGTTCTGGACCATCATCACGGCGCCTCGCGTGATTGCGGCGCTCAAGCTGAGTTTCGGCACCGCGTTCTATGCGGCCCTGATCAATGGCGTGATCGGTACGCTGCTGGCCTGGGTGCTGGTGCGTTACACCTTCCCCGGACGCAAGATCATCGACGCGATGATCGATCTGCCGTTCGCCCTGCCGACTGCGGTGGCCGGTATCGCCCTGACAGCGCTGTACGCGCCGAATGGCTGGGTCGGGCAGTTCGCTGCGGATCTGGGCTTCAAGATCGCCTATACGCCATTGGGTATCACCCTCGCGCTGACGTTCGTGACGCTGCCGTTCGTGGTGCGGACCGTGCAGCCGGTGCTGGCCGATATCCCCCGTGAAGTCGAAGAAGCCGCTGCCTGTCTCGGGGCGCGTCCGTGGCAGGTGTTTCGCCATATTCTCGTTCCGGCCTTGCTGCCCGCCTGGTTGACCGGTTTCGCCCTGGCGTTTGCCCGCGGCGTGGGCGAGTACGGTTCGGTGATCTTCATCGCCGGCAACATGCCGATGAAAACCGAAATCCTGCCGCTGCTGATCATGGTCAAGCTCGACCAGTACGATTACACCGGCGCAACGGCTATCGGCGTGATGATGCTGGTGGTGTCTTTCATTCTGCTGCTGCTGATCAATCTGTTGCAGCGGCGCATCGAAACCCCATCCTGAGGAGGCGCAGAACATGTCTTATTCATCTGTTTCAGCCGCCGCCTCCGCCAACGCCGCCCGTCGTGGCAGCGCGGTGTCGCGACGCATCCTGATCGGCCTGTGCTGGCTGGTGTTCGTGCTGTTTCTGGGTTTGCCGCTGTTTATCGTGGTCTCCCAGGGACTGAAAAACGGTCTGGGCGCGTTCTTCACCGCGATCCTCGAGCCGGACGCCTTGTCGGCGCTCAAGCTGACCGTGATTGCCGTGCTGATTTCGGTGCCGCTCAATCTGGTGTTCGGTGTCAGCGCGGCCTGGTGCGTGAGTAAATACTCGTTCCGTGGCAAGAGCATTCTGGTCACGCTGATCGACCTGCCGTTCTCGGTGACGCCGGTCATTGCCGGTCTGGTCTACGTGCTGATGTTCGGCGCGCAGGGCCTGTTCGGGCCGTGGTTGCAGGATCATGACATCCAGATCGTGTTTGCCCTGCCGGGCATCGTGCTGGCGACCATCTTCGTCACCGTGCCGTTCGTGGCGCGTGAGCTGATCCCGCTGATGCAGGAGCAGGGCACGCAGGACGAGGAAGCCGCGCGACTGCTCGGCGCCAATGGCTGGCAGATGTTCTGGCACGTCACGGTGCCGAACATCAAATGGGGCCTGATCTACGGCGTGGTGCTGTGTACCGCACGGGCGATGGGCGAGTTTGGCGCGGTATCGGTGGTGTCCGGGCACATTCGCGGCGTTACCAACACCCTGCCGTTGCACGTCGAAATTCTCTACAACGAGTACAACCACGTCGCAGCCTTTGCCGTGGCGAGCCTGTTGCTGATCCTGGCGCTGTTCATCCTGCTGCTCAAGCAGTGGAGCGAATCCCGCATTAACCGTCTGCGCCATAACGCGGCGGAGGAATAATCATGTCGATCGAAGTCCGTAACGTCAGCAAGAATTTCAACGCCTTCAAAGCCCTGAACAGCATCAGTCTGGACATCCAGAGTGGCGAGCTGGTGGCTTTGCTCGGCCCGTCAGGCTGCGGCAAGACCACACTGCTGCGTATCATTGCCGGTCTGGAAACCCCGGACGACGGCAGCATCGTGTTTCATGGCGAAGATGTGTCCGGGCATGACGTGCGTGATCGTAACGTCGGGTTCGTGTTTCAGCATTACGCGCTGTTCCGCCACATGACCGTGTTCGACAACGTTGCCTTCGGCTTGCGCATGAAGCCCAAGCGCGAGCGCCCGAACGAAACGCGCATCGCCGAAAAAGTCCACGAACTGCTGAACATGGTGCAACTGGACTGGCTGGCTGATCGCTACCCCGAGCAGTTGTCGGGCGGTCAGCGGCAGCGTATCGCACTGGCCCGGGCGTTGGCGGTCGAGCCGAAAGTGTTGTTGCTGGATGAGCCGTTCGGCGCGCTGGACGCCAAGGTCCGCAAGGAACTGCGGCGCTGGCTGGCGCGCTTGCACGAAGACATCAACCTGACCTCGGTGTTCGTGACCCACGATCAGGAAGAGGCCATGGAAGTGGCTGACCGTATTGTGGTCATGAACAAAGGCGTGATCGAACAGATCGGCTCACCGGGCGAGGTGTACGAGCACCCGTCCAACGATTTCGTCTACCACTTCCTGGGTGACTCCAATCGCCTGAGCCTGGGTGAAGAGGGTCACGTCTTGTTCCGCCCGCACGAGGTTTCGTTGTCGCGTCAGGAAATCGAAGACCACTACGCCGCCGAAGTCCGCGACATCCGCCCGCTGGGTGCGACCACACGGGTCACGCTGAAGGTGGAAGGGCAGAGCGAACTGATCGAAGCCGAAGTGGTGAAGGATCACGACAGCCTGGTCGGGCTGGCGAGGGGCGAGACCCTGTTCTTCAAACCGAAGGTGTGGCAGAAGCTTTGAGGGGCTGAGCTGGATCGATGCTCCAGCGTCAATCGCTGTACTCAGGTCCACTCCCATGCCCTTCGGGCAGAAGCTCTGCATCGCTATAAATGCTTGTGCAACGCGAGCAAAGCCGTCACACCGCCGCTTTGCGCACATTTCGTCCCACCGGGCCGGAGCGTTCTTCGATGGCGTGGCGCAGCGGTTTGCGCAGGCCCATCAGGAATGCCAGTTCCGCGACCACGAACAAAGGGCCGATGATCAGTCCGGTCACATCATCGATAAACGCCGGTTTGCGGCCTTCGTAGTAATGGCCGATGAACTGGATGATCCAGCCGAAGACGAACAACCCGACTCCTGCACTCAGCCAGACCATGGTGGCCTGCTGCGCCACAAGTGCGCCAGCCCAGACGCACAGCGCCAGCAAACCCGCCATCACCACACCCAGCGCACGGTCCAGTTTCAGGTAAAAGACCGTCGACGCCAGTGTCACCACGGCCGCAGGCGAAAACCATAGCCCGCCAATGTCCCAGCCCGGACGCGACAGCAGCACCGCCACCGCCAGCACAATTAAAGGGATACCCACGAAGTGCGTCACGATATTGCGCGAATCACGATGATAGGACGCGTATTGGCTGAGATGATCGACAAGGGTTTTCATTATTATTCCTGCCTGCGACGATAATCGGGTTTGGTTAACGTATCGCCTTTGCAATACGATTGCCCGCAATAAAAGGGAGCAAAAATGACAAACGGAGTGCTATGGCGGTCATCGTTGCTGTCCGGCTACTGGTTTTCTCACCTGCCCGCCGCTTTGCAGGATAGCTTGCTGCATGCCGCTCGCCAGGTCCGCAAGACACCGGGCAAGCTGCTGTTCGAAAAAGGCGCCACGCCCTGTGGGCTTTATGTGCTGATGGAAGGCAACGTGCGCATCGGCGGTGCCCATCTACAGCGCCTGGGCCCCAGGCAGGAGCCGATCCCGCGGCCTTACTGGTTCGGTGAAGTATCGCTGTTCGACAACCTGCCTCGCCGGTTCTATGTCTGCTCACTGGATCAGACCATTTTTCTGCATGTACCCCATTCATTTCTCGTCTCGTTGCTCGAACAGCACCCCGAGTACTGGCGGTCGTTCGCCGCGCTGCTGAGCCAGAAACTCGGCTTGCCCCTGCAAAACCCCGAAAAGCTGCGACAACTGCCCCCCAGGTCGCGGGTCGCCTGGCGGTTGCTGTTGCTGAGTGAGGGGTATGGGCCGCTGAGTCATGCGCGGCGCTTGATCGCGCTGGATGAAATCAGCTCGCTGCAAGATCTCTCGCTGTCGGCGTTGCTGGAAGTGCTTGAAGACCTGCACGAGCGCAAGGTCGTGCGCCTGGGGATAGGGCAACTGGAAGTGTTCGACGTCGAAAAATTACGCAGGATCGCGAACTTTTCCAAGGTAAAAGCGGTGTGCTGATCACGCGAAGGGAGAAGCTTGGAAACATTCGGTAACGGCTCCGTTCGCGCTTCGATTGAGATAGCAAATGGGATTCACTACCATTTCGCCTCATTTGCGAACGCGAGATACCCCGATGCAGGCAAGCAAGCGTCTTCTGGCTGCTCTGACACTGACTTTGCTGGGCGGCACCGCTCAGGCCGCCGACGAGGTGGTGGTGTATTCCTCCCGGATCGACGAGCTGATCAAACCGGTATTCGACGCCTACACCGCCAAAACCGGGGTGAAGATCAAATTCATCACTGACAAGGAAGCGCCGTTGATGCAGCGCATCAAGGCCGAGGGCGAGAATGCGACTGCCGACCTGCTGCTGACAGTCGATGCCGGCAACCTCTGGCAGGCCGAGCAAATGGGTATTCTGCAGCCGTTTACCTCGCCGGTGATCGAAGCCAATATCCCCGCGCAATACCGCTCATCCACCCACGGCTGGGCTGGCCTGAGCCTGCGCGCGCGCACCATCGCCTATTCCACTGATCGGGTGAAGCCGGCGGAGCTGACCACTTACGAGGCGCTGGCCGACAAGAACTGGGAAGGGCGCCTGTGCCTGCGTACGGCGAAGAAGGTTTACAACCAGTCGCTGACCGCCACATTGATCGAAACCCACGGCGCTGAAGCGTCCGAGAAGATCCTCAAGGGCTGGGTCAACAACCTGTCCACTGATGTGTTTTCCGACGATATCGCGGTGCTTGAGGCGATCAATGCCGGGCAGTGCGACGTCGGCATCGTCAACACTTACTATTACGGCCGTCTGCACAAGCAGAACCCGAAGCTGGCGGTGAAGCTGTTTTGGCCGAACCAGGCGGATCGCGGTGTGCACGTCAACCTGTCAGGCATTGGTCTGACCAGACATGCACCGCACCCGGAAGCCGCCAAGGCACTGGTCGAATGGATGACCGGTCCCGAGGCGCAGACGATTTTCTCCAGCGTCAATCAGGAGTTCCCGGCCAACCCGAACGTGGCACCGTCGGAAGAAGTGGCGAGCTGGGGTCAGTTCAAGGCTGACACCATCCCGGTCGAAGTGGCAGGCAAGCGCCAGGCAGAAGCCATCCGCATGATGGATCGCGCCGGCTGGAATTGATTTAATATCCACCGCCTGACTCTCGTTGATACGCTTCGCGCTCATTAAATAAATCTTGAATAGCCCGAAAAGCGTGGCTTTCAGGCTTCTGCCCGCAGGGCGTAGGAGCGGACTTGTCCGCGAAGCCGTCAGTTCAGATAGTGCATTTTCTGAGAATGTACCGGCCTTTTCGCGGACAAACGAAGCGTCGCCCGGTCAGCTGCTACGGCTTTCAGCCAGAATCAGAAGCAGATCTGTGCGCACCCTCTGCTTACCCTCTTGAACCCCCTCATTTCGAGAACCTCCTTGGCCCATCCTGTCCAACGTCGCTGGTACCCACTGGTCTTTGCCATCGCAGCGCTTGTGTTGTTGCCGCTGAGTGTGTTGCTGCTGTCGTGGGGGACGGTTGACACGCAAATCTGGTCGCACTTGCTCGAAACCCAGATGACGCGCTTGCTGAGCAACACGCTGATCCTGCTGCTCGGGGTCGGCGCAGGTGTGACGCTACTGGGCGTGAGCCTGGCCTGGCTGACCAGCTTGTGCGAATTCCCTGGTCGGCGCTGGCTGGACTGGGCGCTGATGCTGCCGTTCGCGATTCCCGCCTACGTGCTGGCGTTCGTCTTTGTCGGCCTGCTGGATTTTTCCGGCCCGTTGCAAACCCTGATGCGTGAATGGTTCGGCTCCGGCCTGCGTTTGCCGCGTGTGCGCTCCACGGGTGGCGTGATCATCGTGCTGGTGCTGGTTTTCTACCCCTACGTCTACCTGCTGGCACGTACGGCTTTTCTGGCGCAGGGCAAGGGTTTGATGGAGGCCGCGCGCGTCCTGGGGCAAACACCCTTACAGGCGTTCTGGCGAGTGGCGCTGCCGATGGCGCGTCCGGCCATCGGTGCGGGCGTCGCTCTGGCGTTGATGGAAACCCTGGCGGACTTCGGCGCAGTCTCGGTCTTCAACTTCGACACCTTCACCACGGCCATCTACAAAACCTGGTACGGCTTCTTCAGCCTCTCCAGTGCCGCGCAACTGGCGAGCCTGCTGCTGTTGGCCGTGCTGATCCTGCTGTACGGCGAGCGTCGGGCGCGAGGCGCGAGCCGTCCGACCAACGAACGGCCACGAGGCTAGGCGCTTTACCCGCTACAAGGCCTCAAGGCCTGGGGAGCCAGCTTCTGGTGTGGGCTGGTGTTTCTCTGCGCCTTCGTCGTGCCGGTGCTGCAACTGATCGTCTGGGTCTGGCAACGTGGCCGGTTCGATCTGGATGAGCGCTACATCGGCCTGATCCTGCATACGCTCTATCTGGGCAGCATCGCCGCCCTGATCACGGTCAGCGTGGCGCTGATCCTGGCCTTCGCCCGACGCATGGCACCGACGCCCGCGATTCGCTCCGGTGTCAGCCTCGCCAACCTGGGCTATGCCCTGCCGGGTTCGGTACTGGCTGTTTCGATCATGCTGGCATTCAGTTATCTGGACCGTGAGCTGGTAATTCCATTGTCCGGCTGGCTGGGCGGGGCGGGCAAACCGTTGTTGCTGGGCAGTCTGTCGGCACTGTTGCTGGCCTATCTGGTGCGGTTCATCGCGGTCGCCTTTGGTCCTCTGGAGCACAGCCTGTCGCGCATACGGCCGTCATTGCCCGAAGCCGCGCGCAGTCTGGGCGTCAGTGGTCCGAAGTTGTTTCTTAACGTGTACCTGCCGCTGCTGGTGCCGGGAGCCCTCAGCGCCGCGCTGCTGGTGTTTGTCGACGTGCTCAAAGAAATGCCCGCCACCCTGCTGATGCGCCCGTTTGGCTGGGATACGCTTGCGGTGCGGATCTTCGAAATGACCAGCGAGGGCGAGTGGGCACGCGCGGCGCTGCCCGCTTTGACGCTGGTACTTGTAGGATTATTACCGGTCATCGGGTTGATTCGGCGATCTGCCCGACAGATTGGTTAGGTGCGGGGTCTCAACCTTGCGGCTACAATGCGCCGCAATCGGTGCGGTCTGTCAGATTATTCGGTCAGTTGTAAATGTGCTGCAAACCCCGGTCTATTGGGGGCTTGCCGAGTGTTTCTGCCCGCACCTTCGCCACGCCCGGAAGGAGAAACCCATGGGACAGCGTACCCCCCTGTTCGACCTGCACCTCGCCCTTGGCGCGAAAATGGTCGATTTTGGTGGCTGGGACATGCCGTTGCATTATGGATCGCAGGTCGAGGAGCACCATCAGGTGCGCCGCGATTGTGGGGTCTTCGATGTCTCTCACATGAACGTGATCGACGTGACCGGCCGTCAGGCCAACGCCTGGCTGCGCTACCTGCTGGCCAATGATGTCGACCGTCTGAAGACATCAGGTCGGGCGCTTTACAGTGCCATGCTGGATGAGGCTGGCGGAATTATCGACGACATGATCGTCTACCTCACCGCCGACGGTTATCGTCTGGTCGTGAATGCGGCGAACGGTGCCAAAGACCTTGCCTGGATGAAGGCGCAGTTGGGCGATTTCGATGTCCAGCTGAACGAGCGCAGCGAGATGGCGATTCTCGCCATTCAGGGGCCAAGGTCGCGGGCCAGAATTGCCGAACTGGTTTCCAGTGCTCGCGGCAAGTTGATTGCCGAGCTCAAACCGTTTGAAGGTCGCGATGATGCCGACTGGTTCATCGCCCGCACGGGCTATACCGGCGAAGACGGCCTGGAAATCATGCTGCCGGCCGAGCAGGCCCCGAGCTTTTTCAATGAGCTGGTCGGCGCGGGTATTTCCCCCATCGGCCTGGGCGCTCGCGATACCTTGCGCCTTGAAGCCGGTATGAACCTGTACGGTCAGGACATCGGCGAAGGTGTTTCACCGCTGGTCTCGAACATTGCCTGGAGCATCGCCTGGGACCCTGCCGACCGTGACTTCATCGGCCGCAAGGCTCTGGAACGAGAACGGGCCGAAGGCGTAGCCTTCAAGCTGGTTGGACTGGTGCTCGAAGAACGCGGCGTGTTGCGGGCCCAGCAGGTGGTAAGAATCGCAGAAATTGGCGAAGGTGAGATCACCAGTGGTAGTTTCTCTCCTACGCTGAGCAAATCCATTGCTCTGGCGCGCGTTCCGATGGCAACCGCCGACCGGGCCGAGGTGGAAATCCGCGGCAAGTGGTATCCGGTGCGGGTGGTGCAGCCAGCGTTTGTGCGCCACGGCAAGACCCTGATCTAACCTATGGCGGGTTTTCCTCTGACCCGATGTTGAGGATGACTAAATGAGCAATATTCCCGCCGAGCTGCGTTTCGCTGGAAGTCACGAGTGGGCGCGCCTTGAAGCTGATGGCACCGTGACCGTCGGCATTTCCGACCACGCACAGGAAGCGCTGGGCGATGTGGTGTTCGTCGAACTGCCGGAAATCGGTAAAGTGTTCGCAGCGGGTGATACTGCCGGGGTTGTCGAGTCTGTGAAGGCCGCTTCGGACATCTACTCGCCAGTGGCCGGTGACGTTGTCGAGGTCAATGAGGCGTTGGCCGGTTCGCCCGAGTTGCTCAATAGCGATCCGTACGGGGGCTGGATCTTCAAGCTCAAGCCAGCCAGTGCAGAGGCCGATCTGGCCAGGCTGCTGGACGCCGCAGGCTACAAAAGCGCGATCGGCGAGTAACCGCCGGACACAAAAATGCCGCTCATCGAGCGGCATTTTTTATGCGTGACACTTACTGGCTTTCTGCAACCAGGTTCTTGTCCAGGATGGCGTTGGCCAGTTCCATGTCGGTCGCTTTCAAACCAGGATTTTCTTTACGAACCTGCTGGATAGCGGCTTCCAGAAACGGGCCACGAATGTCGCCGTTGCTGGCAACGTAGCTGCCTGCATCATCCTGAGCAGCAACGATCAGCTTGTGATCCTTAAAGGTGAGATAACTCGAGCCAGTGGTGGCGCCCGAGGACAATACGTTACGCCAGAAGGTGTCAGCCATCGCTGAACCCATCGGGATGGAAAGCAAGGCTACGGTGGCGACAGCAAACTTGAGACGCATGGTGAGATACTCCGACTGTGGTTGTTCTGAGGGGTTGGATAGCTAAAGCCATGAACTAGTTCAATTAATGTGTACCACTTAGTTCACTTTAGCTGGCTCGCCATGACGTCAGGCTTCTGGAGCAGCGCTTCCAACCCTGTCAGCGCTGTTCGCTTTGCGGTGTCACCCGCAGTACTTCCTCAAGTGTAGTCAGCCCGGCCGAGACTTTTTGCGCGCCAGACAGACGCAAGCTGCGGGTGCCCTCCTTGAACGCCTGACGGCGCATGGCAGTCAGGTCCAGGTCTGCGGAGATCAGTGCCTTGATGTTGTCGGACATGACCATGATCTCGTAGACCCCGGCCCGGCCCCGATAACCGGTGTCGCGACATTCCACGCAGCCGACTGCCTGATGCGCGCCGGGCGGTACAGGCGCTTGCCAGGGGCGGGTCAGGGTTTGCCAGTCGGTTTCGTTCAGGTTGATCGGCGCCTTGCAGTGCGGGCACAGCGTGCGCACCAGGCGTTGCGCCATGACGCCGAGAATGGTCGCCTTGAGCAGGTAATGCGGCACGCCCAGTTCGAGCATGCGGCTAATGGCGCTGGGCGCGTCGTTGGTGTGCAGGGTCGACAGCACCAAGTGACCGGTCAGTGCGGCCTGAATCGCCATTTCGGCCGTCTCCAAGTCGCGAATTTCGCCGATCATGATGATATCCGGGTCTTGCCGCATCAGCGCGCGCACACCGGCAGCGAAGCTCAGATCGATGTTGTGCTGCACCTGCATCTGGTTGAAGGCCGGCTCGACCATTTCGATAGGGTCTTCGATGGTGCAGAGGTTGACCTCCGAGGTCGCCAGCTTCTTGAGGGTGGTGTACAGCGTGGTGGTCTTGCCCGAACCGGTCGGGCCGGTGACCAGAATGATGCCGTTGGGCTGGCGGGTCATGTCCTGCCAGCGCCGCAGGTCGTCACTGGAAAAACCCAACTGGTCGAAGTCCTTGAGCAGCACTTCGGGGTTGAAAATCCGCATCACCATCTTTTCGCCGAACGCCGTCGGTAAGGTCGACAGGCGCAGCTCCACTTCGCGGTTCTCAGGCGTAGTGGTCTTGACGCGGCCGTCCTGCGGCTTGCGCTTTTCAGCGACGTTCATCCGGCCCAGACTTTTCAGGCGGCTGACAATCGCCATGATCACTTGCGCCGGAAACTGATAGACGTTGTGCAGCACGCCGTCGATGCGAAAACGCACGGTGCCCTGTTCGCGGCGCGGCTCGATATGAATGTCGCTGGCACGTTGCTGGAACGCGTACTGGAACAGCCAGTCGACGATATTGACGATGTGCGCGTCGTTGGCGTCCGGTTCCTGATCGCTGGCACCGAGCTTGAGCAACTGTTCGAAGTTGCCCATGTTGCTCATTTTCTGTTCGGACGCGTTGGCACCGCTGACCGATTTCGCCAGCCGGAAAAACTCCATCGCCATGCGCTGGATGTCTGTCGGGTTGGCAACGACGCGTTTCACCTGCAGTTTGAGTACGTGGGCGAGGTCGGCTTCCCACGAGCGCACATATGGCTGGGCGCTGGCGATGGTCACCGACTCGCGGTCCACTGCCACGGCGAGAATCTTGTGCCGCTGGGCGAAGGCGTAGGACATCAATGGCGTGACGGCTGCCACGTTGATCTTCAGCGGGTCGATGCGCATGTACGGCTGGTCGCAGGCTTTCGCCAGCCAGGCGGTGAGGGTTTCCAGGTCGAGCTTTTTGCCGGGCCGCTTCAGGTCGTCA
Source organism: Pseudomonas cannabina (assembly GCF_900100365.1). Lineage (NCBI taxonomy): Bacteria > Pseudomonadati > Pseudomonadota > Gammaproteobacteria > Pseudomonadales > Pseudomonadaceae > Pseudomonas > Pseudomonas cannabina. The sequence goes on along the minus strand of NZ_FNKU01000001.1, from coordinate 4,234,689 downwards.
AACTGTAGAGAAGCGAGAAATTCGAGAGGGTGCAGCTGAATGTTCGCCGCACTGCGGCGCTGGACAAGCGCGATTTCCGAGTCGTCCTGGCCGAGAGAGCCTTCCGCGACCAGATCGCGCAACACATCGTTCAGATCGAGCCAGCGATCCTGTGAAGAGGGGGCCAGGGCTGCCATGCGCGCTCCTTGAGACTATTCATCATCAGACGATGAGCAAGAGTAGACGCCAAGCGTGACAGCGTTGCGCCTTCTGTGCGACCGGGAATTACTGTAGCAGCTAAATGGTTTCAGCCGGGAGGGGGGATGTGCCCCTGTGGGAGTGGACTTGTCCACGAAGGCTGATCATCAGGCACCAAATGGATCATTGAGGAAAGCCGTTCAGGCATAAATTCAGAAACACCATTTGTGCTGCCGTATATCAGGTTGTGGCGGGCCTGACGTCTTCGCGAACAAGCGAAGCGTCGCCCCGGTCCGGTCCCGCGCCCTGCCGACAGAAGCCTGAAAACCCAGTATTTTGGGCTTTCAGGATTTATGTATAACGACGAGCACGCAGCGTAGCCACGAGAATCATCGTGGTTCGAGGACTGTCACAAACGCAACAAAGTCTTCCACGCGCGGCTCTGGAACACGGTGATCGCTTGCTGAACGCGGGCGTCGAGGACTTCGTCGCTGATGTCCAGGTGAGCCAGTTCTTCCAGTTTGCGCAGTTCGCCGTACAGACGGTCCAGCTCCGGCAGGTCCAGCGCGCCACGTGCCCAGTGCAGCCAGGCCTGGATGCGCTCGATGCGCGGCAGTTGCTCGGCAAGGTCTTCCGGCTGCTGCTGATAACGGCTCAGTTGCAGTGAGGTCGCTTCTTCACCCAGCAGGCGCGGTAGCCAGCTGCTCAACAGCGCAGCGCCCTGGCGGTTGCCGCGGGTATTGCGCTCGGCGGTCCAGCTGCGGGCCAGCAACCAGCGCGAAGTGTTCAGCGAGAACTCGCCCCAGCGGGTGTCCTGCAACTCTTCCAGAAACTGCTCGTGCGCTGCGCCGCGTACATCGCCATCTTCCTGACCGGCCTGAACCAACGGGCGCCAGTCTTCCAGCAAGGCGTCCAGTGCGGTACGCAGTTGCGCCGACGAACTGCGCGGTGCGGCCTGACCCAGACTGCTGGTCAGTGCCCGCAGCTCAGCCAGCATCTCGACCCAGTCCTGCAGCAGTCGCCAGTGGCCATTGAAACGGTATTGCTCGGCCAGACGCTGGCTGCTGCCCAGCAGGTGCCAGGCCAACGCCGAGTAGGCGTCGTCCAGCGGCGTTTCTGAGTGCAGCGTCGGTGCAGGCAGGCTCAGCGCGTAGCTGCTGGCGTCGAGCAGGCGATAACCGCGCTCGGCCTTGCTGATGTCGCACGGCATCAACGGCAGGCTGGCGGCCAGTTCGGCAGCCAGTTCCAGCAGGGCGGCCGGATCACCTTCGCGCAGCTCCAGTTCCAGCTCGCATATTTCTTCCTTCTGCTTGCCTGCCACCACCTGGCCAAGGTCCAGCGCAGCTTCGATCACGACTTTGGTCTTGCCGCGACCCCAGGCAATTTCAGCTTTTTCACGGATGAAATCGGTGGTGAACAGCGGCTTGATGGTTTTCTTGTCCAGCTCGGCCAGTTGCTCTGGCCAGCAATCGCCTTCGAGTTTTTTCAGGTCCAGCTTGGCTTTGGTCAGGTCCCAGTTGTATTCGTTGCGCTCGGACAGGCCGGCCACGCTTTGCCCGCGGGTCTTCATGGTCTGGATGATCTGATCGCCGTCACGACGGATGCGCAGCGCCACCTTGGCCTGCGCCAGCTCACGCTCCGGGGTGTCGAAATACTGGTTCGACAGTTCCAGGCGCTCCCAGCCACTTTTGTTGCGCTTCTTGAGCAACAGGTGTTCGCGCAGTGCAGCGAGGGTCTCGCGGCTGACGCGGAGTTTGATTTCTGTTTCTTTTTGCATGGCCGGGGGAATCCAAACGCTGATACTGATAACGGGAGCGCAGCCCATGGATGAACGGCTGCTAAGGGCGGCAGTGTACAGGACATGGCCCGAAACGGTTTATTCCTGGGTGGCTATGGCCCTATAATGATCCCTGTTTTGTCTTGATTACAGGAAACGTCCATGCCGTTGCCGTCCATGAAAGACCAGTTTGCCGCCTTGATCGCTGCGCCCTCGGTGAGCTGCACTCAGCCTTCTCTGGACCAGACCAACCGGCCTGTCATCGACCTGCTGGCCGGATGGCTCGGTGACCTGGGTTTTGCCTGTGATATCCAGCAGGTTTCGCCCGGCAAGTTCAACCTGCTGGCGACGTTCGGCACGGGGCCCGGTGGCCTGGTGCTGGCGGGGCACAGCGACACTGTGCCGTTCGACGAAGCGCTGTGGAAAACCGACCCGCTGAAACTGACCGAAGTCGATGGTCGCTGGGTCGGGCTGGGCAGTTGTGACATGAAGGGTTTCTTTGCGCTGGTCATTGAGGCGGTGCGTGGTCTGCTCGATCAGCCGTTCAAGCAGCCGTTGCTGATCCTGGCGACCTGCGATGAAGAAAGCTCGATGGCCGGGGCACGTGCGCTGGCAGACGCCGGACGCCCGCTGGGCCGTGCGGCGGTGATTGGCGAGCCGACCGGGCTCAAGCCGATCCGCATGCACAAAGGCGTGATGATGGAGCGCATTCACATTCTCGGGCGCAGCGGTCATTCTTCGGATCCGAGCCTCGGGCACAGCGCGCTGGAAGCGATGCACGACGCGATCAGCGAACTCAAGGGCCTGCGCAACCAGTGGCAGCTGGAATACCGCAATCCGCAATTTACCGTACCGCAACTGACCCTCAACCTGGGCTGCATTCATGGCGGCGACAACCCGAACCGGATCTGCGGTCAGTGTTCGCTGGAGTTCGACCTGCGCCCGCTGCCGGGCATGGACCCGGACGTACTGCGTTCGGCGATCCGGCAGAAGCTGCAACCACTCGCCGAAAAGCATCAGGTGCAGATCGACTACGCGCCACTGTTCCCCGAGTGTGCGCCGTTCGAACAGGTGGCCGACGCGGAACTGGTGCGTGTGGCTGAACGGCTGACCGGTCATACGGCCGCAGCAGTAGCGTTCGGCACCGAAGCGCCTTATCTTCAGCGCCTTGGTTGTGAAACACTGGTGCTCGGCCCGGGTGATATCGCCTGCGCGCATCAGCCGGGGGAATACCTCGAAATGTCACGTCTGGACCCTACAGTGCGTCTGTTACGTCAGTTGATCGAGCACTACTGCCTGACGCCCCAGTGAGTCAGGTTCCACACATATTGAAGAAAAGGAGACTGCGCGTGTTGCCAAGCCTGTTCCGACGATAACCACCACACCGTTGTGCGTGCTTTTTCTTTTCGTCCATTTTATCTACAGGCTCTTGTTGTCATGCCCGAATACGTCAACTGGCTTCGCCATGCGTCTCCTTACATCAATGCCCACCGCGATTGCACCTTCGTCGTCATGCTCCCCGGCGACGGCGTAGAGCATCCCAACTTCGGCAATATCGTCCACGACCTGGTGCTGCTGCACAGCCTGGGCGTGCGTCTGGTACTGGTTCACGGTTCGCGTCCACAGATCGAAAGCCGTCTGGCCCAACGCGGGATTACGCCGCGTTATCACCGTGACTTGCGCATCACTGACACCGAAACCCTGGAATGCGTGATCGACGCCGTAGGCCAGTTGCGCATTGCCATCGAAGCGCGCCTGTCGATGGACATGGCGGCTTCGCCGATGCAGGGCTCACGCCTGCGGGTGACCAGCGGCAACGTGGTGACTGCACGGCCGATCGGGGTGCTCGAGGGCGTCGATTACCAGCACACCGGCGAGGTGCGTCGGGTCGACCGCAAGGGCATCAATCGCTTGCTGGATGAGCGTCATATCGTGCTGTTGTCGCCGCTGGGCTACTCACCGACCGGCGAGATTTTCAATCTGGCCTGTGAAGACGTCGCCACCCGCGCAGCCATCGATCTGGCGGCCGACAAGCTGCTGCTGTTCGGCGAGGAAACCGGTCTGCTGGACGAGCAGGGCCGACTGGTGCGTGAGTTGCGTCCGCAACAGGTGCCCGCGCATTTGCAGCGCCTGGGCGGCAACTATCAGGCGGAGTTGCTGGATGCGGCGGCCGAAGCCTGTCGCGGCGGTGTGGCACGCAGCCATATCGTCAGTTATGCCGAAGATGGCGCGCTGCTGACCGAACTGTTTACCCGCGACGGTGGCGGCACGCTGGTGGCGCAGGAGCAGTTTGAGCTGGTTCGTGAGGCGGCCATCGAGGACGTCGGTGGTTTGATGGACCTGATTACGCCGCTCGAAGAGCAGGGCATTCTGGTACGCCGTTCCCGTGAAGTGCTGGAACGTGAGATCACTCAATTCAGCGTGGTTGAGCGGGAAGGTTTGATCATCGCCTGTGCGGCGCTGTACCCGATTGCCGATTCGGAGGCGGGCGAGCTGGCGTGTCTGGCCGTCAACCCGGAATACCGTCACGGCGGACGCGGTGACGAACTGCTGGAGCGCATCGAAAACCGCGCCCGAGCGCTGGGCCTCAAAACCCTGTTCGTTCTTACTACGCGCACCGCACACTGGTTCCGCGAGCGCGGCTTCGAGCCCAGCAGCGTCGACCGCCTGCCGAGCGCCCGCGCGTCGCTGTACAACTTCCAGCGTAATTCGAAGATCTTCGAAAAAGCGATTTGAGGAGGGGACGCAGAGCACTCTTGGCTATATTTTGTGGGAGTGAGCTTGCTCACGAAGAGGCTGGTACAAGCCCCAGGAAAGGGGCGTTTGAACCGTCCCTTTCGTGAGCAAGCTCACTCCCACAGTAATTGCGCGGCTCAGTTACTGATCGACAGAATGCTCGCCTGGTACGACCCGACAAAGGTGTCAAAATCCACCACTTCTTCCGTGGCTTCCAGCTCGGCCTGTTCCTCGATGGAGGTTTTGGCCAGGGCTTCGAAGTGCGCCTGTTCTTCGGCGCTCAGCGGGTGGGTGCGGAAGTATTCGGCATGGACCTGGCTCTGGCGCAGGGAGAAAGCCGTAAAGCCCTCGTTATGCGCTTGCATACTGGCCAATACCTGAGCGGACGGGGTCAGGGAAGTGTCGTCGATCTTGGCTTGTTGCACGGCAATCGACTTGATGTGCTCATCAATCCCCTGCGCCTGATCGAGCAGCCGGGCAATCGGCGTGATTTTCTCCAGCAACTCGGTGGCCCAGGCCTTGAGCTCGACCGGGCTGTTGTCGCGCAGCAGGTTCAGGCCCGGACGGCGACCTTCCTTGACCACTGCGAGGAAGTTCGAGCTGGCGTTGGAACACTCGTGACCCGCCAGTTGCCGGCTTTCTTCAAGCGCGCAATACAGCACGAACGCGTCGATGAAGCGCGACTGCTCCAGGCTGATACCCGTCGGCAAGAACGGGTTGATGTCCAGGCAGCGCACTTCGACGTACTGCACCCCACGCGCCACCAGCGCCTGAATAGGACGTTCGCCGCTGTAAGTCACGCGTTTCGGGCGGATGTTGGAGTAGTACTCGTTTTCGATCTGCAACACATTGGTGTTGAGCTGAATCCATTCGCCGTTCCGGTCATGAGTACCGACCTCGACATAAGGCTGATACGGCGTGGCCACGGCCTTGCGCAGGCTGTCGGTGTAACTGACCAGATCGTTGTAGCACGGCGTCAGGTCGGCCTGGGCATCGCTTTGATAACCCAGATCGCTCATGCGCAGGCTGGTGGCATAAGGCAGGTACAACGTGTCGGCGTCGAAATGTTGCTCCAGCTGATGCTCACGGCCGCGCAGGAAACCGGCATCCAGCGCCGGTGATGCGCCGAACAGGTACATCAGCAGCCAGCTGTAGCGGCGGAAATTACGGATCAGCGCGATGTAGGAATGCGACTGATAGTCCCGCGCGTCACCGGCAAAGTCCTCGGTCTGCTTGAGCAGCGCCCAGGCGTCTTCCGGCAACGAGAAATTGTAGTGAATGCCGGCAATGCACTGCATGGTCTTGCCATAGCGCAGCGCCAGACCCTTGCGATAGACGTACTTGAGCTTGCCGATGTTCGACGTGCCGTAATACGCGATCGGGATGTGCTCTTCGTCAGGCAAAGGGCACGGCATCGACGGGCTCCAGAGCAGCTCGTTGTCCAGCTTGCTGTAGGCGAAGCGATGGATCTTGTCGAGGCTGTCGAGGGTGTCGGCCGGGTTCTTCAACGCTGGCGTGATGAACTCCAGCAGAGATTCGGAGTAATCGGTCGTGACTTGGCCGTTGGTCAGTGCGGCACCCAGAGCTTGTGGATGAGGCGTGCGGGCCAGTTCTGCCGTGGGGGTAACGCGCAGGCATTCACGCTCGATACCGTGCAGGCATTGCTCCAGCAAAGAGAGGTTGTTGCGCTCGCCGAGCAAGGCAAGACGACGGTTTAAAAGTTCGCTCAAGGTGTAATCCTTCACGCATCGGTCGCCCCGATATGGGGGTGGACTTGACGGTCTACAAGGGTGAAGAAAGGAACTGGCGTAGTCGCCTGGTTGGTCTGTAACGCCTGTTCACAATCACTGCTCTTCGTCGTACCACCCAAATGGACTCGGCACCACGCTAATGGTGCCGAAATTAACCCAAATGATGTAGATACGGCTAGGTACAGTTCGCAGTGATTGCGTTCATCAGCCTTTGACTGAGTCTAGAGGACCGCAAATGTGCCTTGGGCTTTTGCGACCAGCTTGTCGCCTTGAACCACCTCGGCCTCGACCACCAGCGTCCGGCGGCCCGCATGCAGCACCCTGGCGATGCACAGGACTTCGCCATCGGACACGCCACGCACGTAGTTGATCTTGCACTCGATGGTCACGCTGCGCTGGTCGAAACCATGAGAACTGGAACAGGCCAGCCCCATGGCGATATCGACCAGGCTGAAGATTGCCCCGCCGTGCATCACGTTGCCACGGTTGCGCAGATGCGCCTCCAGCGGCAACGCGACTTCGGCCACGCCTTCGTCCAGACGCCGCAGCTCGCAGCCGAGCATTTTGAAGTAAGCGCTGTGGGTCAGATCCTCGGGGAAGTCCATCAACGCTTCTTCAATTGCTTGGCGTTGGCGAACAATGAGGCCATGGCGTTGTTGGCCGGTGCCGGTGCAGAAGTTTCCTTGCGCGGCGCGCTGCTCTGCTGGCGCTGCGAAGAGCCGGGGCGAGCGCCACGGGCGCCGTCGATCTTCTCGCCGGGCGTGTCGCTCATGCGCATCGACAGGCCGACGCGTTTGCGCGGGATGTCGACTTCCATGACCTTCACTTTCACCACGTCGCCGGCCTTGACCGCTTCACGCGGGTCCTTGATGAACTTCTCGGACAGCGCGGAGATATGCACCAGGCCGTCCTGATGCACGCCGATATCGACGAACGCACCGAAGTTGGTGACGTTGGTGACGACGCCTTCGAGGATCATGCCCAGTTGCAGGTCCTTGAGGTCTTCGACGCCGTCCTGGAACTCGGCGGTCTTGAACTCCGGACGCGGGTCGCGGCCCGGTTTTTCCAGTTCTTGCAGAATGTCGGTCACGGTCGGCAGACCAAAGGTCTCGTCCGTGAACTTCTTCGGGTCCAGACGCTTGAGAAAGCTGGCATCGCCGATCAGCGAACGGATGTCGCGGTCGGTCTCCGCCGCAATCCGCTGCACCAGCGGGTAAGCTTCCGGGTGAACGGCCGACGAGTCCAGCGGGTTGTCACCGTTCATCACGCGTAGAAAGCCTGCGGCCTGTTCGAAGGTTTTTTCGCCCAGACGACTGACTTTCTTCAACGAGGCGCGGGTTTTGAAGGCGCCGTTTTCATCGCGATGCGCAACGATGTTCTGCGCCAGTGTGGTGTTGAGGCCGGAAATCCGTGCCAGCAGCGCCACCGACGCGGTATTCACGTCGACGCCCACGGCGTTTACACAGTCTTCAACCACTGCGTCCAGACCACGAGCCAGTTTCAGTTGCGAAACGTCATGCTGGTACTGACCGACACCAATGGATTTCGGGTCGATTTTCACCAGCTCGGCCAGCGGGTCCTGCAAGCGCCGGGCAATCGACACAGCGCCACGGATCGATACGTCCAGATCGGGGAATTCCTTGGCCGCCAGTTCCGAGGCCGAGTAAACCGATGCGCCGGCTTCCGACACCATGACCTTGGTCATTTTCAGGCCTGGATATTTTTTGATCAGATCGGCGGCCAGCTTGTCTGTTTCACGGCTGGCGGTGCCGTTGCCGATGGCGATCAGGTCGACCGAGTGTTTGGCGCACAGCGCAGCCAGCACGGCGATGGTCTGGTCCCACTGGTTTTTCGGCACATGCGGATAGACCGTCGCGTAGTCGAGCAGTTTGCCGGTGGCGTCTACCACGGCGACCTTGCAGCCGGTGCGCAAGCCCGGGTCGAGGCCCAGTGTTGCGCGCTGGCCAGCCGGGGCGGCGAGCAGCAGGTCGTGCAGGTTGTGGGCGAACACGTTGATCGCTTCGGTTTCCGCGCTCTCGCGCAACTCACCGAGCAGATCGGTTTCCAGATGGCTGTACAGCTTGACTTTCCAGGTCCAGCGCACCACTTCGGCCCGCCACTTGTCAGCAGGGCGGCTCTGGTTCTGGATGCCGAAGCGCTCGCCGATCATCAGCTCGCACGGGTGCATGGCGCCCGGCAGTTCTTCGCCGACTTTCAGCGCGCTGCTGAGGAAGCCTTCATTGCGACCACGGAAAATCGCCAGGGCGCGGTGCGACGGCATGCTCTTGAGCGGCTCGTCGTGTTCGAAATAGTCGCGGAACTTGGCGCCTTCCTCTTCTTTGCCCGGCACCACACGCGCACTGATCACCGCTTCCTGTTTGAGGAAACTGCGCAGTTTGTCGAGCAGGGCAGCGTCTTCGGCAAAGCGCTCCATCAGAATGTACTTGGCACCTTCCAGCGCGGCCTTCACGTCGGCCACGCCTTTTTCAGCGTCGACGAAGCGTGTAGCTTCGGTTTCCGGATTCAGGCCCGGGTCGCTGAACAGGCCATCGGCCAGTTCGCCGAGGCCTGCTTCAAGGGCGATCTGCCCCTTGGTGCGGCGTTTTTGCTTGTAGGGCAGGTACAAATCTTCAAGGCGGGTCTTGGTGTCGGCCAGATTGATATCGCGAGCGAGTTCCGGGGTCAGCTTGCCTTGCTCTTCGATGCTGGCAAGGATGCTGACGCGCCGGTCGTCCAGTTCGCGCAGGTAGCGCAGACGTTCTTCCAGATGGCGCAATTGCGTGTCATCGAGGCTGCCGGTCACTTCCTTGCGATAACGGGAAATGAAGGGCACGGTCGAGCCTTCATCCAGTAGTGCGACGGCCGCGGCGACCTGTTGTGGGCGTACGCCGAGTTCTTCGGCGATGCGGCTGTTGATGCTGTCCATAAGACCACCTGGAGTTGTGAGCAAAAAACTGGGGCTGTGTACGAAATTGCCTTGCCTGACTTCCGCCCTGCACGTCCGGCGTTGCCTGACTTTGAGGGCGGCGCATTATACCCGGCGAAGGCGAATTAGGGGATCGGCCGACAAACGTGGTCTTTTTTCCGTGCAACAGCATGCGCGAGTGCTGCCCCCAGTAAAATCTGCTAACAATGCACACGGTGCGCATCACCGCAGCTACGCCATAATGCGCCCCGAGATCAGAGGAGCATCCGATGAGCAGCACCGCACAAAATGCTGAAGGCGAAAAAATCCTGATTGTCGATGACGATCCGGGGTTGAGCAGTCTCCTTGAACGTTTTTTCACCAGCAAGGGCTACCGTGCCCGAGCGGTGGCGAACGTGGAGCAAATGGACCGATTGCTGGCCCGTGAGGTTTTCAACCTTGTGGTGCTGGATTTGATGCTGCCCGGGGAAGACGGTCTTTCCGCCTGCCGCCGGCTGCGTGCCGCGAACAATCAGGTACCGATCATCATGCTCACCGCCAAGGGTGATGAGCTGAGCCGTATCAAGGGTCTTGAACTGGGCGCCGATGACTATCTGGCCAAACCGTTCAACCCGGACGAGTTGATGGCGCGGGTCAAGGCGGTATTGCGTCGTCAGGCCGCGCCGGTGCCCGGTGCCCCTGGCAGTGAAGACGAGTCGGTAAGCTTCGGCGATTACGTGCTGTCGCTGGCGACCCGCGAGCTCAAGCGTGGCGACGAAGTGCACATGCTCACGACCGGCGAGTTTGCGGTACTCAAGGCGCTGGTAATGCACGCTCGCGAGCCGTTGACCCGTGACAAACTGATGAATCTGGCCCGTGGCCGGGAGTGGGATGCGCTGGAACGTTCCATCGACGTGCAGATTTCCCGTCTGCGTCGTCTGATTGAGCCCGATCCGTCCAAACCCCGTTACATCCAGACGGTCTGGGGCGTGGGCTATGTATTCGTTCCAGATGGTGCCGGAAATCGCTGACAACCGGGTTGTCAGCACCGAAATCCGTTATTCCTGCCAGTTACGTCGATAACCGTTCAACAGGTTATCGACGTTCTGGTTTTTTGCGTTCGTCCATCGGGTCTCGCCCGCGTTCGGCAAATTCGCGAGCCTGGCTCGCCTTGCAAAGTGTATGGCTGCTGTTATGAAGACTCCGCTCTGGTTTCCGCAAAGCTTTTTCTCGCGCACGCTCTGGCTGGTGCTCATCGTCGTGCTGTTTTCCAAGGCGCTGACGCTGGTCTATCTGCTGATGAACGAAGACGTGCTGGTCGACAGGCAGTACAGCCATGGCGTCGCGCTGACCTTGCGCGCTTACTGGGCGGCCGATGAAAACGATCGCGACGCGATTGCCGAGGCGGCCGGGCTGATTCGTGTCGTGGGTGGTGGCGTGCCGGAAGGTGAGCAGCACTGGCCGTACAGTGAGATTTATCAGCGCCAGATGCAGGCTGAACTGGGCGCCGACACCGAAGTGCGTCTGCGCGTGCATGCCCCGCCCGCGCTGTGGGTGCGCGCACCCAGCCTCGGCGATGGCTGGCTGAAAGTGCCACTTTATCCGCATCCATTGCGCGGCCAGAAAATCTGGAGCGTGCTGGGCTGGTTCCTGGCGATCGGTTTGCTGTCCACGGCGTCGGCCTGGATTTTCGTCCGCCAGCTGAATCAGCCACTCAAACGCCTGGTGTTCGCTGCCCGGCAACTGGGGCAGGGGCGCAGTGTGCGCCTGCCGGTCAGTGACACGCCCAGCGAGATGACTGAAGTCTATCGGGCCTTCAATCAGATGGCCGAGGATGTTGAACAGGCCGGTCAGGAGCGCGAACTAATGCTGGCGGGCGTTTCCCATGACTTGCGAACACCGCTGACCCGCTTGCGCCTGTCGCTGGAACTGATGAACGACAACGAGTTCTCCGAAGGCATGGTGCGCGACATCGAGGACATGGACGCCATTCTCGATCAGTTTCTGGCGTTCATTCGCGATGGTCGCGACGAAGAGATTGAAGAGGTCGATCTGGGCGACCTGGTGCGCGATGTCGTGGCGCCCTTCAACAACGATGAAGACAGCATCAGGCTGTGCCTGGAGCCCATTCCACCGTTTCCGTTGCGCAGGGTGTCGATGAAGCGTCTGCTGACCAATCTGATTGGCAATGCCCGGCATCATGCGGGTAATGGCATCGAAGTGGCCGCTTATGTGTCAGGCGATAGAAATGCGCCTTATGTCGTTCTCAGCGTATTGGACCGAGGCGCGGGCATTGATCCCTCGGAACTGGACACCATTTTCAACCCGTTCATACGCGGCGATCGCGCGCGTAGCGGCAAGGGCACCGGGCTCGGGTTGGCCATCGTCAAGCGAATCGCGGCCATGCATGGCGGCAATGTCGAATTGAGAAATCGTTCAGGGGGTGGTCTTGAAGCGCGAGTGCGTCTGCCTCTGGGGCTGATGCTGCCCAGAGATGCGATTTAATCTGAAGGGATAGCGAGGAGGATATGAAGCGCCGTGCAATGATCATCAAAAGGTTTCGACAGATCAAGATACCTTTTAATGACTATTGAACGGCAGCTTGCCTGACCCGGCCCGTTACGGAGGTACTCCCTGTACCCCTAGGTCACGCCGATCCTTTCGATCAACGCATCCCGGCCCCATGGTCATGCGCGCACCTTCCTCAGGTCGCGCAGATCAGGAAAGTGTCCGCTGCATGGAGCTGACAACTTCCTTGCTGGATCAATACCAGTTCGGGTCTTTGCGCAATTGCTCTTGCAACAGACCTTTCATGCCGTCGTCAGGCTTGCCCAGGAAGCGGTAAGTCGCGTGACGGGTGGGTGACTTGTCGGCAGGAAGACCGGCAGGCACTTCAACCAGCATGGCATAGGCATCTTCCTTATCGAGGCTGACAGCCACGATCAGGCGCTTGCTTTTGCACGTATCGGCGGTTTCGCAAAGCGGCCCCACCAGATACTTGTCACCGTCTTCGGTGACCGCCGTCATTTGCTGCTCAGAGGCACCGGACAGGTTAATCACCCAGTCCGGCAACCGCTCTTCCTTCTTGACGACTTTCGCCCAGGTTGTGCGGTACTCAGGGGCAGAACTCAAAAGCTCATTGACCCTGGACTGCCCATCGTTGGCGGCCATGGCCATGGCGCTGCCGCCCAACAACAGGGCGGTGGCCAGTGTGCGAAATGACGTGTGCATCTTTAGCCTCGACCACGACGACCGAAGAAGAACGACACAACGAACATCACCAGGAAGACGACGAACAGGATCTTGGCGATACCAGTAGCCGTACCCGCGATACCGCCAAAGCCCAATACTGCAGCGATAATGGCGATGATCAGAAACGTGATAGCCCAACTCAACATGGTGATACTCCTTTTTGATGCCGTTTTAATAATATGAGTGCTGCGTTTTTTTCAAAGCGGGTCAGAAAACCCATTTTTGCTGCGGCGCTACTTCATCCACAGAGACCAGACCATCGACAGGGCGAAGGCTCGGCGACGCTTCTTTGAGCACTGGTGCGCTGACGTCACGGTAAGAGACGCTGCTGCTGTGAAGGAATTGCTGTCTGGCTTGAGTGGCCTGGCGGGTTTGATCCCAGCGCTGGAACTGTTGAATGGCGATCAGAGTGACCAACAGGGCCAGCATCAGGAAAAGACCTTGCTGGATGTGCAGGGGAGAAATACGCAATTGTGCAATACGCTGGATGTTCATCTGCAAACTCCCCTGACCTGTAGTTTTGCGATCTGATGGGTCGCCATGTTCCGACCTCGATGCAGGAGATATTGCAGAGTACGTGCCAAGTCGTTACACGATATTAAACCCAATAAAATCAGAGGGTTATAAAGTTTTACAGGCGGGTCCTACCAGCAAGCTGCACGATTACACGTTTGTAATCGTGCGTTCTGCACGAAGCGTCCTGCGCCCGAGGCCAGAAGGCTCAGCCTGCGCTGCGTGCCATGACCTTCAGGGCATCGCCATTCACGCCTTTGACGCCGCGAATGTTTCGCGCGATTTCAATCGCCAGTTCCTTCTCAGCGAAGTTGGCAACGACGCCATTCAGGCTCACGACCCCGGCCTTGGTGTCTACCTTGATATTCAGTCCGTCCAGCGTGCGGCTATAGATCAGGCTGGCCTTCACCTTGCTGGTGATCCACGCGTCACTCATCTCTTCAGTTGGCGTCAGCGATTGTGGTTGCGCTTTGGCGGCTATCGAGTCGGCGGCGCTCAGGCTGATCAGGTTGTTGACGCTGACGACGCCATCGGTGTTGCTTGCCAGGCTTCCTGCCAATTCTTTCGCTTCCGGGCTTTGGGCGCGGCCCTTGAGCGTGATCACGCCATCCTTGCTGTCGACGTCGATGTTCAAGCCTTCGGTGACACTGCTCCACAGCAGTTTGGATTTCACCGTGGCGACCAGCGTGGCGTCGTCGAAACGCTGAGCCATGGCGGTGCGAGTGCCGGCGTCGCTGGCAACCGATGCATCGACCTGTAGCTGATTGTCGACTTTTTCGATGCCTTTGACGTCCAGCGCAATGCGTTCTGCCAATTCGCGATCCACTTCGCTTTCGACCTTGCCCTTCAGAATGGCAGTACCTTGCTCGACATCCACATCAATCTTGAACGGGCTTAGATGTTTGTTCAGCGCAAAGGCCGTCCAGATAGACCCTTCCTGTCGCGCTTCGGCAAGCTGGGTGGGCAGATCAGGCTGGGCGAGCACGGGGCCGCTGCCCAGCATTGCGGTGGCGGCAGTGATCAGCGCGATCTTTTTCAGTGAAAACATGTGAGCGTTCCTTTTGAAAATGAATGTTGTCTCCGAACAGACGGTTTAAACGGCATAAACAGGGGGCGATCAGGCCATTCGCCATTAAACGAACAGATAGCTACCACGAATGCCGCAGAATCAATCAGAATTGACCATGCAACTTGCCCGATGATTCCGAGACTAACTGAGACAATTCATTAAGGAGCGTAGGAAAAATGGAAGCAGCCACTGAGAATCAGGGCCGTATTCTGCTTGTGGACGATGAGTCCGCCATCCTCCGCACCTTCCGATACTGTTTGGAAGACGAAGGTTACAGCGTCGCCACTGCCAATAGCGCAGCGCAGGCGGACACGCTCATGCAACGCCAAGTATTTGATCTGTGCTTTCTGGACCTGCGTCTGGGTGAGGACAATGGCCTCGACGTGCTGGCGCAGATGCGTATCCAGGCGCCGTGGATGCGCGTGGTCATTGTGACCGCGCATTCGGCCGTCGATACCGCCGTCGATGCGATTCAGGCCGGCGCGGCCGACTATCTGGTAAAACCGTGCAGCCCTGATCAACTGCGTCTGGCCACCGCCAAGCAGCTGGAAGTTCGACAGCTTTCTGCCCGTCTCGAAGCACTGGAAGGCGAGGTTCGCAAGCCCAAGGATGGTCTGGATTCCCACAGCCCGTCGATGATGGCGATTCTGGAAACGGCCCGTCAGGTTGCAGTGACTGACGCCAACATTCTGATTCTGGGTGAGTCAGGGACGGGTAAAGGCGAGCTGGCCCGTGCGATTCACGGCTGGAGCAAGCGCGCCAAGAAGTCTTGCGTCACGATCAACTGCCCGTCGCTGACGGCCGAGTTGATGGAGAGCGAGCTGTTCGGTCACAGCCGTGGAGCCTTTACCGGCGCCAGTGAAAGCACCTTGGGACGTGTCAATCAGGCGGATGGTGGCACGCTGTTTCTCGACGAGATCGGCGATTTTCCACTGACGTTGCAGCCAAAGTTGCTGCGCTTCATCCAAGACAAGGAATACGAGCGTGTGGGCGATCCGGTCACTCGACGGGCCGATGTGCGTATTCTGGCGGCCACCAACCTCAATCTGGAGGACATGGTGCGCAGCGGGCGTTTCCGTGAGGACTTGCTGTACCGTCTGAACGTTATCACCCTACATTTGCCTGCCTTGCGTGAGCGCAGTGAAGACATCCTGACCCTGGCGGACCGCTTTCTGGCGCGTTTCGTCAAGGACTACGCCCGCCCGGCTCGCGGTTTCAGCGATGAAGCACGTGCCGCGCTGCTCAACTACCGCTGGCCCGGCAATATCCGCGAACTGCGTAACGTCATCGAACGCGCCAGTATTATCTGCCCGCAAGAGCGCGTGGAGGTCAACCACCTGGGCATGGCCGAGCAACCGGTTAACAATGCGCCGCGTGTCGGTGCCGCGTTGAGCCTGGACGAGCTGGAAAAAGCACACATCGGCGCAGTCCTGGCCACCAGCGAAACGCTCGATCAGGCCGCGAAAACACTGGGTATCGACGCTTCTACTCTTTACCGCAAACGTAAACAGTACAACCTGTGAATGACCTCGAATGAAACTGGCCATGAAGTTGCGCACTCGCCTTTTTCTGAGTATTTCGGCCCTTATCACGGTCGCTTTGCTCGGACTGCTGCTGGGACTCGTCAGCGTCATGCAGATGGCCCGTACTCAGGAATCGCTGATTCAGCACAACTTCGCGGTTCTCGACCTGGGTTTGAAGCTGCGCCAGAACCTCGGCGATCAGTTGGTACTGATGACGGGTTCGCAGCGCAATCAGGCTGAGCTGGATAAAACTCAGGCTCAGTTCAAAGAGCTGTTAGAGCAGGGCTCTGCGCAGGACGCCCAGCAGGATGTGCGGGTCGGCTTCGAAAAAACCAGGGGTGATTACCAGCGCTTCATTGACGACTGGAAGCTGTACGGGAACGACCCGCGTGGCATACGCGGCACGCCGCAATTGAGTGATAGCTTTGACACGCTGCGCAACGGGCTGCTGAGCGTGCATCGTACAGCGCTCGAAAATATCAGTAATGCCGAAATCAACTCCCGGGACCGCGCGCTGTGGATCGCTGGCTTGCTGGGGCTGGTCGGGCTGGCAGTGCTGTGCATCGGCTTCGTGACTGCGCACGGTATTGCGCGGCGTTTCGGTGCCCCGATCGAAGCGCTGGCCAAGGCAGCCGACCGAATAGGCGAGGGTGATTACGAGGTCACACTGCCGATTTCCTCGGCCGCCGAGATGAACCTGCTGACCCGACGCTTCGGCATCATGGCTGAGGCGTTGCGCCAGCATCAGGCGACCAATGTCGATGAGCTGCTGGCAGGGCAACAGCGGCTGCAAGCAGTCCTCGACAGCATCGACGACGGCCTGTTGATGATTGACCGGCAAGGGCATCTCGAACACTTGAATCCTGTGGCTCAGCGCCAACTCGGTTGGGATGAAAGCCGTCTGGGTCAGAGTCTGGGTGAAGCGCTGGGGCGTCCCGAACTGGATGAGCAGCTGCATCTGGTATTGCGCGGGGGCACACTGGAGCGCGCGCCGGAAGATTTGGCCATCGAAATAGACAGCGAGTCTCGCTTGTTGACCTACAGCATGACGCCGGTCAGTCATACCAAGGGGCATATTCTGGGGGCGGTGATGGTGCTGCATGACGTCACCGAGCAACGCGCGTTCGAGCGCGTGCGCAGTGAGTTCGTGCTGCGCGCCTCACACGAACTGCGCACGCCGGTCACCGGCATGCACATGGCCTTCGGCCTGTTGCAGGAGCGGCTGCACTTTGCGCCAGAGTCCCGCGAAGCCGATCTGCTGAATACCGTGACTGAAGAAATGCAGCGTCTGATGCAGCTCATCAACGACCTGCTGAACTTCTCGCGTTATCAGAACGGCCTGCAAAAGCTCAAGCTGGCGCCGTGCTCTGTCGAAGCGCTGCTGGAAGAAGCCAAGGCCCGGTTCGAAGAGCAAGCGCTGGAGCAGGACATTGTGCTGATGCTGGATGTGCAGGAGCCGATGCCACGTCTGCATGCCGACCAGTCCCAGTTGGAGCGGGTGCTCGACAACCTGCTCGACAACGCCTTGCGCCACACGCCACCGAAAGGGCTGATCCGCCTGCAAGCGCGGCGCCATGGCGAGCGGGCAATTATCAGCGTCGAGGACAATGGCGAGGGCATCGCTTACGGTCAGCAAGGGCGAATCTTCGAGCCCTTCGTTCAGGTCGGCCGCAAAAAAGGCGGCGCCGGGCTTGGGCTGGCGCTGTGCAAGGAGATCGTCCAGTTGCACGGCGGGCGCATGGGGGTTTACTCAAGGCCGGGGCAGGGCACGCAGTTTTATATGGCGTTGCCGCTTTGAGTTACGTGCCAGACAAAGCAGGCACTTACCCGTGCGTCCTGCACAGAGTTTTGCGTTTCAAATTGTCATGAAGACTTCCAGTCATCAATAGTGATGGCGGCATGCGATGACTGTAAGTACACCTCCCTCGTAAAAATAGACAAAACGGTGCTCTTTCGTGATGCGCCTAGACCAGTAACCTGTTAAATCACCGGTCAGTGGTTCCGGCTTGCCTATGCCCTTGAATGGGGTGCGCAGGCATTGGTTGATAAGGCTGTCGATAGATTTGGAAATAGTCTGGTCTGAATCCTTCCAGTGAGAGTAATCGTCCCATCCTAGCGCCGTGAAGTGTACGCCCACAGCGGATCTTGCCGCTTCCTTATTCTTCTGTTTCTGGCCCTGTGACATCTAGGGAAATCTCCTTGATAAAAGCTTTCCCGGCTTTGTGCTGTGCAACAGATTGTCGCAGACGCGTCGCATTGGCCTCTGTACCCAGCAGATACATGGTTTCTGACATTGAGTTGTAGTCATCAAGGGACAGCATGACTACATGATCACCGCGCAAGCGTGTGATGAGAGCGGGCTCATGGTCCCTGCACACATCATCCATAGCCTGCTTCAAGCCGGCGCGAGCCTGACTGAATGATAAAACCTGCATATAAATATTCCTTCCTGGCTCAACCAGGCCCTTCATGGGATTGGAACTGCTCGACTACCTTTCAGGTGTCGAACGCTTCTTCAAGCGCTTAGCTTGGGATAGGGTTTTGTACAGGATCTTGTACATTAATTCAACCTTGGCTTGCCGTGCGATGTGGGCGTCCATTTAACATTCTGGGACCTTATTCTCCATTAAACCTAATCAATTCGAGTGATTAAGCACCTGCAGAATGGCAGCGCTTTGTGCGTCGGGTTCGCCGTCGAAACGGGCAGGGCGATAGTGCATCTGGAAGGCTGCCAGCACCTGTCGCGTTGCGGTGTCCAGCTCGCCGGTTTGCGGGGTGCTGTAGCCAAAGCGTGCCAGTTGCTGCTGGAACCAGGTGATGCTCGGCAGGTTGACAGCGAGCAATGCCTGGCGCTGGGCAACCTGGTGCTCGTCGGGCCAGATGCCGAGGCCTTCGGTTGCGAGGCGTTTCCATGGGAACAGCGGGCCCGGGTCCTGCTTGCGCAGCGGGGCGATGTCGCTATGACCGATGACGTGTTTGGGGTCGATTCTGTTGCGTTTGACGATGTCCTTGAGCAGCACGATCATCGACCGGACCTGCGCTTCGCTGTACGGATACCACAGGCGCCCTGTCGGTGTTTCCTTGAATCCGGGATTGACGATTTCGATGCCGATCGAGCTGGAGTTGAGCCAGGTGCGGCCTTCCCACTCGCTTTCGCCGGCGTGCCAGGCTCGGGCGTTTTCATCGACCAGTTTGTAAACGGTGGCTTTGGCGTCATCTCCGATCAGGTAATGACTGCTGACCTCGCCATGGGTCAGCAATTGGAGTGAGCGTTCCAGCGAGGTTGAGGTGTAATGCATCACGACGTACTGCACCCGGTTGTCGAAATTCACAGACGGGTGGCTGGTGTCCAGTGTTGGACCGCTGGAGCAGGCCGTGAGGGCGAGTAGCAGAAAGGCGGAGAAATACAGCTTCATTGGATTGGCAACATCGGCAGGAAATGCGACAGGATAACAAAGCGCCAGCAAATAGCTTCAGGCTGAAACATTTGTTCGGACAAATGTTTCAGCTATCCCTGTTCTACCCGGTTCCTGCCATTTTCCTTGGCTTTATAAAGCGCTTGGTCAGCGCGCTTGATGGCGGTATCGGAGCGCTCTCCCAACCGAAAAGCGGTCATTCCCATGGAAACCGTGATGGTTACCCGTTCGCCCTTGAAGTGAAACGGACACAGCTCGACGGCGGCACGCAGTTCGTCGAGAAGCTTTAGCCCGACATCGGGAACGGTTGCGGGCAACAGCATGACAAACTCTTCGCCACCGAAGCGGGCGAGGAAATCCCCAGGCCGCAGGCGTTTCTTGAAAACGTTGGCGACAATCTTCAACACCTTGTCGCCAGCCAGGTGCCCGTAGCCGTCGTTGATACGCTTGAAATGGTCGAGATCGAGAATGCACACCAGCAGGCTGTTCTTCTCTTGCTGCCACTGCGCCATTTCATGCTCGAGGCGTTCACCCCAGGCGGCCCGGTTGGGCAGTTCGGTGAGCGTGTCGACCAGCGCTTTTTGGCGTTGCTCTTCCAGGTGACTCCTGAAACCCAGTGCTTCCTGCTCCATGCTGGCGACGCGTGCCGAGAGGCTTTGCAGTCGCGATGCCACTTCCTGCTCGCGGTCGTCGCGTTTGCGCTGGTAATTATCCATGGTGCTGAGCAAGCCTTCGAGCCGGTTATCCAGCACCTGCTTGAGGCTGGTCAGGTCGGACGCATCCTGAACGCTGCTTTGCAGCCCGCCCACCTGCTCGCGCAATTGCTCGTTCAAGTCGCGAACGGCGGACTGATCCTCGGCGTGATCTTCGCTGGCAGCCTGCAAATGACTCTGGAACGACTCGAGTCGTTCGTTCAGCTGCTTGAGATAGCTGCCGAATTCCTGCTGACCACCGTTATTGATCGCCAGCATCAAAACTGCAAGATCGTCGAGGATCGGCAGCAGTTCGTACCAGTTAAGCCCGTGTTTGAGGCGTAGCTGCATGTCCTCGACCTGCGGACGGAAATGCTCGGACAACGTCAGGTCGTTGAGCAGGCCCAGCAGGGTTTCTTCGATGTGCTCAGCGACCGAGCTGTAGCTCGGCTCCGGGGAGGAGGGCAGCGCGTAGCCGTCATCGCCTTCTGCGACCTCGGTTTCAGGCTCGGCATCTTCTTCCGGCGGCTCTGTGTCAACGATGGGCGGCGCCGGTCGTTGCTGATACGGCACGCTGGGAACAGGCGCCAGCATGTCGGTGATATCGACGGGCTCGACGTAGGTGTAGGCGTGTTCAGCCGGTGGTTCGGGAGTAATTTCTGCGTTGATCGTCACAGTGGGCGTGGCGATCACGGAGGGTGCGGCTTCTACTGGCGCGGGAGCAGCGACTGCCTCGCCCTCGGCAACGGCTGTCGGCGGTGGGGCCGATTCGATAAATGTATCAGTCTGCTCGGCCTGCGCCGGAAGTGGCGCTACCGGCGTTGGCGGTGTATCCGGGGGCGCGGGGGATGCAGGGCGTTCATGCACGTTGTCGTGCTGTTCCTCTCGCACCGAGGCCGGGGTCGTTTCAGGCTGAGGCGGTTCAGGAGGGTGTTGCTCGCTGTGCGTGTCCCGCGCGCCGAACAGGCGTTGCAGCAATCCTTGGCGGGGGCCTTCTTCGGGTTTTTCGATCTGCGTCAGGGCCTGGCCTTGCAGGCTGCTCAACTCGCTGAGCAGGACGGGCAGTTCGCGTGCCTGAGCGGCGCGTTCTTCAAGGTCCTTGGCGAAGCGCTTGAGTGGTTTGCGGACGTCGCGTGGCAGCGGCAGTGCCTGAAGTTGTGCGACCAGAGCGGTCAGTGCCGAACTGATCTGCCCGGCGCGCACTTCGCGGCGATGTTCAGAATCCAGCACGGCCTTTTCAAGGCGCGGGATCAGGGCAGCGAGGCCTGCGTCCATGTCGTCGGTGCGGACGATTTCACGCATTTCCTTCATGCATTCGTCGACGGCCCGGTCTGAACCCTCTGCCGCCAGACTGCTGCGTACCAAGCCGCGCCGCAGCAAGTCGAGCCGCGCATCCCAGCGCTTTTCGAGCTTATCCTGTTGCTCGATCCCTTTGAGGTATTTCTCTTTCCAACGCTCCGCGTCGTCGCTCATGCAAGGTTTCCACCAGAGGGCACAGGCAGTGAGTCCCCACACAGTGAAGCAGGCAGGCGAATCTCGACGGCAACCGGCAGGTGATCGGAAATGGGTTGGGCCAGCACCTGCACGCGTTCAAGCGTCAGGGTCGGGCTGAGTAGAATGTGATCAAGGCAGCGCTTTGGGCGCCAACTGGGGAACGTCGCTTCGATTTGCGGGGCCAGCAGCCCCAGATCACGAAGCGGCGAGTGTTCCAGCAAGTCATTGGCGTGCGTGTTCATGTCGCCCATCAGCACTTGATGACGGTAGCCGCCGATCAGTTCGCGAATGTAGGCGAGTTGTAGGGTTCGGGTGCGGGTTCCGAGGGCCAGGTGCATCATGACCACGATCAACGCGTCTTCACCTTCGCCAAAGCGCACGAGAATGGCACCGCGTCCGGCCGGGCCGGGCAGCGGGTGGTCTTCGATCTTGGTCGGGCGCAGACGGCTCAGGACACCGTTGCTGTGCTGGGCAAGACGCCCGAGGTTGCGATTGAGCTGTTGATACCAGTACGGAAAACCGCCCAGCTGGGCAAGATGTTCGACCTGATTGACGAAGCCGGAGCGCATGCTCCCGCCGTCGACCTCCTGAAGCGCCACCAGATCGAAGTCGTTGATCAGGTCACCGATTTTCTGCAGGTTGCCTGCGCGTCCGCCATGCGGCAGTAAATGCTGCCAGCTGCGCGTCAGGTAGTGCCGGTAGCGTTCGGTGCTGATACCGACCTGGATGTTGAAACTGAGCAAACGCAGCCTGCCGTCTTCCGGCAAGCCACTTTGCGTCAGGTGATGTTCGTTGACCTGCGGATCATGCAGGCCAACGATACGCGGGCTACCTTTGCCCCAGCGGCGCATGACCGGCGCTTACTTGGCAGCCGCCATAGCTGCTCGTTCTTTGGCGATCAACTGGTCGGCCACCTTCAGAGTTGCTTCCGGGCCACCGGCCGAGCCGAGGTCAAAACGGTATTTGCCGTTGACGATCATGGTCGGAACGCCAGTTACTTCGTACTTCTTGGCCAGTTCCTTGTACTGCGCGATCTTGCCCTTCACTGCGAAGGAGTCGAACGTCTTGAGGAAATCGTCCTTGTTCACGCCCTGAGTCGCAACGAAATCGGCCATGTCGTTCTTGTCGGTCAGACGCTTGCCGCCTTTCTGGATAGCTTCGAAGACGGCTGCGTGAACCTTGTGCTCGACGCCCATGGTGTCCAGGGTGATGAACAGTTGGCCGTGTGCATCCCATGGGCCGCCGAACATGGCCGGGATACGCACGAAATTGACGTCGGACGGCAGTTTTTCAACCCATGGATTGATAGTCGGCTCGAACGCGTAGCAATGCGGGCAGCCATACCAGAACAGCTCGATGACTTCGATCTTGCCCGGCTCGGCAACGGGCACAGCGCTTTTCAGCTCGACGTATTGTTTGCCGGCCTCGATGGGCTCGGCGGCCTGGGCGGACATACCGAACAGACTGGCGGCAACCAGAGCGGCGCTGATGATCAGATTACGCATGCTTTACTCCTGAGCAGATTGAATCGCCTTCATGCGACGGTGTGTTCGACCGGGCGCGAAAGCCTGAGTTCGTTAGTGTAACGCTGGGGTTGTAAAAATGGGCGGCCGTGGCAGGCCTTTTTGCATAAGGAGTGAAGCAGGTCATGTCTGAATGTTCCAGCGGTCAGTCAGTGCGCCCCGACAGGGTGCGAGTATGGGCCGGGGGACAGGTGTGTCATTATAGGCGCACGCACCCAAACGAAACCGACACCTCTTGCCACACGCCTTTTAGGCAAGGGCCTTCACCGGAAATCACATGCAGCTCAAAAACCCCATTCTCGGTCTGTGCCAACAGGCCACGTTCATGCTCAGCGCCGCCAAGGTCGACCAATGCCCCGATGACGAAGGTTTTGAAGTCGCATTTGCCGGTCGCTCCAACGCGGGCAAGTCGAGCGCGCTGAACACCCTGACGCATGCCAGCCTGGCGCGTACTTCCAAGACGCCGGGGCGTACCCAGTTGCTGAACTTCTTCGGCCTGGACGAAGATCGCCGTCTGGTCGATTTGCCTGGCTACGGTTACGCGAAAGTACCCATCCCGCTCAAGCTGCACTGGCAGCGTCACCTGGAAGCCTATCTGGGCAGTCGCGAAAGCCTGAAGGGGCTGATCCTGATGATGGACATCCGTCATCCAATGACTGACTTCGACATCTTGATGCTGGACTGGGCCATCGCGAGCAACATGCCGATGCACATCCTGCTGACCAAGGCCGACAAGCTGACCTACGGTGCAGCCAAGAACACGCTGCTCAAGGTTCAGGCCGAGATCCGCAAGGGTTGGGGCGACGCCGTCAGCATTCAGTTGTTCTCGGCCCCCAAGCGCATGGGGCTGGAAGAGGCCTACACCGTCTTGGCCGACTGGATGGAACTGGAAGACAAGGTGCCTGCCGAGTAAATCGCAGGCAAAAAAAGACCCCGGACTTCGCATGGGGAGAAGGAAGTTCCGGGGCTTAAGGTCCAGACCTTAGGGTGGGGTCCGGATATATGCCAACACTTAACACAACTAGGAGCACGATGGATTTTGCAATCTATCGGAACCTCTGACTCCTGTCCAAATGGTTAAGTTCCAGCAATTAAGAAAAGTTCACCTTTCCTACAATGTTTGACGAACCTGCCTACAGTTCGCCCTTTTTCACTCAATGTGCCTCGTCCCAATTGTTGCCGATGCCGACTTCCACCAGCAGCGGCACGGCCAATTCTGCGGCTCCGCTCATGTGCGGACGGATCTGTTCGCTGATCTGATCGACCAGGTCTTCGCGCACCTCCAGCACCAGTTCATCGTGCACCTGCAGGATGACGCGTGCATCCAGGCCGGACGCATCCAGCCAGCCATTTACCGCCACCATCGCTTTTTTGATGATATCTGCGGCCGTACCTTGCATCGGCGCGTTGATCGCCATGCGCTCCGCGCCCTTGCGCAGGGACGGGTTCTTGGCATTGATGTCCGGCAGGTACAGGCGACGGCCGAAGATGGTTTCTACAAAACCCTGCTCGGCGGCCTGGGCGCGGGTGCGCTCCATGTAGTCGAGCACGCCGGGGTAGCGGGCGAAGTAACGGTCTACGTAAGCCTGTGACTGCTTGCGGTCGACGCCGATCTGCTTGGCCAGACCGAACGCGCTCATGCCGTAGATCAGGCCGAAGTTGATCGCCTTGGCGCTGCGGCGCATGTCTTGAGTCACGCCTTCCAGCTCGACGCCGAAGACTTCCGCCGCCGTGGCCCGGTGTACGTCCAGATCATTGCGGAACGCGTGCAGCAAGCCTTCGTCCTTCGCCAGATGCGCCATGATCCGCAGTTCGATCTGCGAATAGTCCGCCGCCAGCAGTTTGTAACCCTTCGGCGCCACGAACGCCTGACGAATACGGCGCCCTTCGGCGGTACGAATCGGGATGTTCTGCAGGTTCGGATCGCTGGACGACAAGCGCCCGGTCACCGCCACGGCCTGATGATAAGACGTGTGAATGCGCCCGGTGCGCGGGTTGATCTGTTCGGGCAGGCGGTCGGTGTAGGTGCTTTTCAGCTTGCTCATCGAACGGTACTGCATCAGCACCTTCGGCAGCGGGAAGTCCTGCTCGGCCAGTTCGGCAAGCACTGCCTCGGCGGTCGACGGCTGGCCGGTGGCGGTTTTGCTGAGGATCGGCATGCCGAGCTTTTCGTAGAGAATCACCCCGAGCTGCTTGGGCGAGCCCAGGTTGAACTCTTCACCGGCAATGGCGAAGGCTTCGCGCTCCAATGCGGTCATCTTGTCGCCCAGTTCGACGCTTTGGATGCCCAGCAGGTTGGCATCGACCAGCGCGCCTTGGCGCTCGATACGCGCCAGTACGGGGACAAGTGGCATCTCGATATCGTTGAGTACCGGCTGCAAGGTCGGGATCGCCGCCAGACGCGCTTCGAACACTTCATGCAGACGCAGGGTCAGGTCGGCCTCTTCGGCGGCGTAGTTGCCCGCCTGCTCGATGGCGATCTGATCGAAGGTCAGCTGTTTGGCACCCTTGCCGGCGATGTCCTGAAAGTTGATCGGCGTGTGCGTCAAGTACTTGGCCACCAGGCTGTCGCGGTCGTGACGGGTCGCCGTGGAATCCAGTACGTAGGATTCCAGAATGGTGTCGAACCTGACGCCCTGCAAATCGATGCCTTGCGCCTGATCGCCATCGATCGCGCAATTGGCGAGCAGATTGATGGCGAATTTGGCGTGCTGACCGACTTTGATCTTGCCCGGGTCCTCCAGCAACGGCTTGAGGGTCTTGAGCACGCTGTCCCGATCCAGTTGCTGCGGGACGCCCATGTAAGAGTGAGTCAGCGGAATGTACGCCGCTTCGTGGGTCTGAATGGCAAAAGACAAGCCGACCAGTTGCGCGCGTTGGGCGTCGGTGCCGTTGCTCTGAGTGACGAAGGCGAACAGCGGCGCGGCCTGAAGCTTTTTCAGCCAGGCGTCGAACTGAGTCTGCTCAAGGATGACTTCATAGGCCGCTTCTTTGGCTTCGACTGTAGGCTCTTCAACGGTCAATTCCTGCCCGGCACGCTTGGCATCGCGTTGCAGGTCTTCGATCCAGCTTTTGAATTCCAGCTCGGCGTACAGCTCCATCAGCGCATCGCGGTCCGGCTCGCTGCAGTGCAGCTGATCCAGTTCGATGTCCAGTGGCACGTCGATCTTGATGGTCGCCAGTTCGTAGGACAGAAACGCCATCTCGCGGTGCTCTTCGAGCTTCGCGGCGAGGGTCTTGGCACCGCGGATCGGCAGGGTCGCGACCTTGTCGAGGTTGTCGTAAAGCTCTTTGATCCCGCCACCGACGCCAACCAGCAGGCCGACTGCGGTTTTTTCACCGACCCCCGGCACGCCTGGAATGTTGTCGACCTTGTCGCCCATCAGCGCCAGGTAATCGATGATGTGCTCCGGGCCGACGCCGAATTTCTCTTTCACGCCTGCAACGTCCAGCACGCTGCCGGTCATGGTATTGACCAGCGTGATGTGCCCGTCGACCAGTTGCGCCATGTCTTTGTCGCCGGTGGAAATGACCACCGGACGATCTGCCGCTGCGCTGCTGCGCGCCAGGGTGCCGATCACGTCATCCGCTTCGACGCCTTCCACGCACAAAAACGGATAGCCCATGCCTTTGACGCACGCATGCAGCAGATCGACCTGCACGCGCAGGTCATCCGGCATGCTGGGCCGGTTGGCTTTATAGTCGGTGTACAGCGCGTCACGAAAGGTCCCGCCCTTGGCATCGAAAACCACGGCGAGCGGGCTTTCCGGGTACTGGCGACGCAGGCTTTTGAGCATGTTCAGCACGCCTTTGACGGCGCCGGTCGGCAAGCCTTTGGACGTGGTCAGAGGGGGCAGTGCATGGAAGGCGCGGTAGAGGTAAGAAGAACCGTCCACCAGGACGAGCGGCGCTTGGGTCATGAGCAGAATCAACCTTTTCGGCGGGGTCGGCGCTAGAATGCGCGGACCATTGACGACAAAGCGACAAGGTTATCATGCGCAAGGTAAATCGACTCTTATTGACCGGCCTGTTGGCACTTTGCCCTTTGCTCGCTGTTGCAGCAGAGGACTCACCTTCGGCGGCTCCGGACGTTACTATTCGCACCGACGGTGACCGAACCATTCAGGAATACCGACAGAACGGCTTTCTGTATGCAGTGAAAATCACCCCGAAACACGGCAAGCCCTATTTTCTGGTGCGCGCCGATGGTACAAGCCCCAATTTCATTCGTTCGGATCAACCGGACATGCTGATCCCGCAGTGGGAAATATTCAGCTGGTAGTCGCTGGTCGGTAGCACCCCACATTCACTTTATTGGTTGGCAGTTCTGATATGTCCGTTTTTACCCCGCTGGCTCGGCCCGAGCTGGAAACATTTCTTGCCCCTTACGGGCTCGGCCGTCTGCTTGACTTTCAGGGCATTGCCGCCGGTAGTGAAAACACCAATTACTTCATCAGCCTAGAGCGGGGCGAATTCGTCCTTACTCTGGTCGAGCGCGGTCCGGTGCAGGAAATGCCGTTCTTCATTGAGCTGCTCGATGTGCTGCACGAGGCTGATCTGCCGGTGCCTTACGCCCTGCGCACCACCGACGGTCAGGCGCTGCGCGAGCTGGCAGGCAAACCGGCGCTGTTGCAACCGCGCCTGCCGGGCAAGCACATCAGTGAGCCGAATACTCAGCATTGCGTGCAGATCGGCGAGTTGCTGGCCAATCTGCATCTGGCGACACGCGAGCAGATAGTGGAGCGCAAGACGGATCGCGGGCTGGACTGGATGTTGAGCGAGGGGCGCAACTTTCTGTCGCACCTGGGCGAGACTCAGCGGGCATTGCTTGCAAAAAGCCTTCAGGAAATCGAAGACCTCAAGCCACAAATCATGGCCTTGCCACGCGCCAACCTGCACGCCGACCTGTTTCGTGACAACGTGCTGTTTGAAGGCACACACCTGACCGGGCTGATCGATTTCTATAACGCCTGTTCCGGTCCGATGCTCTACGACCTGGCGATTGCGCTGAACGACTGGTGCTCACGCGAAAACGGCCAGCTCGACGCCGTCCGCGCGCGTGCCCTGTTGGGCGCTTACGCAGGGCTGCGGCCGTTCACGGCTGCGGAATCGAAGCTCTGGAACACGATGTTGCGCATCGCCTGCGTACGCTTCTGGCTGTCCCGCCTGATCGCCGCCGAGACGTTCGCCGGGCAGGACGTGCTGATTCACGATCCCGTGGAGTTTGAACGGCGTCTGGCCGAGCGCCAGGAAGCACACATCGCGCTGCCGTTTGCGCTCTGACTGACTGGCTCGCCCACGGGGTTAAGCACCCTACCGACTATCTTGCCAATGCGCGTCGGGACGATAGTCAGGACGAAAAGTGCCTGTACTGTCAAAGACTGCTCAGGCAGCCCGTCAGATCATCCGCCAGTTTCTGCAACACCTGCTCGTAACCCTGCGCGGAGGCGGGGATGTAGCCGCCTAGCGCGTCCAGCTCTGCGAGTTTGACCGGCAGGCCTGCGCTCAGGGTTTCTGCCAGGCGTGGGCGCAGGGGGGGGCGCTGAATACGCAGGTCTTGCCCGCCGCTTTCAGGCGCTCGCGCATGGCCGCCACGTGCTGCGCCCCGGGCTGGATCTCGGCGGCAATGGCGAATACGCCGGCGTGCTTGAGCCCGTAAGCTTCTTCGAAATAATCGAACGCCTCGTGAAACACGAAAAACGGTTTGCCCGCAACGGCAGTGACACGGCCCTTGATACGCGCGTCCAGCGCATCGAGGCGCTTGCTGAACGCCTCGGCGTTGCTGGCGTAGCGAGCCGCATTGGCCGGGTCCGCAGTGCTCAGGTCAGCCGCCATCTTTGTTGCGATCACTCGCGCATTGACGGTCGACAGCCACAGGTGCGAGTCCAGGCTGCCGGGCTGGTGGTCGTGATCGTGTTCGTCTGCATCCTCGTCATGATGAGCGTGGTCGTCATGGGAGGCATTGTCTTCGCCGAAATGGCGCAAGTGCATGCCAGGCAGCGATTGCACGGCAACCGCAGGCGAGCTGCGGCCTTGCAGGACGCGCGGCAGGAAGGTTTCCATGTCCGGGCCGATCCAGTAGAACAATTCGACTTCGCGCACGCGCCGTACGTCGGATGGTCGCAGCGCATAGTTATGAGGCGACGCACCGGGGGGCAACAGCACCTCGGGCTTGCCGACGCCGTCCTGCACAGCCGCCGCAATCAGCTGCAATGGCTTGATACTGGTGAGTACGTTGACTTCGGCCTGAGCCGGGGCGATGAACAACAGACCGATCCACAGAACAGCAACAAGATTGAAAAGACGGCGCACTCGAATCACTCATATAAGTCAGGAACAGGTAACATAATAACGTCTCTAGCCAATATCGTCGCTGCTCATGCCCAATACTCCCCTGGCCAGTCGCCCCCATGACCACTCCTACTGCGTGCATTCGGCCCTCGCCGAAGCAGACGCTCTGTGCACAAAACAGGGGCTGCGCCTGACTACCCTGCGCCGCCGCGTGCTGGAACTGGTCTGGCAAAGCCACAAACCGCTGGGTGCCTACGACATTCTGGCGGTGCTCAGCGAAGAGGACGGCCGTCGCGCCGCGCCGCCGACCGTCTACCGTGCGCTGGATTTCCTGCTGGAAAACGGCCTGGTGCATCGGATTGCCTCGCTCAATGCCTTCACCGGCTGCAATCACCCGACCCACGCGCATCAGGGCCAGTTTCTGATTTGCCGCGTGTGTCATGCCGCGATCGAGTTGCAACACCCGGCCATCAGCGCATCGGTGGTCGATGCTGCCGCGGGCGTCGGCTTTGCGGTCGAAGGCCAGACGGTCGAGATCGTTGGCGTGTGCGCTGGCTGCAAGGCCGCCTGATGACGGATGCATTGATACGTCTGGAGCAGGTCGCCGTCACGCTGTCCGGGCAAAGCGTGCTGGACAACATCCAGCTCAGTGTCCGTCCTGGTGAGATCGTTACGCTGATCGGCCCCAATGGCGCGGGCAAGACTACGCTGGTGCGTGCGGTGCTGGGGCTGCTCAAGCCCGATTCAGGCACGGTGTGGCGCAAACCGAGGTTGCGTGTTGGCTACATGCCGCAGAAGCTGCATGTCGACCAGACCCTGCCGCTGTCGGTGCTGCGCTTCCTGCGTCTGGTGCCCGGTGTGGACCGTGCTGCGGCGCAGTCTGCACTGGAAGAGGTCGGCGCCGAAAAAGTCATCGACAGCCCGTTGCAGGGTATTTCCGGTGGCGAGATGCAGCGCGTGCTGCTGGCTCGCGCTTTGTTGCGCAAGCCCGAATTGCTGGTGCTCGACGAACCGGTGCAAGGCGTCGACGTGGCCGGGCAGGCTGAGTTGTACAGCCTGATCACACGGCTGCGCGACCGTCACCAGTGCGGCGTGTTGATGGTGTCCCATGACCTGCACCTGGTGATGAGCACCACCGATCAAGTGGTGTGCCTTAATCGCCACGTCTGCTGTTCCGGGCATCCCGAGCAGGTCAGCCATGATCCGGCGTTCGTCGAACTGTTCGGCAAGAATGCGCAAAGCCTGGCGATTTATCACCATCATCACGACCACGCCCACGATCTGCATGGCGCGGTGGTGAACGACGTCCCGGCCACCCCTCACACTCACGTTCACGGAGACAGCTGCAAGCATGGCTGATTTTCTACTGTATGCCTTGCTCGCAGGCGTTGCGCTGGCCCTGGTGGCGGGTCCGCTCGGTTCCTTTGTGGTCTGGCGGCGCATGGCGTATTTCGGTGACACACTGTCCCACGCCGCGCTGCTCGGCGTGGCGCTGGGCTTTTTGCTGGATATCAGCCCGACCATCGCGGTGACCTGCGGCTGCCTGTTGCTGGCGGTGCTGCTGGTCACCCTGCAACAGCGTCAACCGCTGGCGTCGGATACGCTGCTGGGGATTCTGGCACCGAGCACGCTGTCGCTCGGGCTGGTCGTGCTCAGCTTCATGCACGAAGTGCGAATTGACCTGATGGCTTATCTGTTCGGTGATCTGCTGGCAATCAGCCCGGCCGATCTGGCCTGGATCATGGGTGGCAGTTCGCTGGTGCTGGTCACGATCATTGCGCTGTGGCGACCGCTGCTGGCAATGACCGTGCATGAAGAACTGGCCCGTGTCGAAGGCCTGCCGGTCGCAGCGCTGCGCATGGCGCTGATGCTGTTGATCGCGGTAGTGATCGCGGTGGCGATGAAAATCGTCGGTGTGTTACTGATTACTTCGTTGCTGATCATTCCGGCCGCTGCGGCACAGCGTCACGCCCGCTCGCCGGAGCAGATGGCTATCGGCGCAAGCCTGCTGGGCGTGACTGCGGTGTGCGTCGGGCTATCATTGTCATGGTTCAAGGACACACCGGCCGGACCGTCTATAGTGGTATCCGCTGCGGCGTTGTTCTTGCTCAGCTTTGTTCTACCCAGGCGAGCGGTGTAGACTTGCTCGTTTTTTGCGCAAACTAGAGAATCGCAGGAATGAAGCCGTTCGCCCCACGCTATCTGCTGCTGGTCGCATTTTCCATCCTGTTGGGTGCCTGTCAGAGTGCGCCAACGGTCGATACGCCTGCGTCCGAGGCTCAACCTGACGCCTTCGCGCAGCTTGAACAGAACATCGCTGGCAATGAGCTGGCAACCGCCGAGGATCAACTGGCGACGTTGCAGGCAGCCAATTCCGACGATGCCCGGCTCGAGCCTCTGCAGCGTCGTCTGGCCGAAGCTTACCTGAGCCGCAGTCAGATCAGCCTGCAGAAGGGCGACATGAACGCTGCGGCCAGCGCATTATCTCGAGCGCGCGCATTGATGCCCAAGGCGCCTGCGCTGACCAGCGGCGTCAACGGGGCGATTGCCCACGCCCGCAAGGCGGAACTGGAAAAAGCCGAAGCGCAATTGAAAGAAGCGGAAGCGAGAAGGGTGGCCAAGCTGGTTGACCCGTCAGCGCCGAGTACCACCATTGACCTGAAAATCGGCGATATGCCCGCACTGCGTCGTCAACTGGATGACATTGCGGCGGATACCGTGGCGTTCAACTGTGAAGTGCTGCTGGTGGTGCCGCGCACCGAGGATTACCCGTGGCTGGCCACGTTGCTGACCAAACGGGTGGTGAAGGCCAATCCAGACTTCGAGTTGCAGCTGCGTCGAGAAATCGAGCGCAATGAAAAAGCGCACATCGTTTTGACGTCAGCCAAGTCTTGAACTGCTTTTTCAAAAGCGGATTTTTGGACAGCTATCGTTCCTCACGTTCCGCGTGGGAATGCCGTGCGTGACGCTTCGCGTCACAAATCTGCGCCGCGCCGCATACTCAAGATCGGACGCAGAGCGTCCAGAAATGCGTCCCCACGCTGGAGCGTGGGGACGATAATCCAACCAGAACAAGACTGGCTCTAGCGTCTAGATCAAGCCGGAATAGCCTTGGCTTTCACTTCACGGTCCCAGACGCGGTGTTGGGCCATCGCGTCGAAGAAGACTTCGAACGATGCGCTATCCGACACCACCAGAAGGCCCGCATCCTCTTCCAGGCGCAGCAAGCTCAACAAGTCTTTAGCTTCCCCGGCAACGGAGATGGCCTTGAGGTGCTTGTAGGCTTCCAGGATGAAGTGCAGTGCCACGCCATCAGTGCTCAACGCTTTCACCGAATCGGCGCCGCCCGGCACGAACACTGCGTCGAACGCTACCGAAGGCAGGCCTTCAGCTGAAGCATCGACCGGCAGGCTTTTGCCATCCGCCGTTTTGACCGGTGCAGACGTCGGACCGAGTACCTTGGCGTGTGCGCCTTTGGCTGTCAGTGCAGCTTTCATGGCCTCCAGCGCTTTGCCGTCAACGCCATTGGCCACAAGGATCGCGACTTTGCGCGAAACAATGTCGCCCGACAGCAGGTTGACCTGACTCAGCGCCGGTGACTCTTTCACCGACGTCTGACGCACAGGCACAGTGCCGGCCTTCGGCGCAGGCAGACCCAGGTTGGCCGCCACACGGCTGGCCAGTTCCAGATCGATGTTGGCCAGAATTTCGTTGACCTGACGGGCACGGATGTACTCGCGCTCGACTTTGCCCAACTCGAAGCTGTACGCCGCGATGATGTGCTCTTTCTCATGGTGGCTCATGCTCTGGAAGAACAGCGTCGCCTGCGAGAAGTGATCGCCGAACGATTCGCTGCGCTCACGC
Organism: Pseudomonas cannabina; assembly: GCF_900100365.1. NCBI lineage: Bacteria > Pseudomonadati > Pseudomonadota > Gammaproteobacteria > Pseudomonadales > Pseudomonadaceae > Pseudomonas > Pseudomonas cannabina. Next base: position 4,201,706 of record NZ_FNKU01000001.1, on the reverse strand, counting down.
ACCTTGTGCGCTTCAACACGCTCAGGGTAAGTCTCGAAACCGCCGTCCACCGCAGCTGCCGGGGTTTCTTTCGGCCACCCGCCGTCGATCGAGTTCGGCTCGTAAGAAGCACGGCCCTTGTCGATGGTGGTGCGATGCTGTGCGTCGCGCTGGCCATTGTGGTTCGGCGCAATCGGACGGTTGATCGGGATTTCGTGGAAGTTCGGACCACCGAGGCGGCTGATCTGCGTGTCGGTGTAGGAGAACAAGCGACCTTGCAGCAGCGGATCGTTGGAGAAGTCGATACCTGGCACGATATGGCCCGGGCAGAACGCAACCTGCTCGGTTTCGGCAAAGTAATTATCCGGGTTGCGGTTCAGCACCATTTTGCCCAGCGGCGTGACGGGGACCAGCTCTTCCGGGATGATCTTGGTCGGATCGAGCAAGTCGAAGTCGAACTTGTGCTCGTCTTCCTCGGCCACGATCTGCACGCCCAGTTCCCATTCCGGGTAGTCGCCCATTTCGATGGACTCCCACAGGTCACGGCGATGGAAGTCGGTGTCCTTGCCGGCCAGCTTCTGCGCTTCGTCCCAGACCAGCGAGCACACGCCGAACTTGGGCTTCCAGTGGAATTTGACGAACGTGGATTTGCCTTCGGTGTTGATCAGGCGGAACGTGTGAATGCCGAAACCCTGCATGGTGCGTAGGCTTTTCGGGATCGCACGGTCGGACATGGTCCACAGCACCATGTGCGCGGATTCCGGCACCAGCGAGACGAAGTCCCAAAAGGTGTCGTGCGCCGAGCCGCCGGTAGGAATTTCGTTGTGCGGCTCAGGCTTCACCGCGTGCACGAAGTCCGGAAACTTGATGGCATCCTGAATGAAGAAGATCGGCATGTTGTTACCGACCAGATCGAAGTTGCCTTCGTCGGTGTAGAACTTGACCGCAAAGCCCCGCACGTCACGCACGGTGTCGCCCGAGCCGCGTGGGCCCTGAACGGTGGAGAAACGCACGAACACCGGGGTCTTCTTGCCTGGATCACGCAGGAAGCCTGCTTTACTCAGCGCGCCCTGGTCTTTATAGGTCTGAAAGTAACCGTGTGCTGCAGTGCCGCGCGCGTGAACGATGCGCTCTGGAATACGCTCATGGTCAAAATGCGTGATCTTTTCACGCATGATGAAATCTTCGAGCAGCGACGGGCCACGGCTGCCGACTTTGAGGGTGTTCTGGTTATCGGCAATCTTGACGCCGTGGTTGGTGCGCAACGCCTGGCTGGTGGCGTCGGAGCGGAACTGCTCAAGGCTGTCGAGCTTGCCGTTGGTGTTGCCCCGATCAAGTGTGTCGGTGCCTGCCATCTCGCTTTTGGGTGTTGTGGTAATAGGTGGGTTTTTCTCGCTAGCCATCGGAAACAACTCCTTATTTCGACCCAATCGTTGAGTTGGGTTCGATGAATACGACTTCCCTGATGCAAGCGGGAAATCACGGTATCCAGAGAGTGACCGGTGGTGGAATCAGCCGTTCACTCCGATTGAATGCCTTTCGCACCAACGGTCGCGTTATGCCCGTTACACAGGCCTGCCTGCAAATAAATGCTAAGCACGGCGTGCAGGACAGGCTAAAATGCGCGCCCGGTTCAATCTGGCCGAGGTAACGAAGCAAGTGGAACATCGTCCACTGCGCTGATTTTTTAACGCGCCCCCACAAGGTTCGCTCCGTGATCGAGTTTCATAACGTCCACAAAACCTATCGGGTGGCAGGCCGGGAAATACCGGCACTGCACCCTACAAGCCTGCGCATTGACGACGGCCAGGTGTTCGGCATCATTGGCCATTCCGGTGCAGGCAAAAGCACGCTGCTGCGGCTGATCAACCGTCTCGAAACCCCGAGCGGCGGGCAGATCGTGGTTGACGGTGAAGATGTCACGGCGCTCGACGCCACGGGCCTGCGGCGCTTTCGCCAGCAGGTTGGGATGATCTTCCAGCACTTCAATCTGCTGTCGTCCAAAACCGTGGCCGACAACGTGGCCATGCCATTGACGCTGGCAGGCGACATGTCGCGCCAGCAGATCGATCAGCGTGTGGCCGAGTTGCTGGCGCGGGTCGGGCTCTCCGATCACGCCAGAAAGTACCCGTCGCAATTGTCGGGCGGGCAAAAGCAGCGCGTCGGCATCGCCCGCGCCCTGGCGACCAAGCCGAAAATCCTGCTGTGCGATGAGGCCACCAGCGCACTGGACCCGCAGACCACTGCGTCGGTCCTGCAATTGCTGGCCGAGATCAATCGCGAGCTGAAGCTGACTATCGTCCTCATCACTCACGAGATGGACGTGATCCGTCGTGTCTGTGACCGGGTAGCCGTCATGGACGCCGGCGTGATCGTCGAGCAGGGCGAGGTTGCCGACGTGTTTCTGCACCCGACGCACGCGACAACCAGGCGCTTTGTGCAGGAAGACGACCAGATCGATGAAAACGAGCAGCGTGACGATTTTGCCCACGTGCAGGGCCGTATCGTGCGCCTGACCTTTCAGGGCGAAGCGACCTACGCGCCGCTGCTGGGCACCGTGGCCCGGGAAACCGGTGTCGACTACAGCATCCTCGCAGGCCGTATCGACCGCATCAAAGACACTCCATACGGGCAACTGACGCTGGCGATCACCGGCGGTGACATGGACGCCGCCTTTGCTCACTTCACCGCCGCTGATGTTCATATGGAGGTGCTGCGCTGATGGACGCTTTTCTGAACCTGTTCGCCAACGTCGACTGGTATGAAATCTGGGTCGCTACCGGCGACACGTTGATCATGCTCAGTGTCTCGCTGGGCTTCACCATTCTGTTCGGCCTGCCGCTGGGCGTGCTGATGTTTCTGACCTCGCCGCGTCAGTTGCTCGAGCACAAACAGCTGTACGCCACGGTCGGGCTGATCGTGAACATGCTGCGCGCGCTGCCGTTCATCATTCTGCTGATCGTGATGATGCCGCTGACCGAGATCATTACCGGCACGTCGCTGGGGATTCTCGGCACCTTGCCACCCTTGATTGCCGGTGCGACGCCGTTCTTTGCGCGTCTGGTAGAGACCGCGCTGCGTGAGGTGGATCGTGGCATCATCGAAGCCACCCAGGCCATGGGGGCCACCACGCGGCAGATCATCATCAAGGCGCTGCTGCCGGAAGCGCGGCCCGGCATTCTGGCGGCCATCACCGTGACGGCGATTGCGCTGGTGTCGTTTACCGCCATGGCCGGTGCGGTAGGCGCTGGCGGGCTGGGCGATCTGGCCATTCGTTATGGTTATCAGCGTTTTCAGAACGATGTGATGTTTGTGACGGTCGTATTGTTGCTGGTGCTGGTGCAGATTCTCCAGACCATCGGCGACAGACTGGTCGCGCATTTCACTCATCGTTGATCGTATCCGTTGGTATTGGCCCGCCTTGCGCGGGCCCAAAGGAGTTGTTGCATGAAAAAGCTATTGGCGATATTCGCCGCTGTTACCGCCTTGTCCGCGCAGGCCAACGAGACCCTGACCGTCGCGGCCTCCGCCGTTCCGCACGCCGAGATCCTCGAATTCGTCAAACCGACCCTGGCCAAGGAAGGCGTCGACCTGAACATCAAGGTGTTCAACGACTACATTCAGCCGAACGCGCAGGTCGCGCAGAAGCACATGGATGCCAATTTCTTCCAGCATCAGCCGTACCTGGATGAGTACAACAAGGGCAAAGGCACCGACCTGGTGGCCGTGGCCAAGGTCCACGTAGAGCCATTTGGCGCCTACGCGGAAAAAGCCAAGTCGCTGGCCGAACTGCCAGACGGTGCCAACGTCGCGCTGCCCAACGACGCGACCAATGAAGGCCGTGCGCTGTTACTGTTGCAGAAGGCGGGCTTGATCACCTTGGCAGACCCGAGCAACATCCTGTCGAAGCCTTCGGACGTTACCAATAACCCGAAAAATCTGAAATTCCGCGAGCTGGAAGCTGCCACGCTGCCACGCGTGCTGACTCAGGTCGATCTGGCATTGATCAACACCAACTATGCGCTCAGCGCTGGTCTCGATCCTAAAAAGGATGCGTTGATCATCGAAGGTCCGGATTCGCCTTACGCGAACATCCTGGTTGCCCGCCCGGACAACAAGGACTCGGACGCTATGAAAAAGCTGGCCGCAGCGCTGCACAGCCCGGAAGTAAAAGCGTTTCTAGACGAGAAATACAAAGGCGCAGTGGTGCCGGCGTTTTGATCTGATTGCGCTGCTTAACACCTGCAAAACCGCCGCCTCGGTGTACCACACACACCTGAGGTGGCCCGTTTCAGGGCCGCTTCGCTTGTGTGGGAGCGGACCGGGCGACGCTTCGCTTGTCCGCGAACTGCCGGGCACCGGCAGCAAAACCAGCCGCTTCGGTGCACCAGATACAACCAAGATGGCCTGTTTCAGGGCCGCTACGCAGCCCATCGCGGACAAGTCCGCTCCCACGCCCTCCGGGCAGAAGCCCATCTTGCGAGCTTGTCCGCGAACTGTCGGGAACCGGCAGCAAAACCGGTGCATGCGGCACATCAGGCACAACCAAGGTAACCTGTCTCAGGGCCGCTTCGCAGCTCATCGCCGTGCGGAGCTAGAGCTCAATGACGCCCATAGCAATGCCGCACTAATCCCTCTCCAGCAACCCAGGCAATTGCCTGACCAGTTTCTGGTTGTTCAGCGGGGCGCGGATGAAGCCTCGCTGGGTGCCGTCCGGGCCGATCAGGGCCAGGTTGCCGCTGTGGTCGACGAAATAGTTTGACTTGCGGGTGTCGGCGGGAATGAACGGGATGCTGACCGCGCTGGCCAGTTTCTGCAGTTCAGGCACCGGCGCGGTCAGGCCGATGAAGGTCTTGTCGAAATACCCCAAGTATTGTTTGAGCTGCTGCGGCGTGTCGCGGTTGGGGTCGACGCTGACCAGCACGACACGCATCCGCTCGGCCGCGTCTTTGGGCAGTTCGCTTCGGATCTGCTTGATCTGCGCCAGCGTGGTGGGGCAGATGTCCGGGCAGAACGTGTAACCAAAGAACATCAGTGTCCACTGGCCCTTGAGCCCGTCGAGGGCCATCGCCTGACCGTTCTGATCGATCATGCTCAATGCAGGCAGGGTGCGGCTTTTTGGCAGCAGGATAATGCCTGCGTCATTGAGTGCTGCCTGATCTTGCGGTCCGCGGCTGGACAGCAGCTGGCTGCTGATGAGGCCGAGCAGGAGCGCCACAATAGCGGCAGCGATGAAAACGGTTTTCTGAATTCGGGTCATGGTTTCAATGCAAGCGTAGTGTCCGCCCATGATGTCGCATATTCAGGACAGAGCCTAGAGCGGCGTGACGTCGAGAAGGGTGTACGCCAGTTTCAGGTGTTTAACGTCTTCAGGAAGGTCGCGATCAACGATAAAGCGCACCGGCATTTCGATGCGCTCGCCCGGTTGTAACGTCTGCTGGGTGAAGCAGAAACACTCGGTCTTGTGAAACCAGGCCGTTGCCTTTCCCGGTGAAATTCCCGGCACGGCCTGGGCTTTCATCGGTTTGTCAGTCGGGTTCTGCGCAATAAAGATCATCTCGTTGAGTGCGCCGGGGTGCACGAGCATTTGATCAGCACGAGGATAAAACGCCCAGACCATGCCCGCCGCGTTGCTCGACGTGAACTGCACCTCGATCTCACGCGACGTATCGACCTGCTGCCCTTGTGTGTACGAATCGCCGGCCCCGGCATGTCCGCCGACCCAGCTCAGCAGGTCACGAATCGGTGCCAGCGCGAAGCCGCAGGCGAATATAAAAGCCAGCAACAGCATAAGGCGGATAACGAGCCGCCTGGGCAGGACAGGTTGAGTCATGAATGGCTCACTTTTGTGTGGGGCAGCGTGCCGCGAAGGGCGTCGACGGCATCAGAGTAGTCGGCTTATGCACAGACGGGACACTCGCCGTGCTCTGTCAGGTGCGCTTTGCCTTGGCCAACGCCGCCATATGATCAAAAAATGAGCAGATAAGCGCCTGATATAGCCAATGCATATAAATATGAATCAGTTATGACAAAAGCGTCTTAGCTATTTAGTTAAGCCAGCTAACGTATGAATTCCATAAACCAACCACGGGTTTTATCCCTCAGGAGTGCTCACTGTCATGAACACCGCCGCGTTGCGCGAGCAGATACAACGAGCCCATCAACATGAGGCCAGGACCGGCCACCTGCTACAGCAACTGGAACAGAAACTGCCCCATTTACACCCCGCCATCCACTTGCCGGATGTCGACGCCCAGGACGTGCTGACGCGTTTCGTTACCGCTTATATCGATTTGGTCCCTGACCTGCTGGATGCTGCCCATGAGGTCGCCGTCGAAGCCGGAATCGAGGGGCAGATAAAACCGGTGTTGAAGATTGCCGAACATTTTTTCGCCGCTCCACCTGCAATCATGGACGGACACGAGGGGCTGGAGAGCTTGCTGGACGAAGCTTATCTGGCGCACAGGCTGGTCGAGGAAGTGAACGACCTGTACATCAAGCATTTTGGGCAGCCGCTGATTCCGTCCAATACCACGGTTGCCAGCGTGATTGCCCATCAGCTGATAGGCGAGCAATTCGCCAATGAGCTGGACGAGGCGGTGCATCATGCCGTCGATCAGTTGCTTGATGATGAGAGTTTTGCGCTGGATTCGGTCGAGGTTTACCGAGAAAGGCTGAGCAGTCCTGATACAGGTGCAGTCTGGAAGCGCTGGCCGTGTCTGTCACGTCAATTGGGCGTCGGCCTGGAACTGGAACGTTCCGCTGTCTGATCCAACCGCCCGCTTCAACGTCTTCGCCAGCAAGGGAAGGAGCCGGATGACACTCCGCTGCTTCGCGAAGACCCATCCGAATCCGTCACCTTGACGCTGCGATTGTCAGGTCGCGCCTGAACCTATTCCCGTTGTCGTGTAGATCCGCCCTTCGAGACGCCGCTTCAAGCCGCGTGGCTCGATGATTAGCCGGGTTCCGTGGGCAGCGTTGGAACGTCCCCACTCTTCCAGCAGCTCCAGACAGGAGTGATCGATGTAGGACAGATTACCCAGCGGCACATGCACGGTGCTGCCTTGCGGGATTGTGCCCAGTGCCTGAGTCAGCGCTGGCACCTTGAGGAAGGTCGCAGCACCCACCAGACGCAGCTCGTACTCTTTCTCGCCCGCCAGTTCGACCACATTGATCTTCAGACGCGACGCCTTGAACGCCAGCTTGACCAGGGTCATGCCGAAGCCCACCAGCACACCTGTCAGCAGGTCAGTGAAAATGATCGCCACGGCCGTGGCCGCGTAGGTGAACATCGGCATCCGGCCATAGCGGCCCAGACCCCGAAACGCCTTGAGATCGACCAGTTTGAAACCGGTGTAGACCAGCACACCCGCCAGGCTCGCGACCGGAATTCTTTGCAGCACGCTCGACAGCAGCAAGACAAAGGCCAGCAGCCAGAGGCCGTGGAAGATGGTCGAGTAGCGGGTCGTGGCGCCCGCCTGAACATTGGCCGAGCTGCGCACGATTACGCCGGTCATCGGCAGTGCACCCAGCAGGCCGCAGAGCATATTGCCTACGCCTTGAGCGCTCAGCTCCTTGTCGAAGTCCGAACGTTGGCCGCTGTGCATACGGTCTACCGCCGATGCAGACAGCAGCGTTTCAGCGCTGGCGATGAATGCGACAACGATGGCAGCAACCAGAATCGCCGGGTCCGCCAGGTTCATCAGGTCCGCGGGGCGCAGCCAGTCGATGGCATCGGCCAGATTGTCAGGGACTTCCACGCGCTTGACCTGCAATGCCAGGAACAGGCTGATGCCGGTGGCAATGCCCACACCCAGCAGGGCGCCGGGTACGAAACGCAGCGATTGAGGACGGAGTTTTTCCCAGCCCCACATGATCGCCATGGTGCCCAGACCGAGCATACCGGCCTGCATGCCGGTGCCTGGCCCGAACGCCTGAATCAACGTACTGGGGAAGCCGATCAGGTTGTCCAGCCCGGAAGGTTTGGGCCCGCTGTCGAACATGACATGCGCTTGGGAAAGCACAATCAGCACGCCGATACCTGCCAGCATGCCGTAGACCACCGCCGGAGCGGTCACCCGGAACCAGCAGCCCAGCTTGAAGCGACCGGCCAGCAACTGAAGCAGCCCCGCCAGCAGCAGGATCAGTCCGAGCATCGCCATGCCATGTTCACGCACGACTTCAAATACCAGCACCGCCAGACCGGCGGCCGGGCCGCTGACTTGCAGCGGCGAACCGGCTATCCAGCCGACGACCAGGCCGCCGATGATGCCCGTGATCAAACCTTTGGCCGGCGGCATGCCGGACGCAATAGCGATGCCCATGCACAGAGGCAATGCGACCAGGAAAACGACCACGGAAGCCAGTAGCTCCCGTGGTAGTGCGGATTTCAGTTCGGTGATTCCCATGTCGCTTCTCCGTGTTTCTTCAGGCGAGGCAAGACGGGCGGCGCGCATCCTGCGCAACCGCCATCCTCTGATTAAGAAGGGCTTGCCGTCAGTCGAGACAGCTGTCAGTCGACTGAAAAGCGTGCTTTCGGGGAAGCCATTGGCGTCGGACCTTTGCCGTCGAGCGGTATGAAGGCGTCACGTTCGGCGTCGTAGGCCAGAATTTCGCTGGTCTCGATGCTGTAGACCCAGCCGTGAATGAACAGCTGACCGCTGGCCATCTTTGCCGCAACCGAAGGGTGGGTACGCAAGTGTTGCAGCTGGGAAATCACGTTTTCCTGAGTCAGGACCTGCATGGTTTCCAGCTCGCCGGTGCAATTGCAGTTTTGCTCGACCACGGTGCGGGCGACTTCTGCATGACGCAACCAGGCTTTTACCGTCGGCATCTTGTCCAGGCTGCTTGGGTTGAGTACCGCGCGCATGGCACCGCAATCGGAGTGGCCGCAAACGATAATGTGCTGCACACCCAGCGCGACCACTGCGTATTCCAGTGCGGTGGACACGCCACCGTTCATCTGGCCATACGGCGGCACGACGTTACCCACGTTACGCGTCACGAACAGGTCGCCGGGCGAACTCTGAGTGATCAGCTCGGGCACGATGCGCGAGTCGGCGCAGGTGATGAACATGGCGCGTGGCGATTGGGCAGTCGCCAGCTTTTTGAACAGCTCTTCCTGTTCAGGAAAGACCTCTTTACGAAAATGCACAAAGCCATCGACGATCTGTTTCAACGCTACGTCGGCGCTGCTCAAATGGCTGTCTGTGTTGTCCGACGTAGCCGAATGCTGGTTATCCGTGTCTCTCATCTGTTCATCCTCTCTGACGGATTGATGTGGATTTCTCATGCCTGTTTGACCAGAGCCGGATGTGATTCCTGTCAATCGGAATCACGAACAAATCCCTTGAGCGCTATTGCTGGTGACACTCCGAGTTACAGACTAATCGCCCAAGCTTAAATGAAACTGAATGCGATGGCTCTGGAATGCGGGTTTGCACGATAGTGCCAAGTTCGACACAGCAATGACATTTGCCCGCCGGGGCGACAAAAGGCGTCGCAGTCCAGCTTGAAACTCTCGCGTCGATTCAAACCCAGACGTTTGACCGCGATGGCGTGGCGTTGTGCTAGCAGGTCGGCAAACGGTCCTTCACCGCGCATTCGCGAGCCGAACTGGCTGTCATACAGTGCGCCGCCGCGGGTCTGCCGAATCAGGCTCATCACATGCTCAGCCCGTTGCGGGTAATGCGTTTTCAGCCAATCGTCGAACAAAGGCGCGACCTCCAGCGGCAGACGCAGCATCACGTAACTTGCGCTCAATGCACCGGCGTCCCTGGCTTCATTGAGCAGCGCTTCCAGTTCGTGGTCATTGATCATCGGAATCATCGGCGCGCACAACACACCGACCGGCACGCCGGCGTTACGCAACACCCGAATCGCCCGCAAACGCGCCTTGGGCGCTGCTGCCCTTGGTTCCAGGATGCATTTGAGCTCGTCATCCAGTGTCGTCAGGCTGATGAAGACCGATACCAGCCGCAATTTCGCCATTTCCGCGAGCAGATCCAGATCGCGCAGGATCAGCGAGCCTTTGGTAATAATGCTGACCGGATGCCGATAGCGCAGCAGAACTTCGAGCGTGGCGCGGGAGATCCGGTATTCGCGTTCGATGGGCTGGTACGGGTCGGTGTTGGCCCCCAGCGTGATGGGCGCGCAGCGGTAGCCCGGTTTGGAGAGTTGCTGCTCCAGCAGCGCCGCCGCATTGGTCTTGGCGATCAGTTTTGTCTCGAAGTCCAGCCCTGGTGACATGTCCCAATAGGCGTGGCTGGGCCTGGCAAAACAATAGATGCAGCCATGCTCGCAACCGCGATAAGGGTTGATCGACCGATCAAAGGGAATGTCCGGCGAACTGTTGCGGGTGATGATGCTCTTGGCGGTCTCGTGGGTGACCTGAGTGCCCTGCGTCAGCGGGACTTCCTGATACCAGCCGTCATCCTCCGCAACCGACTGGCTGGGCGCGAAGCGATTGTGCGGATTGCTGGCGGTACCACGACCACGAATCGGGGAAGGGCTGGACATGGAGGTTTGCTCGTATACTGTTTATTTGTACAGTACAGTATGCTTCGCTTGATGCGGCCTGCGAAATGACGGGCGGTAGGGCATGGGGCGAGGTGGGGTCGTCGGGTGAGGCGCGATACCTTCACCCGGGTGCCTGTCGAAACAGGTTTACTCGTCGGACTTTTTAGTCAGGTCGACGGGCACTGCAATGGGCTCATCCAGGTCGGAAGCCGCGGCCGAGGCGCAGTAGCGATCCTTCTCTTCGCGTGCTTCACGAGCGATACGCGCATTCTTGAAACGCCGGCGTATCCACAAGCCCAGGCCAAGCAGCAGCAGCGCGCCTAGTACCCACAGCTCGTATTTTTTGATATTGCCCAGCAGGCCTTCGAGAATTGCGCCGAAATGGTAGGCCGCCGAACCCAGCGCTGCCGCCCAGACCGCAGCGCCAATACCGTTGAGCAGCAGGTAGCGCCCGGGTGGATAACCGGACAGGCCGATGGCCACCGGCATCACCGTTCTCAAGCCGTAGACAAAACGAAAGCCGAGCACCCAGATGTCCGGGTGCTTGCGAACCAGCCTGAGGGCCTTGTCGCCCATCAGTTGCCAGCGAGGCTTGCGCGCCAGGAGCTTGCGACCGTGTTTGCGCCCCATGAAATACCACAGCTGGTCACCCGCATAGCTGCCAAAAAAGGCGACGATGATGACGATGTTGAGGTCCATGTATCCACGAAACGCCAGGAATCCAGCGAGCACCAGAATGGTCTCGCCTTCAAAAAAGGTGCCGAGGAAGAGGGCAAAGTAGCCGAATTCGTTCAAGAAATTCTGGAGCATTGTCTGGATGCTGGCGAAGTGAACGCGCAGCCTAACGCGCCCAACGCAAGGATGAAAGTGTCGATATGTGTCTCGACGTTAAAGATTCTTGCAACCACAATGGTCGTATCCCCATAAGGGCCATGGCCGCGACGTGCAGTCGCAGGTCGAACCATGACTGTCACACATTGGTCATAATGGCGGCTTATAACTGTCGCGCTTGCCCGTGTAAGCGGGCTCAGGAGTCTCGCCGTGAGCTTTACCCCCGCAAACCGCCTGTTTCCTCTCACTCGTCTGCGCCGTAATCGCCGCGACGACTTTTCCCGTCGGCTGGTGCGTGAAAACGTAGTCACCGTTGACGATCTGATTCTCCCCGTATTTGTACTCGATGGTGAAAACCGTCGCGAGTCCATCGCATCGATGCCAGGCGTCGAGCGCCTGAGTGTCGATCTGCTGCTCGAAGAAGCCGAAAAATGGGTCGCGCTGGGTATTCCTGCGCTGGCGCTGTTCCCGGTGACCCCGCCGGAAAAGAAATCCCTGGACGGTGCCGAAGCCTGGAACCCGGACGGTATCGCTCAACGCGCCACCCGCGCCCTGCGTGACCGCTTCCCGGAGCTGGGCGTCATCACTGATGTGGCGCTGGACCCGTTCACTACCCATGGTCAGGACGGCATCCTCGATGAAGAAGGTTATGTGCAGAACGACATCACTGTCGACGCACTGGTCAAGCAGGCGCTGTCCCATGCCGATGCGGGCGCTCAGGTTATCGCGCCTTCAGACATGATGGACGGCCGCATTCAGGCCATCCGCGAATCTCTGGAGCTGGCCGGGCACGTCAATGTTCGAATCATGGCCTACTCGGCCAAATACGCCAGTGCCTACTACGGCCCGTTCCGCGACGCGGTGGGTTCTTCGTTGAACCTGGGCAAGGCCAACAAGGCGTCCTATCAAATGGACCCGGCCAACAGCAACGAGGCGCTGCACGAAGTGGCCGCCGACCTTGCCGAAGGTGCTGACATGGTGATGGTCAAACCCGGCATGCCTTATCTGGATATCCTTCACAGGGTCAAGGATGAGTTCAAGGTGCCGACATTTGTCTATCAGGTCAGTGGTGAATATGCGATGCACATGGCAGCAATCCAGAATGGTTGGCTGAGTGAAGGGGTGATTCTCGAATCCCTCACTGCCTTCAAACGCGCAGGTGCCGACGGCATTCTCACTTATTTTGCCGTTCGTGCCGCTCAACTGTTGAAGGGGCAATAGCCTCACAGGAACACTCATGAATACCGAAGCACTCATCGAAGCCGCTGTTGAAGTCGATGTTCAGGAGGCGACGCCCATGGTTGAACCTGATATCGAAGTAGTCCCGGCCATCGAGGCGCCTGCCGCTTTGGTGCCGGCCATCGTCGCGCCGAACCTGGACGACAGCAGCCTGTATATCCACCGCGAACTGTCCCAGTTGCAGTTCAATATCCGGGTACTGGAACAGGCGCTCGATGAGTCCTACCCGTTGCTGGAGCGGCTGAAGTTTCTGCTGATCTTCTCCAGCAACCTCGATGAGTCCTTCGAGATTCGTGTGGCCGGTCTGAAAAAGCAGATCACGTTTGCCCGTGAACAGGCTGGCGCAGATGGCCTGCAGCCGCATCAGGCGCTGGCCCGAATCAGCGAACTGGTTCACGGTCATGTCGACCGCCAGTACGCCATTCTCAACGACATTCTGCTGCCTGAGCTGGAAAAGCATCAGGTGCGCTTCATTCGTCGTCGTCACTGGACCGCCAAGCTCAAGGCCTGGGTGCGTCGTTATTTCCGTGACGAGATCGCGCCGATCATCACCCCGATCGGTCTGGACCCGACGCACCCGTTCCCGTTGCTGGTCAACAAGAGCCTGAACTTCATCGTCGAACTGGAAGGCATCGATGCCTTCGGTCGCGACTCCGGCCTTGCGATCATTCCTGCTCCGCGCCTGTTGCCGCGCGTGATCAAGGTGCCGGAAGACGTGTGCGGGCCTGGCGATAACTTTGTGTTCCTGTCGTCGATGATCCACGCACACGCCGATGACCTGTTCCAGGGCATGAAGGTCAAAGGCTGCTATCAGTTCCGCCTGACCCGAAACGCCGATCTGGCGCTGGACTCGGAAGACGTCGAAGACCTGGCGCGGGCCCTGCGCGGCGAACTGTTTTCGCGTCGTTACGGCGACGCGGTCCGCCTGGAAGTGGCCGATACCTGCCCGAAACACTTGTCGGATTACCTGCTCAAGCAGTTCAACCTGAACGAGTCCGAGCTGTATCAGGTCAATGGCCCGGTCAACCTGACGCGCTTGTTCAGCATCACCGGCCTGGACAGCCATCCGGAGCTGCAATACCCGCCGTTCACGCCAGCGATCCCCAAGCTGCTGCAGAACAGCGAAAACGTTTTCAGCGTGGTCAGCAAGCAAGACATTCTGCTGCTGCACCCGTTTGAATCCTTTACGCCAGTGGTCGATCTGCTGCGTCAGGCGGCGAAAGACCCGCATGTTCTAGCGGTTCGCCAGACTCTGTATCGTAGCGGTGCCAACTCGGAAATTGTCGATGCGCTGGTCGATGCCGCGCGTAACGGCAAGGAAGTCACGGTGGTGATCGAGTTGCGTGCGCGTTTCGACGAAGAGTCGAACCTGCAACTGGCCAGCCGTCTGCAAGCGGCGGGCGCGGTGGTGATCTACGGCGTGGTCGGTTTCAAGACTCACGCCAAGATGATGCTGATCCTGCGCCGCGAAGCGGGCGAGATCGTGCGTTACGCGCACCTCGGGACCGGCAACTATCACGCCGGCAACGCGCGTCTGTACACCGACTACAGCTTGCTGACCTCCGACGACGCGTTGTGCGAAGACGTCGGCAAACTGTTCAGTCAGTTGATCGGCATGGGCAAGACCCTGCGCATGAAGAAGCTGCTGCATGCGCCATTCACGCTGAAGAAGGGCATGCTCGACATGATTGCCCGCGAGACGCAGTTCGCGCTCGACGGCAAACCTGCGCACATCATCGCCAAGTTCAACTCGCTGACCGACCCGAAGGTCATTCGCGCGCTGTACAAGGCCAGCCAGTCCGGTGTGCGTATCGATCTGGTGGTGCGCGGCATGTGCTGCCTGCGTCCTGGGATTGCCGGGGTCTCGCACAACATTCATGTGCGCTCGATCATCGGCCGCTTCCTGGAGCACACGCGGGTGTTCTACTTCCTCAACGGCGGCGACGAGCAGATGTTCCTGTCGAGTGCCGACTGGATGGAGCGCAACCTCGACAAGCGTGTCGAGACCTGCTTCCCGGTGGAAGGCAAGAAGCTGATTCTGCGGGTGAAGAAAGAGCTGGAAAGTTACCTGACCGACAACACCCACAGCTGGCTGTTACAATCGGACGGGCGTTACATTCGCAGCACGCCGACCGGCAATCAGAACGCGCGGAGCGCTCAGGCGACCCTGCTGGAGCGCCTGAGCAACCCGGTCCTCAGCGTACGCTGAAGACGATACCGACTCGGGCCAGCCACTCCGCTTCCAGCGCGAAGTCGGCCTGAGTCAGCTGGTTGTTTTCCAGCCAGCCTTCCGGGAACTCTGCATCGAGGCTCGGGCCGTCGGCACGTAACACCACGCGTGGCATCTCCTGGGTGCCACGGATGTGGTGAAACAGAATCGCAAAGCGCAACAGCACGCACAGGCGAATCAGCTTGATGCCTTCCGCGCCAAACTCGGCGAACTTGTCCTTGGGAATGTTACGGCGATGACCGCGGACCAAAAGGGCGAGCATTTGCTGGTCTTCGCGTGAGAATCCGGCAAGGTCCGAGTGCTCGATCAGATAGGCGCCGTGCTTGTGATAGTGGTAGTGGGCGATGTCCAGCCCGATCTCATGCACCTTGGCGGCCCAGCTCAGCAGTTCGGCGTAACTCTCGTGTTGTAATTCCCAGCTTTCGGCAACCTGCTCCAGCGCATGCAGTGCTTTGGCTTCGACGCGTGCGGCCTGTTCCAGATCGACGTGGTAACGCTCCATCAGCGAGCTGAGCGTGCGCTCACGCACGTCTTCGTGGTGATGACGACCCATCAGGTCGTACAGCACGCCTTCGCGCAGCGCACCTTCGCAATGGTCCATGCGCTTGAGTTCAAGCGCGTCGAAAATGGCTTCAAGAATTGCCAGGCCCGCCGGGAATATAGTGCGGCGGTCAGGTTTGATGCCGTCGAAGTCGATCTTTTCGACGTCACCCAGCTTGAGCAGTTTGCGCTTGAGCCAGGCCAGCCCTTCGGCGTTGACCTCGCCTGCACCGTAGCCGTTGGCCTTGAGCGCCACGCCAATGGCGCGAATGGTGCCCGATGAGCCGATGGCCTCATCCCACTTCAGGCGATGCAGTGCATGCTCGATGCTCATGATTTCGAGGCGCGCCGCGGTGTAGGCCTGGGCGTAACGGGCGGGTGTCACCTTGCCGTCGCGGAAGTAGCGCTGGGTGAAACTCACGCAGCCCATCTGCAGGCTTTCACGCAGAAGTGGCTCGAAGCGCTGGCCGATGATGAACTCGGTACTGCCGCCGCCGATGTCGGCGACCAGACGTTTGCCCGGCGTATCCGCCAACGTGTGGGACACGCCCAGATAGATAAGGCGGGCTTCTTCGCGGCCGGAAATCACTTCCACCGGATGGCCGAGAATTTCTTCGGCGCGGTGAATGAAATCGTTGCGGTTGCGTGCTTCGCGCAGGGCATTGGTGCCGACGATGCGCACCGCTCCGTGCGGCAGACCGTTGATCAACTGAGCGAAGCGTTTCAGGCAGTCGAGACCGCGCTGCATGGATTCTTCAGACAGCTGGCGCTCTTCGTCGATGCCTGCGGCCAACTGCACCTTCTCGCCGAGGCGCTCAAGAATACGGATTTCGCCCTGATTGGCTTTCGCGACAACCATATGAAAGCTGTTTGAGCCCAGGTCGATAGCGGCGATCAGTGAAAGATTCTTGGGTGTGGAGTGCGGCATGATCAGAAAATCCAGTTCGATAACCGCACCATCGTGCCACGATCCATGCCTGCCGCCAACGCGAAGCTGTCCAGGCCCGGGAAATACCCGGTATTACTCTCGCGACGTGGCGCATGGCTATCGGCTCGGTGCGATAGTTCTGTAACTATCGTGCGACGCTCTGTGTTCCCATGTCGGAGCGCTCGGCGTTATACATACGTCATGAAGAGCCCGCAGAATGGGGCGCGCAGGCTTCTGGCCGAAGGCCGTGGGGGCGTCATGCTTCTGGCTGGAGGAGTGGGAGTGGACCGGGCGACGCTTCGCTTGTCCACGACGACAGTGTTTCAGGCGATGCATCTTCGGCGGATGTACCGGCCCTTTCGCGAACAAGTTCGCTCCTACAGGGGCGGGGCGTCGAGCCCTGCGTCCGATCTTGACGGTGCTGCGTGTCACGCCTGTTCCGTGGTCCCGATGAAGTTCGCCAGTTCCGCAGTTTTCGGGTTGGCAAACAGGACTTTCGGGTCGCCCACTTCGTGCACCTTGCCCTGATGCATGAACACCAGTTTGTCGCCCACTTCCCGGGCGAAGCGCATTTCGTGGGTCACCATGATCAGGGTCATGCCGTCAGCCGCCAGTTGGCGCACCACGCTGAGCACTTCATTGACCAGCTCCGGGTCCAGCGCCGAGGTGATTTCGTCGCACAGCAAGACCCGTGGCGACATGGCCAGTGCGCGGGCAATGGCCACGCGTTGTTGCTGGCCGCCGGACAGGCGATCCGGAAAAGCGTCGAACTTCTCGCCCAGCCCGACACGCTCCAGCATCTTTCTCGCCAGCCTGGCGGCTTCTGCCTTCGGCACCTTCTGCACGACCTGCGGCGCGAGCATCACGTTCTCGCCCACGCTCAAGTGCGGAAACAGATTGAATTGCTGAAACACCATGCCGACCTTCTGGCGCAGGGTGCGCAGGTCGGCGCGCGCGGCATCCAGATACTCGCCGTCGACTTCGATCACGCCATCGTTGATCGATTCCAGCCCGTTGAGCGTACGCAACAGGGTGCTTTTCCCCGAGCCGCTGCGGCCGATGATGGCCACCACCTGGCCTTCTTCGACCGACAGATCGATGCCCTTCAGTACGTGGTGATCGCCATAGTATTTATGCAGGGCGGAAATTCTAAGCAGAGGCATGCAGTCTCCTTTCCAGATGGCGCGCGCACAGCGACAAGGGATAGCAAAGGATGAAGTAGCCCAAGGCAACGAAGCCATAGACCATGAAAGGTTCGAACGTGGCATTGGCCAGCATGCTGCCGGTCTTGGTCAGCTCGGTGAAGCCGATGATCGAGGTCACCGCGGTGCCTTTGACCACCTGAACGGAAAAGCCCACCGTCGGTGCAACCGCGATGCGCAGCGCCTGAGGCAGGATCACGTAACGCATCTGTTCCAGCGGCGTCATTGCCAGGCTGGCGGACGCTTCCCACTGGCCCTTGGAAATCGACTCCACGCAGCCGCGCCAGATTTCAGCGAGGTAGGCGCTGGTGAACAGCGTCAAGGCCAGCGCAGCGGCGGCCCATGGCGAAATATTCATGCCCATCAAGGCCACACCGAAGAACACCAGAAACAACTGCATCAACAGCGGTGTGCCCTGAAACAGTTCTATATAGAGCTTGGCAATCACGCGCGGGCCGGATTTTTCCGAGGTGCGCATGCCCATGATCAGCAAGCCGATCAACCCGCCGCCGATGAACGCCACCAGCGACAGGGCCACGGTCCATTGCAGGCCGATGAGCAGGTTGCGCACGATGTCCCAGAGGGTGAAATCCATCAGCGGCTCCTCGATATGTAACGTCTACCGATCCAGGCCAGCAACTGGCGGATCAGCAGCGCCATGGCCAGGTAGATCAGCGTGGTCACGATGTAGGTTTCAAACGACCGGAAGTTACGCGATTGAATGAAGTTGGCGAAGAAGCTCAGCTCTTCGGTGGCAATCTGCGAACAGACAGCCGAACCCAGCATCACGATGATGATCTGGCTGCTCAGCGCCGGCCAGACCTTGCCCAGCGCTGGAACCAGCACCACGTAACGAAAGGCTTCGTAACGATTCATCGCCAGTGCAGCCGACGCTTCAAGCTGGCCCTTGGGAATTGCCTGAATGCCTGCGCGCACGATTTCGGTCGAATAGGCCCCCAGATTGACGACCATCGCCAGCACCGCCGCCTGCCACTCCGTGATCTGCACGCCCAGCGACGGCAAACCGAAGAAGATAAAGAACAGCTGGACCAGAAACGGCGTGTTGCGGATCAGCTCGACGTAGATCGCGAAGATCGTCGCAAAGGGCTGGATCTTCCAGGCCCGGACGACGGCACCGACAATCCCGAGGCTGACACCGAGCAAGGTGCCGATGGCGGTCAGTTCCAGCGTGAACAAAGCCCCGCGCAACAGCACGTCGAGGTTTTGCAGGACCGGTGTGAAGTCGAAGTGATAAGCCATGGGTGGATCCTGTGACCGAAAAAGCAGTAATCAGAGATCGGCAGGCAGCGGTTGCTTCAGCCAGGTCTGGGATGCTTTTTCCAGTGAGCCGTCGGCCTTGGCGGCGTTCAGAATTTCGTTGACCTTGCCCAGCAGTTCCGGCTGACCCTTATTCACGCCGACATACACCGGTGAGTCTTTGAGCTTCACTTTCAATGCCGGAATACGCTTGGGATTGCGCTCGCTGATGGCGACCATGACCACGTTGCCGCTGGCGATCAGATCAGTCTGGCCGGCGAGGTAGGCGGCGATGGTCGAGTTGTTGTCTTCAAAGCGCTTGATGGTCGCGCCTTCGGGTGCAACGTTCGACAGCTCGATGTCTTCGATCGCGCCACGGGTCACGCTGATGGTTTTGCCTTTCAAATCGGCGATGTCTTTGACCGGAGAATCAGGTGGGCCGAAAACCGCCAGGTAAAACGGCGCATAAGCACGGGAGAAATCGATGACTTTCTCGCGGTCAGGGTTCTTGCCCAGGCTGGAGATCACCAGATCGACCTTGCCGGTGGTCAGGAACGGAATGCGGTTGGTGCTGTTGACCGGTGTCAGTTCCAGCTTGACCTTCAGCTTGTCGGCCAACAGCTGCGCAGTATCGATATCCAGGCCGCGCGGCTTCATGTCCGGCCCGACCGAGCCGAATGGCGGGAAGTCCTGTGGCACGGCAACCTTCAAGGTGCCGCGCGCCATGACGTCGTCCAGGCCGTTGGCATGCGCGGGTGTCTGGCTCAGCATCATGCTGGCAAACAAGGCAGTAAGCAGAGCGCTGTAACGCTTGGTCATATGAAATCTCCGGGCGGAACGAAAGATGTTGGCCTTTCTCCAGTGCACAGCGCATGCCATTCGCCTGATGAGCACCATAAGCCGTGGTTTTCAGCGTGTTTTTGGTCTTACTGGTCTGAACAGTCAATGCATGCGTCGCCCTGCTTTGGCGCGCTTGCAGGCCTTGCCGCCCCAGCGCTGGGCGTCGCTTGCCGAATGATCGGGATGACGTTAAAAGGGATTTTCACCGGACTGACTGGCCTGAACAGTGATGCCGAATACTTCGCTCGCAGTACCCGAATCAGCCCTCCGGGCCATTCGCAAGTTGATTGCCGAACAAGGGTATAAACCTGGCGAAAGCCTGCCGTCGCAACGCGATCTGGCGGTTTTGCTGGGCGTCAGTCGTGCGTCGCTGCGTGAGGCTTTGTCGTCGCTCAGCGCCTTGGGTGTGGTCCGTGTGCAACCAGGCAAGGGCGTGTTCGTCCAGTCCGTTTCTGAACCAGAACAGCGCACGAGCGGGTTTTCCTGGCCGTTCGAAGCCCGGGTTTCACCCGCCGACACGTTTCAGTTGCGCTACGCACTGGAAGGTTTCGCTGCAGGGCTGGCGGCAGTGACGCTGACCGCCGACGAGCGCGATGTGCTGGAAGACAATGTCGAAGCCATGCGTCTGGAGTTGCGCGCCGGCGACTTCGAAGCCGCCGCCCGGCTGGATTTCGACTTTCACCGGCACATCCTCGTCGCCAGTGGTAATCAGGCGATGCTGGGGATTGTCACGGCAGGCGCCGATATTTTCCTCGAAAGCCAGAAAATGCCGTTCATCCGCGCCGCCAGGGTAATGGAAACCTGGCAGGAGCACCGCAAGATCCTGCGTGCGCTGGCCCGGCATGCCTCGGGTCCGGCGCAAAAAGCCATGCAGGAACACATACGAGGCGCAGCGCTGCGCACTGGCATCGTCTTCGTTTCCCCCGCGAACTGAACGACTGCCATAACCTCAGTCATGCCGCGCGATAGCCAGACTCAATGAAGCTTCGCTTCCTGAATGGCATGAGGACCGTTATGATGGTCGTCTTTTAGCCTACGACCTCGGAGACTTCCATGAGCAACGAAAAGATCAAACACGTCACCGATGCCACCTTCGAAGCTGAAGTACTCAAGGCTACGGGTCCTGTGCTGGTTGACTACTGGGCCGAGTGGTGTGGTCCGTGCAAGATGATTGCCCCGGTACTGGACGAAATCGCCAACACCTACGACGGCAAGCTGACCATCGCCAAGCTGAACATCGATGAAAACCAGGAAACTCCTGCCAAACACGGCGTGCGCGGTATTCCTACGCTGATGCTGTTCAAGAACGGCAATGTCGAAGCCACCAAAGTAGGCGCACTGTCGAAGTCGCAGCTGGCTGCATTTCTGGACGCCAACATCTGAAGCACTCCAAAGCCCCGCAAATAGCGGGTTTTTTTTCGGGCGTCGTACTAGACGCCCGGAAAATCAGGTGGTACATTCGGCCCCGCAACGGCTTCTCCGTTGCCCCCTGCTAGCCGTCGCCGACGCTCTCCTTTCGATTTGCACGCGATCCTGTCGCCTTCTTTGCGGCGCGGCCTCATTAAGCCAAAAGCTTAATTTCCCCCTCCATACATGATTACGTCATTCCCCATATGAACCTGACTGAACTCAAGCAAAAGCCGATCACCGAATTGCTCGAAATGGCCGAACAGGCTGGCATAGAAAATATGGCCCGTTCGCGCAAGCAGGACGTCATTTTTTCCCTGCTGAAACGGCACTCTAAAAGTGGCGAGGAAATATCCGGTGATGGCGTGCTGGAGATTCTCCAGGACGGCTTCGGTTTCCTGCGCTCTGCAGACGCTTCCTACCTGGCCGGCCCGGATGATATCTACGTCTCCCCCAGCCAGATCCGCCGCTTCAACCTGCGCACCGGCGACACCATCGTTGGCAAGATCCGTCCACCGAAAGAAGGTGAGCGTTATTTCGCTCTGCTCAAGGTCGACACGATCAACTACGACCGTCCGGAAAACGCCAAGAACAAGATCTTGTTCGAAAACCTGACGCCGTTGTTCCCGACGATCCGCATGAAGATGGAAGCCGGTAACGGTTCCACCGAAGACCTGACCGGTCGTGTGATCGATCTGTGCGCGCCGATCGGTAAAGGTCAGCGCGGTCTGATCGTTGCTCCGCCAAAGGCGGGCAAGACCATCATGCTGCAGAACATCGCGTCGAACATCACGCGTAACAACCCGGAAGTCCATCTGATCGTTCTGCTGATCGATGAGCGCCCGGAAGAAGTGACCGAAATGCAGCGCACCGTGCGCGGCGAAGTGGTTGCCTCGACGTTCGACGAACCGCCAACCCGTCACGTACAGGTTGCCGAAATGGTGATCGAGAAGGCCAAGCGCCTGGTCGAGCACAAGAAAGACGTCGTTATCCTGCTCGATTCCATCACCCGTCTGGCTCGCGCCTACAACACCGTCATCCCGAGCTCCGGCAAGGTACTGACCGGTGGTGTCGATGCTCATGCGCTCGAGAAACCAAAGCGTTTCTTCGGTGCTGCGCGGAACATCGAAGAAGGCGGCTCGCTGACCATCATCGCCACCGCACTGGTTGAAACCGGTTCGAAGATGGATGAAGTCATCTACGAAGAGTTCAAGGGTACGGGCAACATGGAGCTGCCGCTGGATCGCAAGATCGCAGAGAAGCGCGTGTTCCCGGCCATCAACATCAACCGCTCCGGCACACGCCGTGAAGAGCTGTTGACCGCTGATGACGAGTTGCAGCGTATGTGGATCCTGCGCAAGCTGCTGCACCCGATGGACGAAGTCGCGGCTATCGAGTTCCTGATCGACAAGCTCAAGCAGACCAAGACCAACGACGAGTTCTTCCTGTCCATGAAACGCAAGTAACAGACAGGCTGAATCAAAAAATGGTGTCCTTCGGGGCACCATTTTTTTGCCTGCGCGCCGCGGATTAGCTGCCTTGAAGGGCGGGAGCAGGTAGGATATGCGTCTATTTGGATAAATGGCCGGGTTAATGAAATTCAAAGATCTAAGGGATTTCGTGCAGCAGCTTGAGCAGCGCGGCGAGTTGAAGCGCATTCAGATGCCGATCTCGCCTGTGCTGGAAATGACTGAAATCTGTGACCGGACTTTACGTGCCAAAGGCCCGGCCCTGCTGTTCGAAAAACCGGTCGGTTTTGATATTCCGGTGCTGGGTAACCTGTTCGGTACGCCCGAGCGCGTGGCCATGGGCATGGGCGCCGAAGCGGTCAGCGAGTTGCGCGAGATCGGCAAATTGCTGGCCTTCCTCAAGGAGCCCGAGCCGCCCAAGGGCCTGAAAGACGCCTGGTCGAAACTGCCGATCTTCCGCAAGGTCATCGCCATGGCGCCCAAGGTGGTCAAGGACGCGCCCTGTCAGGAGATCGTCATCGAGGGTGATGACGTCGACCTCGGCATGCTGCCCGTGCAGACCTGCTGGCCGGGCGATGTGGCGCCGCTGATCACCTGGGGCCTGACCGTGACCAAAGGCCCGAACAAAGAGCGCCAGAACCTCGGCATCTATCGCCAGCAGGTGATCGGCCGCAACAAAATCATCATGCGCTGGCTCAGCCATCGCGGTGGCGCGCTGGACTTTCGCGACTGGTGTGCCAAGCATCCCGGCGAGCCTTACCCGGTGGCCGTTGCGCTGGGCGCTGACCCGGCGACCATCCTGGGTGCCGTGACGCCGGTCCCGGACAGCCTCTCCGAATACGCCTTCGCCGGGCTGCTGCGGGGTTCGCGCACCGAACTGATCAAGTGCCGTGGCAGCAACCTGCAAGTGCCGGCCAGCGCCGAAATCGTGCTCGAGGGCGTGATTCATCCGGGCGAGATGGCCAACGAAGGCCCTTACGGCGACCACACCGGTTATTACAACGAAGTCGACAGCTTTCCGGTGCTGACCGTCGAACGCATCACCCATCGCATCAAACCGATCTACCACAGTACCTACACCGGTCGTCCGCCGGATGAACCGGCGATTCTGGGCGTCGCGCTGAACGAAGTGTTCGTGCCGATCCTGCAAAAGCAGTTCCCGGAAATCGTCGATTTCTACCTGCCGCCCGAAGGCTGTTCGTATCGCATGGCGGTGGTGACCATCAAGAAACAGTATCCCGGTCATGCCAAGCGCGTGATGCTGGGTGTCTGGTCGTTCCTGCGACAGTTCATGTACACCAAGTTCGTGATCGTTACCGATGACGACATCAATGCGCGTGACTGGAACGATGTGATCTGGGCCATCACCACACGCATGGACCCCAAACGCGACACGGTGATGATCGACAACACGCCCATCGATTACCTCGATTTTGCCTCTCCGGTGTCTGGATTGGGATCAAAAATGGGCCTGGATGCCACTAACAAATGGCCAGGCGAGACCGCGCGTGAATGGGGCAGGGCGATCGTCAAGGACGAAGCCACGACCCGTCGTGTGGACGAGATCTGGACTCAGTTGGGAATAGATTGATGCGCGTAACCTTGCAGCCGTCAGGCGCGGTGCTGGAAACCCTGCCGGGCGAGCGGATTCTCGATGCAGCGCAGCGCCTGGGCTACGACTGTCCGCAGAGCTGTCGCAACGGCAATTGCCATGTCTGCTCGGCCTTGCTGGTCGAGGGGCGGGTGATGCAGTCGGGCAAAGAGCTCGATCACGGCGAGATTCATACCTGTGTGGCCGAGCCGCTAGAAGAGTGCGTGGTGCTGTGGGACGGCGTGCTGGCCAGAGGCGAGCTGCCGGTGCGCAGTTTTGCCTGCCAGGTCAGCGAATGCGTCGAGATCGGTGGTGATGTCTGGCGCGTCGGCCTGCGCGCTCCTGCAGGCAAGGCTCCGCGCTACCACGCCGGGCAGTATTTGATGATCGAGCGCGAAAATGGCGAGAAGTCCGCATTCTCCATCGCGTCCGCTCCACACACAGGGCGGGATCTGGAGCTGCACGTGCTGGTTCGCGAAGACAGTGCACGCAGCCTGATTGAACAGTTGCAGCGCAACAAAATGGCGCGAGTCGAGCTGCCGTTCGGCGATACCCATCTGGCCGACCTGCCGGAAGGTCCGCTGGTGCTGATCGCCGCAGGCACTGGCATGGCGCAGATGAACAGCCTGATCGAGCACTGCCGCGCCAACGGTTTCAAGCATCCGGTACACCTGTATTGGGGCGTGCGACGGCCTGGCGATTTCTATCAGGTCAGCCACTGGGAAGAGTGGACGAAGCTGCCCAATCTATTTCTGCACAAGGTGGTCAGCGACCTGTGTGGCTGGGAAGGGCGCTGCGGCCTGCTGCATGAAGCGGTCTGCGAAGACATCAAGGATCTGTCAGCGGTCCACGTCTACGCCAGCGGCTCGCCGGCGATGATTTACGGCACGCTGGACGCCCTTGTTAGCGCCGGCATGGACGCCCATCAGATGCGCGCTGATGTATTTGCCTACGCCCCGCGTCCATGACGCCGGACTGACGGTAAGGCAAATGGAGTGTAAATTGCTTCAACTGCTTATAACTTCTGGCGCTGTCACTGAGTCGCCAGACGATTTTTGGCAAGACAGGCCTGTGGCCTGCGGAATAAACCGAACCACGACACCCTGATGCCGCTCATCCACGAGCGAGTCAGCGGGGCTCGGTAAAGACTGTCAGTCAGCCTGTCAGGGAGGCAAATGGAGAATCCAGTCAACGAGTTGGCCGCGGCGGTACACGACGGCCTTGGCCTGACGTATCCGCCTGTTATCGATATGGGCCCGCAACTTACCCGCGAGCAACTGCTCGCATCCATGAACGCCACCATGCGTCGCCACAAGGGCGGTCCGGTCTGGCTGTTCGCCTACGGCTCACTGATCTGGCGCCCCGAGTGCACCGCCGTAGAGAGCCAGCGCGCGCGGGTGCATGGTTATCATCGCGGGCTCTACCTGTGGTCCCACGAGCATCGCGGTACGCCGGAAGTACCGGGTCTGGTCTTTGGCCTGGATCGCGGCGGCTCCTGCACCGGCTTTGCCTATCGGCTGCCGGATGAATGCCTGGAAAAGTCGTTGTTGGCACTCTGGGAACGCGAAATGCCGTACCCCTCGTATCGCCCGCACTGGCTCAATTGCCGCCTTGAAGATGGTAGAAAAGTGCAGGCATTGGGGTTTGTCCTGGAGCGGCATTTGCCCAGCTACGCGGGCAACCTGCCGGACAGCGTGCTGAGCCATGTGCTGGCCACCGCCAGCGGGCGTTATGGAACCACCCGCGAGTACGTGGAGCAGACCGCCAAGGCCCTGCGTAACCACGCCATGCCGGATCTTAATCTGGAGGCGCGGCTCGAACGCTGCAAGTCGGCAACCGCCTGACTCAGGCTTTGGGGGGTGGAGCGCGTCGCCCGTGGTGTCGCGAGACGTGCTGGCGACCTGCTTATGGCGCAGCGTCGGCGCAAGGAACGCCATCGCCAGAATGCACGCGCCGATCAACAACACGAAGCCGCCATCCCAGCCCAGCTTGTCAACCGTGTAGCCCATCGCCGCACTGGCGGCGACCGAACCGCCCAGATAACCGAACAGCCCGGTGAATCCGGCTGCCGTGCCCGCAGCCTTCTTCGGCGCGAGCTCCAGCGCCTGCAAGCCGATCAGCATCACCGGGCCGTAGATCAGGAAGCCGATGGACACCAGCGCGATCATGTCGACGGTCGGGTTGCCGGGCGGGTTCAGCCAGTACACCAGCGTGGCAATTGTCACCAGAAACATGAACACCATGCCGGTCAGGCCGCGATTGCCCTTAAAGATTTTGTCCGACATCCAGCCGCACAGCAGCGTGCCCGGAATGCCCGCCCACTCGTACAGAAAATAAGCCCATGAAGTCTTGTCGACCGAAAAGTGCTTGGCTTCCTTCAGGTAGGTCGGTGCCCAGTCCAGCACGCCATAGCGCAGCAGGTAAACGAACACGTTGGCCATCGCGATATACCAGAGGAATTTGTTGCGCAGCACGTATTTGACGAAGATTTCCCGGGCGCTGAATTCTTCTTCGTGGCTCGCGTCGTAGCCTTCCGGATAATCGTTCTTGTAGTGCTCGATGGGTGGCAGGCCGACCGATTGTGGCGTGTCGCGCATCATGACGAACGCAAATACCGCAACCAGCAGCGCCACCGCCGCTGGCACATAGAACGCCGCGTGCCAGTCATTGGTCCAGCCCAGGCCCAGCAGGAACAGCGGACCGATCAGACCGCCGCCGACGTTGTGCGCCACGTTCCACACCGACACCACACCGCCCCGCTCTTTCTGCGACCACCAGTGAACCATCGTCCGCCCGCTCGGTGGCCAGCCCATTCCTTGCGCCCAGCCATTGATGAACAGCAGCACGAACATGATCGTGACACTGGACATGGCCCACGGCGCGAAACCGAAGATGAACATGATCCCCGCCGAAACCAGCAAGCCAAACGGCAGGAAGTAACGCGGGTTGGAGCGGTCGGAGATTATTCCCATGAGGAATTTCGATAAGCCGTAGGCAATCGCAATGGCAGACATCGCCACGCCCAATTGGCCGCGCGTGTAACCCTCGTCGATCAGGTACGGCATCGCCAGTGAGAAATTCTTGCGCAGCAGGTAATAACCGGCATAACCGATAAAGATACCGGCGAAGATCTGCCAGCGCAGGCGGCGATAGGTACTGTCGACTTTTTCTTCGGGAAGGGGCGGCTGGTGCCTGGCAGGACGAAAAAAACCAAACATGGGAAAGCTCCTGATTATTATTTTTTTGTGAAAGTGAATATTACATTTTCATTACAGAAAAAAGCAGTGCCTCCCGGCTGATTCTTCGTAGGAAAAGGGGACGACTTAGTGTTCTTTTACGAACATTAGGAAGACGTTTGTTGGTGTGTCACGAGTTCAGGATCGGTCCTACAGGCGTCTCGGAAGTCTTGTACTTACGGGGCTGCTGGACGCCTCTTACCATCGTCGTCATTGCGCCCACGGGGTGCGTCGAGACGATGAGCTAACCTGACAATGAGAATTTTCGCGTTTATTCTTCCCGTAGTACTGGTGCAGCCGCTCTGCGCAGCCGAGTCATTTCTGGTGCCGGTTCACACACCCACACCGGTTTTCCCGTCCGAACTGATCAAGACCCGTTACGCAGGCAAGGTGCGCGCCCAGCTGTGGATCAAGTCGGATGGTCATGTCATTGAAGCCAAAGCCATCGAGAGCGGCCATCCGCAACTGGCCGAAGCGGTCGAGCAGGCGCTCCGTCAGTGGCGCTACAAACCCTGGATCGGAACAGTCGGCGCGCCGCCCCAAACCACCATCACCGTCCCCGTCATTTTCGGCTCCCACGGCTATCGACGCTTCAACACCGAGGTCACCGTCGGCCTCGGCAACATTCGCTGCGGCTACCTCAACGAAGAAGTGAAATCCGCCCGCGAGGACTACCCCAAAGAGCCGCTGAGCAAGGTCGATGTGTTTGCGTACACCGGGCAAGTGCTGTTCAGCAGCCACGTCGCCCGCCAACGCACCGAACCCCAGCGCAAGGCCCTGCTCGAGCAGTTGGGTGCGTCGATACCCACGGTCATCAGCTCCTGCCGACGCAACCCTGATCGCCCGTACGGTGACTACCTGCCCGCGCCGATCAAGTCGTTGCTGGTCGGGTTGGCCGAGCAAGCGGAGGGCAGCGAATGAGCCGCGTGCCGAGTGCGCTTGTGCTTGCGGGGTTGCTTTCGGCGGAGGCAGCACAGGCGTTGCCGTCGTATCCGGTGCCGTTGTATATGCCGGAGCCGGACTATCCGGTGTCGATGGGTTATGCCTTGGTAAAAAACAGTGTCACCGTCAGAATTTTCATTCAGGCCGACGGAGGCGTGCGCTTTCTTGAAGTGCGAGGGGCAACTGATCCGAGGTTCATCAGCCTGACCCGAAGTGCTGTTGAACAATGGACCTTTGAACCCTGGGAGCCACCTGACTCTCATCCCGAGGGCGAAGCAGTCACGGTCACGTTTAGCTTCACAGGGCGAACACACACCCACCCGCCGCTGACATCCAATGCCGAGCTGAAGCAGGAGTTGTGCTGGCAGTTGAATAGGGAAATGTTCGAGGGGCGCAAATGGCGGAAGGACGTCAAACCGGACGTGGTAATGCGAACAGAGCTGTACCTGTCGAGCGGTCCGGTCATAGAGCAATTCCTCACCCTGGACGAGCGTCAGGCACTGGTTCTTGAACTGCTGGAGGCGACGCCGGGCATTATCGCTCAGTGTCAAAAAAATCCGATGCGCAGGTACGTGGATTATTTGCCGGAGAATGTCAGGAAGGTGTTGTAGGGGTCCCTGGCGGTACAGGCAATTTGAACTCAGTGTCCCACCTGACGATGAGCCAACATGAAAATGAGAACATCCGCGTTCGTGTGCCAGCTGATGATTAAAGCGCTCGGTGTGCTTGTTATCGCGAGCTTGCTTCTGGACAGTGCTGCGCAGGCTTTGCCGTCGTATCCGGTGCCGTTGCATATGCCGGAGCTCGAGTATCCAGCAAACCTGCGTCATCCGTTTGTCGAGGGTGAAGTCACTGTTCGGATCTTTATCAAATCCGATGGCTCTGTTCGATTCCTTGAGTTGATCAATTCAACTGACCCCCGGCTTATTGACGTGGCCAGACGTGCTGTCGAGCAATGGCGCTTTGCACCTTGGACGCCACCGGCTTCTCACTCGGAAGGCGAGGCCATAAAGGTGACTCACTACTTCAGAGAGAAACCGGGTAAGGATGTGACTGTGCATGAAAATATCGAGCTTAAGAAATTGTCCTACGGGCACCTCAACCGTGAACTCGAAAAGTATGAGGAAGGAGCGTGGGGAGGCAGGATGCCTATTGAACCCACTATTTTTCGCAGGACCGAGCGATACCTGAGCAGCGGCGCGTTGATTCAGCTCTTTCTCTCTGCTGAGGACCGTCAGGCGCTGGTTTTGGAACTGCGGGAGGCGGAGCCGAGTATTGTCGGCAAGTGCCGAGATAATCCGATGCGTAAGTACGTGGATTATTTGCCGGAGCATGTGAGGCAGGCGTTGTAGTCGTTTGGTCTGTTGAGAAAGCTTGCGTTAGTTCCACTTGATGCACTGTGCCGGGACCAACGCATCAGTGCCTTGGTCCCGGCCTTGCATGAGAACTCAGTGAGTCGCGCTCGTAGCTTGAATCGCTTCAAGCTGTCGCATGTCGAGCGCCCCGTGAGCGCTGATCGCATTCGAAAAGTCGGTGATCGCGATTTCGATGGATTCTTTCAATATCCTGATCGCACCTTCAACGTCTTGTGATACATCAGGCCCGAACGTTACCTGCACTGCATGGCGAGACTCCGCCTCACGAGTGCGGGCTTCTTCTACCAAGCGCTGCGCCAACGCACGCTCGGCTTCCTCGATCTGGCGCTGGGCCAGTTGCAGCGCTGCTTCTCGGGTTCGCTGCTGCGCAGCTTGCTCTTCTGCCACTCTTTGCGCTGCCGCTTCAGCCTCGGCTTGTGCGCGAGCTGCTTCTTCTGCCTGGCGCCGGGCTGTTTCTTGAGCTTGACGCTGAGCCAAACGCTCAACGTGCTGCCGGTGCTGCTCTTTGATACGAGCGTGCAACGATTCGAGGTTGGTTTTTAGGGAGGCGCTGATTTATTCGATTTTTCGTCCCTGCAACGCTCTGGAGGCCTTGATTTATCTGGGGGCAACAGCTGGGTTTTAGAATAAATCAGCGTCTCCTTAGTTCGTTTAAAAAGCGAATGCTTTCCATGTGAAACTGCGCGTATACCGTCATCGAGAAAAAATCAATAGGTATAATACCAGTAAGGTTAAGAGAGTTCAGCCGAGCGTTCATCTCTATATCTGGCTTTGTCCACGGAGTAGCGTCCAACTCAATAGGTATATTGTCGATATGATCTTGACGTAATGGAACGCGCTTGCTTGTGATCAGGCTATTAATGGCTTGTATATGTCGATTGGTTATGTCGATATACTCCAATCCTCCCCAGTCGCCAACCTGAACAGCAAGTTCCGCTCGAAGGAAGTCGGGTAATTGCTGCAGATGATGATGTAATTCTTCCATGGGTGATTTTCCTTTTTATATAGTGTCTCGCCAATAGCGTGTTGGGTATTTAATTTTTGAATCCAGGCTTGCCATTTTTTGCTCGCCATTCTTTGATTACTTTTAAAATTCCCTCGGGGGTGTCTTCTTGACCTTCGTCAGGATAAAAGATTACGTCTGTTTGCGCTGGGTGCTCTGTTATTTTAACGAAGTGCTCAACTGTTCGATCCATGTGTTTAACAAATTCATCGCCATGAAGTTGACTGTGTTCAGAAGAGAGTCCCCTTAGAAATTCCAAAAATTCTTCTTCAGTATAATCTTCTATTTTTTCTTTAAAGATCATTTTTTGGGCTCCTGTGATGATCAATGTGTTGCCTCGGTGTCATGATAACCAAGTTGTTGATGTCATAAACCGCGCCACCATTTGAAATGTGATCTTTATGGTGTATTTCAAATTTCGTACGGCCTCCGGCTTGGTCGCTGAGTCTAGGGTAGGGCGCACCGCCATCTCGCATTATTTCAAGGTTATGCTGAGTAAACTGTTTACCTAAGGAGCCGCTGATTTATTCGATTTTTCGTCCCTGCAACGCTCTGGAGGCCTTGATTTATCTGGGGGCAACAGCTGGATTTTAGAATAAATCAGCGGCTACCTAAGGAGGCGCTGATTTATTCGATTTTTCGTCCCTGCAACGCTCTGGAGGCCTTGATTTATCTGGGGGCAACAGCTGGGTTTTAGAATAAATCAGCGTCTCCCTAACTCGGGATCATTGGCTACGGCTATCCAAGTTGCTTTCCTCAATGAATCAAAATTACCAAATCGTCGTCCACGCAATTGATCTGCGATATGAGCCGGAATTGATGCGCCCTCTGCCCGAGTTTTGTCCCCTAACCAAACCCCATTGACCGCCTCGCCATACCCACTCGCAACCCCCGGAATCGACCTTGGGTCCTTGAACAGCAGGTAGGTGTTCGGAAGCCCTGAATCAATGGGGGAGATGAGAATGTAGTCGTCGGGATCATCTCGATCAACCGCTGGGTAAGCGTCAAGCTCCGGTACAAAAGGTGTCACCGCGTTGCCTGGATCTGTCGGCAGCACCGGCGGTCCCGCGGGCGAGCGTGTCGAACTGTCCGCCGGTCGATCTATTGGCGTCCATATCAGTGCGGGTGTTGACTCCCCGTCGCGGATAAATTCGTAGGAATTGTTCTCTGCGTTATAGGTGAACGTTCTTACACGCACTTTGGTGCCAACGTTCACACCATCCGAATCCACCCAGCGCACAGCGCCACTCGTTTCAGCTTGGTTCGACACCAGGCGATGAGGGACGTCGAGCGTACCTTTGACGCTGGCAACGTATTCCAGATCGATATGCGGCGGCAGGTTGAGCTGCGACAGGGGAGTGGCGACGACAGCAGGCGACAGTTCTGCATCGCCCAACGGTTGTGGATACATCGCCAGCAACGTAACCAGATTGCTGCCCAGCGTTCTGGTCGCAATCCTGATGATCTGGTCTTTCGCGATGTTGGTCGCGACGGTTCTGATACTCGACGCTGTGCTAGTCGTTGCTGCAGGGGCAATAACTGACCACAGCTTTTCGATGCCAGCGGCCTGTCGGGATGATGTGCGCTCTGCATCCTGACTCGCCGTTTTATTGGCCAGCGACAGCTCGGCATGACGAATGGACAGCGCTGCCGACTGCTCATTGAGCAGTGTGATCGACTCAGCAAGAAGTTTAGCTTCGTAGATTTTGGATAACGAGCGTGTCCACGCTTCATGGGCCTGCTGTACGCGAGCGGGATCACCTTGGCTATGGTGCTCGAGATAGTTTCGATAATCCTGCTGTGTGGAATGGAGTCTGCTTGGATTCAGCTGTTCAGCAGCAATTTGCCTGTCTAGGGAAGGTCTGAAAAAGCCTTTTCTTCAAAAGTCGAAGCCAGTAAATACAGGCGCTCCAGCCCGGTTCCTCTCCAAAAAAATGGGCTTTTTCAGAGGATACCTAGTTGTTCTCGCTTACCTGAAAGCAAATAATTTATAGTGGCTTTTTCATTAAGTATTAAATCCGAGAGCTGTTGTTCGCTCACGCCCTTGAAGTCTGGAGTCAAACCAGAATCGACTTCTTTCTGAATGGAGCTTTTAAGTAATTCAGTGGATATTGCATGAGTCGATGCCAGTTCCGATTGAACTATCGGATAAGCATCGGACAGTTTCTCAATAAAATTACGATGTGGCTTACTTCTCTCGGCTCGAGCATATGCCTCTGCTTCCGCTCGGGCTCTTTCAGCGGCTTCTGCTTGAATTCTAGCGTGAGGAGCTGCATGTTTTGCGGCCTGACGTTCTGCCAGTGCCTGGGCCTCTGCATGTGCTTTCGCTGCTGCTTGCTGTTGTGCACGAGCATGCAGGCGTCTGCGTCTGCGTTTACGACTAGACGCCCCAGTGTTGGTAAAGCCACTTCCAAAGAAGCCAGTATTTTGTGGCTTGGGCGAGCTGCCGTGACTTATGTTAACGGTCCCGCTTGTCCGGTCATGCAATATATTTGTTTGTCGCTTTTTTCGTGTGGCCATACAGTTCTCCTTGTCTGTATGGCTATGTTGTTTGAGTCTTTAAGCATTGATGACATACCTATGGAGACGCTGATTTATTCTAAGGAGGCGCTGATTTATTCGATTTTTCGTCCCTGCAACGCTCTGGAGGCCTTGATTTATCTGGGGGCAACAGCTGGGTTTTAGAATAAATCAGCGTCTCCCTAAGTATCCTCTGAAAAAGCCCATTTTTTTGGAGAGGAACCGGGCTGGAGCGCCTGTATTTACTGGCTTCGACTTTTGAAGAAAAGGCTTTTTCAGACCTTCCCTAAAACCCAGCTGTTGCCCCCAGATAAATCAAGGCCTCCAGAGCGTTGCAGGGACGAAAAATCGAATAAATCAGCGCCTCCCTATGTATTGAGGTGCTTGATTTTTTGGGAAATAGGCTGGTTCCTCAGGTCTGCTTCACAATGATCACCACCTTCCCCACCGCCCTACGCCCACCCAACAAATCAATCGCCTCTCCAGCCCGCTCCAGCGGATAAACCGTCGACACCAGCGGCTTCAATTTCCCCTCGCCAAACCACGTAAACAACTGCTTGAAGTTCGCGGCGTTGTCCTGTGGCTGTCTCTGGGCAAACGAGCCCCAGAACACGCCCACCACCGAGGCGCCTTTGAGCAGCGTCAGGTTGACGGGCAGATCCGGGATGCGGCCGCTGGCGAAGCCGACGACCAGCATGCGGCCGTTCCAGGCGATGGTGCGGATGGCCTGGTCGAAGAGGTCGCCGCCGACTGGGTCGTAGATCACGTCGGCGCCGTTGCCGTTGGTGAGGCGTTTGATTTCGTCCTTTAGGCTGGTTTCGCTGTAGTTGATGAGTTCGTCGGCGCCTGCGGTTCTGGCGACTTCCAGTTTCTCCGCGCTGCTGGCGGCGGCGATGACGCGTGCGCCGAGGGCTTTGCCGATTTCCACGGCGGCCAGGCCGACGCCGCC
The DNA here is from genome assembly GCF_900100365.1 of Pseudomonas cannabina. Taxonomy (NCBI): domain Bacteria; kingdom Pseudomonadati; phylum Pseudomonadota; class Gammaproteobacteria; order Pseudomonadales; family Pseudomonadaceae; genus Pseudomonas; species Pseudomonas cannabina. The sequence continues at coordinate 4,167,649 of NZ_FNKU01000001.1, read as the reverse complement.
GGATGCGCCAAGCACCAACAGGGTTTCGCCGGGTTGCAGGTTGGCGCGCTGTTTGAGCGCATGCATGGAGGTGCCGTAGGTCATGCTGAACGCGGCGGCGGTGGTGAAGTCCATGCCCTCCGGAATGGGCAGCACGTTGTAGTGCGGCACGGCGACCTGCTCGGCAAAGCTGCCCCACCCGGTAAGGGCCATGACCCGGTCGCCGGGTTTGAGGTGGGTGACTTTTTCACCGACGGCCGATACCACGCCCGCCGCTTCGCCGCCCGGGGAAAACGGAAAGGGCGGTTTGAACTGGTATTTGCCTTCGATGATCAGTGTGTCGGGGAAATTGACCCCGGCCGCGTGGACGTCGAGCAGAATTTCGTTCTTCTTGATCTCCGGGCCGGGGACGTCTTCAAGCACCAATGTGTTGGCGGGACCAAAGGCTTTGCAGAGCAGGGCTTTCATCGGGGCTATTCCTTTTCCGGTAGTGGCCGATAAAGTCAGTTAACCGGGCGCACAGGTCAATAGGCATGGCCCTGCCTGATAAGCACACATAAGCTGTAAGCTGTGTGGCAAACCGTATTAAGGAGTGGACTGTGAAAGCGTGGATTCTGATATTGCTGGCCTTGTCGTTGCCCGCCATGGCGCAGGAAGAAGCCAAGGAAGAGGGCGGTCCTCCTAAAGCATCGTATGTTTCGCTGACGCCTCCGTTCGTGGGTAATTACGCACTGGACGGCGGCCCGAAACTGCGCGTTTATAAAGCCGATATCGCGTTGCGCGTTACCGGTGCCGACGCTGAAGCTGCGGTCAAACGCCATGACGCATTGATCCGCAATCAACTGGTGGCGCTGTTTACTCAGCAGACGGTCGATTCGATGAGCAGCGCCGAGGCGAAGGAAAATATTCGTCAGGAAGCACTCAAACAGGTTCAGCGCGTCATGAACGACGAAGAAGGCAAGCCGGTTGTCGAAGACTTGCTGTTCAACAACTTCATCGTTCAATAACGCGGATCAGCGCAGTGCCAGGATCGCCGACCACTGTTCGGCGGTCACCGGCATGACCGAAAGCCGACTGCCTTTCTGCACCAGTGGCAGTTGTTCCAGTTGGCTTTGCTGTTTCAGATAACCCAGCCCCAGCACTTTCTTGAAAATATCCGCGAACTCGACGTCGATGGCGCTCCACGGGTTTTTCTCGGTGGTGGCCTTGGCATCGTGATAGTGACTGTCAGGGTCTAGCGCCGTGGGGTCCGGATAAGCCGCCCTGGCAATTTTGCCGATACCGGCGATGCCTGGCTCAGGACAGCTGGAGTGATAGAAAAAAAACTCATCGCCCACCGCCATGGCCCTCAGGAAGTTCCGCGCCTGGTAATTGCGCACGCCGTCCCAGCGGGCTTTACCCAGTTTTTTCAGGTCGCTGATCGAGAATTCGTCAGGCTCGGACTTCATCAGCCAGTAGGCCATTGCGCGTGCTCCAGAGACATGTAGTTTGCCGTAGGGCGAAAAGTTGTATGACAAACCGACAGTCGGCTTGTGCCAGTATTTGCGTACTGGTTCACGTTACCGCAAAATGCCGCCCTTCAAAGTTCCACGTTGCTGCACGGTTCTCGAAAGACCGCTGTGGACAGCGTATTGATTTGCCTATGGAGGGCAGTCGTTGAAACGCAAGCCTGATTTACTCTGGATTCTGGTTATTCTGTTTGGCTTGGGTGTCGTGACAACCGGTTATGCGCAGAGTTTATGGACCACCAAGGAAGATGCTCCTGTCGAAATTACCCAGCAGCAACAGAAAGTCCCCGGCAGGCATTAAACCCCGCCTCTGCTCTGGTCGTTGAACACTTCAAACGATCAGAGCGCGCTCTTCAAGTGCCATCAGTCAGACGCCATCACTCAAGTACCAGTCTTTATCCGACAGCGTGCCCTGCAGCGGTACATCCCAGCTGGCCTGCGCCAGTCGATCCACCTTCTGACACTCATGCGCCAGCCCCAGTAAAACGGGTTTGCGCCAGGCTTTTCTGCGCGCCAGATAAGCCAGGCTCCGGTCATAGAAACCACCGCCCATGCCCAGACGCCCGCCCTGATCGTCAAACCCGACCAGCGGCATCAGTACCAGATCGAGTGCCCAGATTTTACGTTGCTTCGCCCGGTCGATGCGCGGCTCGGGGATGCGAAAGCGATTGGGCATGAATCGCTCGCCGGGGCGCACGCGCTGGAACACCATGCGTGTGCGCGGCCATGCATTGAGGACGGGCAGGTAAGTGGCCTTGCCGCGACGCTGGGCTTCGCGCAACAGCAGGCGCGGGTCGATCTCGCCATCCATCGGCAGATACAGCGAAACATGTCGGGCGCGTCGAAACAGCGGGTGTTGGGCCAACTGGCGGTAGATATCACGCGCGGCCTGACGCTGCTGACTCTGACTCAGCGACCTGCGTGCATGGCGCAGTTGGCGACGCAGTTGCGGGCGTGTAAGCGATTGGGCGCTGATCATGAGAGAGAGTTCATGCAGGCTGATCCGAGAGGCCGAAACCAGAGCTGGATCGTCATTGCCAGACAGGTCGTCTGGCAATGCATTGAATAAGGACTCCCCGACGAACCGCTGTCGGTGTAGCCCTTGAACCCGAAAGTTCAAGGTGGAGATTGCAGGAGGTTTTAAGGCTTTCCGTCGAGCGGACATGCACACCAACCCCAACGTGCAACCCCCGTGGTTGTGCGTATCGGCTCAGGGACATGACCGACTGGCAAGCACTCCAGGGAGCGGCGCAAGTATACAGAAATGCCCCGCAATAATCAGCCCCGAGTTGAACCCGGTGTGCCGGGCGTGTCTGTCGCCAGCGCCAGATCGACCTTGTCGAGTAGCTCGCGGACCTGTTCGCGGGTCGAGCCGCTGGTCTGCACGTCAGGCACATGCTCCTTGTGCAGCAGGTCGTGAGTGATGTTCAGGGCGGCCATCACGGCGATGCGATCAGCCCCGATAACTTTGCCGCTGCTGCGGATTTCACGCATCTTGCCATCCAGGTAGCGCGCGGCGCTGACCAGGTTGGTGCGCTCTTCCTGAGGGCAAATGATCGAATATTCCTTGTCGAGGATCTGAACGGTAACGCTGTTGCCATTGCTCATGAGTCTTGCTCCAGGGCTTTGAGGCGCGAAATCATTGACTCGACCTTCTGCCGGGCGATTTCGTTCTTTTCAATGAGTTGGGCGCGTTCCTCGCGCCAGGATTTTTCCTGAGCTAATAGGAGTGCGTTTTCGCCTTTAAGTTGCTCGGCGAACTTCAGGAGCAGCTCTACACGTTTCATCAGCGCTTGCAGGTCGGTGTCTTCCATTGTTTTCCACTGAGTACTTTCTGATGAATGGCAGGGGAGGCGATGCTCATGCTCAAGCTCGAACCGCCGTCCGGGTGATCTTGTCGCGCGGATAGTCTAGGATACAAGGCCTTCATTCTAGACATTGCGCCGTTTGGCGACCAGCACATGCCCATTCAGAATTCTCCGTACAAAGCATTCGCCACTCTGCTCAACAGCGGCGGCCATCAAGTATCCCCCGCCGAGCTGCACGGTCTGTTGCTGGGCCGCAGTTGCGCCGGTGCCGGTTTCGACAACGAAGGCTGGTTCGCCGACGCCTCGGTGCTGCTCGAAACCGAGCCGCAGGATAACATCCGCGCAGCGCTTGTCGGCTTGCAAGAGATGGTCAAAAGCGAACTCACAGGCGACGACATGACCGTTGTGCTGTTGCTGCCGGGCGACGACGAACCGCTGACCGAGCGCGCTGCCGCATTGGGCCAGTGGTGTCAGGGCTTCCTGTCAGGCTTCGGTCTGGCCATCGGTGACAAGACACTTGGCACTGAAGCCAAAGCCGTTCTTGAGGATCTGGCGGCCATCGCTCAGGTTCAGGATGCGCTGGAAGAGTCCGAAGACGGCGAGACCGACTACATGGAAGTCATGGAGTACATGCGCGTAGCGCCGTTGCTGCTCTTCACCGAGTTCAACGAGCCGTCCGCGCCGGAACCCAAGCCTTCCCTGCACTGACCGACAGCAATCACTGCGACACCGGTCCGGGCTGATATCGCCCTGGCCGGCAGACTCCATCAGGACTCAAGCTGCCAATGATTCAGATCCCGAAGTCCGAATACGCCCGCCGCCGCAAGGCGCTGATGGCTCAGATGGAGCCGAACAGCATCGCGATTCTGCCCGCCGCTGCGGTGGCCATTCGTAATCGGGATGTCGAGCACGTGTACCGGCAGGACAGTGACTTTCAGTACCTGAGCGGCTTTCCCGAGCCCGAAGCAGTGGTTGTGCTGATTCCCGGACGCGAGTACGGCGAGTACGTCCTGTTCTGCCGCGAGCGCAACCCCGAGCGCGAGCTGTGGGATGGTCTGCGTGCCGGGCAGGAAGGTGCGATTCGCGATTTTGGCGCGGACGATGCGTTCCCGATCAGCGACATCGACGATATTTTGCCGGGTTTGATCGAAGGCCGCGACCGGGTGTATTCGGCGATGGGCAGCAACCCCGAATTTGACCGGCATGTCATGGACTGGATCAACGTGATCCGCTCCAAAGCGCACCTCGGCGCGCAGCCGCCCAAAGAGTTCGTGGCGCTGGATCACCTGCTGCACGACATGCGTCTGTACAAGTCGGCGGCGGAAATCAAAGTCATGCGCCATGCGGCGGAAATCTCCGCGCGTGCCCATGTGCGTGCGATGCAGGCCTGTCGCGCCGGTCTGCATGAGTTCAGTCTGGAGGCCGAGCTGGATTATGAATTCCGCAGGGGCGGGTCGAAGATGCCGGCCTACGGCTCCATCGTCGCTTCGGGGTGCAATGGCTGCATCCTGCATTACCAGCAGAACGACGCCGTGCTCAAGGACGGCGATCTGGTGCTGATCGACGCGGGCTGCGAAATCGACTGTTATGCCAGCGACATCACCCGAACTTTTCCAGTGAGTGGCAGGTTTTCACCCGAGCAGAAAGCCATTTATGAACTGGTGCTGAAATCGCAGTACGCCGCCTTTGACGCCATCGGCCCGGACAAACACTGGAACCAGGCGCACGAAGCGACGGTCCAGGTTATTACCGCCGGGCTGGTCGAGCTTGGCCTGCTGCAAGGCGATGTTGCGCAGTTGATCGAAAGCGAGGCCTACAAGGCTTTTTACATGCACCGCGCCGGGCACTGGCTGG